>NZ_CAMYOM010000013.1:28922-103595 GCF_947260015.1 uncultured Eudoraea sp. | reverse complement strand
CGCTTAACCAATAAACCTTCAAAGTTTATTGCTACCATGCTTATCGGAAATAATATTGCTCTGGTGGTATATGGACTGTATATGGGAGAGTTATTGATGAATTGGTTCCAAACCAAATTACCTGCAGACAATAACTTTATTGAACTTATGCTTACAGATTTTAGCCTCTTGACACAGACGTTAATATCCACAATTATTATTTTGCTTACAGCAGAATTTTTACCCAAAGTACTTTTTCAGATCTATGCGAATAAACTTCTTAAATTTTTCGCGATTCCGGCTTATTTTTTTTATTTGATGTTTTCCGTTATTTCTGATTTTGTCATTAAAGTCTCCGATGTACTTCTCAAGGCCTTTTTTAAGACAGACGGTGATGAAGTACAACTGGCTTTTAGCAAGATTGAATTAGGGGACTATATTACAGAACAAATGGAAACTGTGTTGGAAGAGGATGAGATAGATTCTGAGATTCAGATCTTTCAGAATGCACTTGAATTTTCTGCAGTAAAGGCAAGGGAAGTTATGGTTCCCAGGACTGAGATTATAGCAGTGGAATTACATGAAACTCCTAAAAACCTGGCTAAACTTTTTACAGAAACCGGCTTATCAAAAATATTAGTCTTTAAAGACACGATAGATAACATTATTGGGTATATCCATTCTTATGAGCTATTTAAGAAGCCTAAATTAATTAAAAGTATACTGCTGCCTGTAGAGTTTGTGCCGGAGACCATGTTAATTCAGGATATTCTTAATGTGTTGACGAAAAAACGAAAAAGTATTGCCTTAGTGCTCGATGAGTATGGTGGTACTTCCGGAATAATGACCGTTGAAGACATTGTGGAGGAACTTTTTGGCGAAATAGAGGATGAACATGATTCAACAGATCTACTGGAAGAGCAACTAAATAGTAATACCTATAAATTTTCTGCCAGATTGGAAGTAGATTACCTTAATGAGCAATACAAGCTGGAACTTCCCGAAAGCGAGGAATACGAAACACTTGGCGGACTAATAGTGAATGAGACAGGTGAGATCCCTGACCAGAATTCTGAAATATGTGTAGAGCATTTTTTGTTTACAATCCTGGAAGTTTCCAACACAAAAATAGATTTAGTATCACTTCAGGTCCTGGAAAAGGATTAGTCCTATAAATATGAACCAGATAGCAAGCGTTAAGTTTTTATTTCTTAATGGAAAATACTAATTTCGCCAACTGATTTTAAATAAACAAAAAATGGCAATTCTAGAGAATATTAGAAAACGAACAACTATCTTAATACTGATCATTGGGATGGCCTTATTTGCATTCGTAGTTTCTGGAATTTTTACCAGTAATGATTTTTCTGGTGGAAAAGTTGGGTCTTCTGTGGGTGAAATTAATGGAGATGAAATTTCTGTCGACGACTTTAGACGAAAAATTGAGAGAGCATCAAGAAGGTCCGGACCAACAACTTCATCCATGCAATTAGTAAATTCTGTCTGGAACCAGGTAGAACGGAACACTATTTTAGGACAACAGATAGAAGATCTGGGTATTTCTGTTGAACAGGACCAGATAATAAATGTAATTAAATCCAGCCCCGGGATATCTCAGAATCCTCAATTTTCTGATGAGAATGGAAACTTTGATGAAACAAAATTTCGGGATTTTATTGCTGAATTGAAAATTAATGCCCCTGCACAATATGAAGATTGGTTGCAGGATGAAGAGACTATCATTCAAAGCTCAAAGGAACAAACGTATTTTAATTTAATAAGAGCAGGAGTTGGTGCCACTTTGAAAGAAGGAGAATTAGATTATAAATTAACTACCGATAAAGTAGATATAAGATATGTGAGAATTCCTTACACCTCCATTCCTGATAGTTCTTTTGTTATTACAAAAAAAGAAATTTCGGACTATATTAGTGCACATACGGAAGAATACGAGCAGCAAAGTTCCAGAGATATTCAATTTGTCTATTTTGAAGATAAGGCTTCTATTGCAGATGAGACTGCCATAAAAGATCAAATAACAAAACTTCTTGGTGATACTGTAGAATATTTTGAAGAACGCGATGAAACAGATACTATTCCGGGATTTAGAAATACAAAAGACAACGCTGCTTTTCTTGATAGAAATTCTGATAGCAAATTCGATACTATTTTTAAGTCGAAAAATGAACTTCCTATAAAATTTGCGGATACTCTAATGGCCTTAAATATTGGGGATTTATTTGGACCTTATCAGGATGGCGAAAGCTTTAAAATCACCAAAATGGTGAACAAAAAGCCAAATGGATCTGTAAAGGCCAGTCATATACTGATCACTTGGGAAGGAGCCGAAAGAGCAAACCCAGAAATCAAGAGAACCAAAGAAGAAGCCGAGGCCAAAGCAAATGATTTAGTAAAACAAGCTAAAGCCGAAGGAGCCGTTTTTGCCCAACTCGCAAGAGATAATTCCGACGGGCCTTCTGCCCCAAGAGGGGGTGACCTTGGTTACTTTCAAGAAGGGGTAATGACACCTAAGTTCAATGATTTTGCGTTTGGAAATGCGGAGGGCCATATTGGATTAGTTGAAACAGAATTTGGTTATCATATTGTACGTGTAGATGATAAGGAAGATCTTGTACAGCTGGCAACTCTAAGCAGGGAAATTGAGGCCTCAAACGAGACATTAAATACACTGTTTACAGATGCGACTAAATTTGAAATGGCAGCAACCTCATCAGAGAAGTCTTTTTCCGATTTGGCAAAAGAAAATGAATACTTGGTAAGACCAGTTAATAAAATAAATCAATTGGACGAAAACCTTCCAGGACTTTCTAACCAACGATCTATTGTTCAATGGGCATTTAATTCGGAAACAGAAATAGGTGATATTAAGAGGTTTGGAATTAGCAACGGTTATGCCGTTGTGCAGCTAACGGCGAAGTATGAAGAAGGTTTAATGTCTGTTGAAGATGCTTCAGCTAATGTCCTTCCAAAGATTCGCAAAGTAAAAAAAGCTGCAAAAATTATTTCTCAAAACCAGGGGAAATCTATTGAGGATTTAGCTTCAGGCAATAATACTAATATATCTACAGCCTCTTCATTAACAGTTAAAACTCCTACAATACCGGGCGCCGGTAGAGAACCTTTAGTTGTGGGCACTGCATTCGCCATGGCTCAGGGTAGTGTTTCAGATCTTATTGAAGGTGAAACCGGAGTATTTAAAATTGAAGTAACCAATAAAAATGAAGGCCCTAAGCTGGAAAATTATACCACATTCGCAAATTCTCTGCAGGCTTCAAACGGTACCCGGGTAAATACAAGTGTGTACAATGCCTTAAAGGAAAATTCAGAGATTATAGATAACCGAGCAACTTTCTATTAAGAATTATATCGTTTACCGTTAAAAACTTTTTAGAAAAGGATTCTAAAGTGTCGTTAGCATAAAAAAGCTTCTCTTATGAGAGGTTTTTTTATAATATCATTTTCGCAAATGGAATTACAGTTTTATATCCCTTGTTAATGAAGTATTCAGGAGTATTTTTATCACCTATGGCAAGTACAAAATCTCCGCCCCATGCCCCTAAACTTTTTATAGACCCTTCAAAATCAGGGAATAGCTTTTCCTTTACAGGTGTCAGATTAAGGATGTCTGCCAAAAGCAATTCATGAATGTTCATCAATTCCTTAAATCTGGTTATTTCAGTACAACAAATACATTCTTCTGTTAGTTCTGAAATTTTATTAATTAAAGTTTCTTTATCAAATTCCTGTTTCTTATATCTGGTAATCCCTTCTCTACTGTTTTGCTTTCTGTTTAGATGTACAAAGAACAAATCGTCTTTGAATGGAGGGATAAATTCAATTTCCTTTATAAATCGTTCCCCACGCTTAATTTGATAAATTATTGGACGATTATGCTGTGCACAGGCAATATCGTATCCACTTCCATTAAATGTTTCGGACAAAAGAGCATAAGGATCAACATTTGCCCATTGTGCAATATTACTGATAAGAGTAGAGGAAGATCCAAGTCCCCAATCTCTTGGAAAGCTTAGGGTTGTATGTACTTCATATCCCATTTTCCCATTTAAAAAATTCGGGTTCAACCTTTTGGCCTCCAGCAGAATTTTTAATAACATTTTGGACACCTTATCTGTAGATGTAAATAGATTTTCCACTTCATTTGGAATTTCCACCTCCGGGTTCCTAAAAAATTCTAATTGCAGAGAGGTATGAAACCATATTTCACCTTTTTCATCCAGGCTTGTCCATAAGATCACTGGTGAATCTAATTCTTTTATCGTTAAGGCTTGCCCGTATTTAGTAGGCAGGGCAAAGGATAGCGCGCCATCAAGAACTACGTACTCTCCGGTAAGCAACAACTTACCATTGCTGTAAAAATGTTGCGTCATAGATTGTTTCGTAAATTTTGAAGTGCTTCAACAACTGCGCTATGAGTGGCGGCATTCTTTTTAAAATAAGCTACCAAAGTTTTCTTTTCATCATCTGAGGCACTCATTTGATTAAGAATATTTAGCAAATGCATTTTCATGTGACCCTCCTGAATTCCTGTTGTGACTAATGATCTGACTGCGGCAAAATTCTGAGCCAATCCGGCCACTGCAACAATTTGCATTAATTCACGGGCTGATGGTTTTTGTAAAATCTCCAGAGCGAGATTTACTAAGGGATGTAATCTGGTAAGCCCTCCAACGGTTCCTAAAGCCAGTGGCACTTCTATCCAAAATCTAAAAATACCATCCTCCAAAGAGGCATGCGTAAGGCTTCGATAAGATCCATCTTTTGCTGCATAAGCATGTATTCCGGCTTCTACCGCCCTGAAATCGTTGCCCGTGGCGAGAACAACGGCATCTATCCCATTCATTATTCCTTTATTATGGGTAACCGCTCTGTAAGGTTCAACATTAGCGATATTAACTGCCCTCACCATTTTTTCTGCGAATTCTTTTGGGGAAACAGACTGTTCCACCTCCAGATCATTAATGGGGCATCTTACCTCGGCCCGAACAAGGCATTCCGGCACATAGTTAGAAAGAATACTCATAACGACTTCTATTTGCTGTTCATCTTTGTTAAACAACTTATAGTTTTGGGCTTCTCTCTTCAAGGTGGTAGCTAATTGCTCCAGACAGGAGTTGATGAAATTTGCACCCATAGCATCAAGGGTTTCAAACTTACAATGCAACTGATAATAGCTATCAAGTTTATGAGTCAAATCTCTTAGTTCTATTGATGTTATTCCACCCCCGCGTTTTTCCATATTTCGGGTGATGGATTTAGTATCACCAATTAATATTGGCTTTATTTCATCAATAAATACTTGTAATTTCTCCGTAGAACCTTTAAAGATAAAATGCACCTGCCCTATCTTCTGGGTACCTAGTACGATAGTCTTAAATCCGCCCTTATCCAGCCAGAATTTGGCAGCTTTACTGGCAGCCGCAACAACAGAACTTTCTTCAATAGCCATAGGGATGGCATATAATTCGTCATTAATAAGAAAATTAGGAGCAATTCCAAAAGGCAGGTAATAGTTACTGATCGTATTCTCTATAAATTCATCATGGAGTTTTTGTAACCCTTTATCTTTATTCCAGTATTTTTTAAGTATTCCTATTGTGGTATCCGAATTATCAGTATAATTATCGGCAATCCAATTGATTTTTTCTTCTTTGGAAAGTTTGGAAAAACCCTGGATCGGTGTTTTCATAGGCTAGTGTTCTATGAGGGCAAAGATAGTGATTACACAATTATGCCAAGGGGTTTCTTTATTCGAGGTCTTGGGGTATAAAGTTGCAATATTTTAAGTTCAAAGTTATTTTTTTCGCAAAAATATTAGTAAACTTGGGAGTTTATAATCAATTTTTAAGATTTTATGAATAAATCTCTCGTTCTTATTTTTCTTGCCATTTGCTTTTTAAATTACTCAACAGCTCAACAAAAAATGATTTCTCTGGAAGAGCTTTGGTCAGGAGCATATGCAACCGAGGGCATGGAAGCCATTTATCCTTTAAAAAATGGCAAACACTACACAGTTTTAAATACAGATAAAGCCAAAGGTATTGTCAGCATTGATAAATACGATTATAATACATTAGAGAAGATAGAAACTGTTGTCTCTTCACAGGACTTAACTTCAAAAGCGGCATTTAGCTCATATACCTTTTGTAAAGACGAATCAAAAATATTACTGGCAACAGAAGAGACTCCAATATACAGACGTTCTAAATTGGGTATCTATTATATATATGATACTGTCACCAAAGAAATAACGCAAATATCAGATACATGGATTCAGGAACCCACTTTTTCACCGGATGGTAAAAAGGTAGCTTTTGCCAACAATAATAATATGTATCTTTTTAATATAGCCGATGGAAAAATATTAAAAATGACCTCAGACGGAGAGAGGAATATGATTATTAATGGCATTGCAGATTGGGTATACGAAGAGGAATTTAAAATTGTCAGGGCTTTTGAATGGAATTCAGACGGGACAAAAATTGCTTTTTTAAGATTTGATGAAACTGCTGTTCCTGAATATGCGATGGATGTTTATGGAACAAACTTATATCCTTTTCAAAATATCTTTAAGTATCCCAAAGCCGGGGAAAATAATTCTGTAGTTACGTTGCATACCTTTGATATTGAATCAGAGAAAATTACAGAAATCTCACTCCCGGATGCATATTACATACCCAGGATAAATCAGATGAACAATCCGAATTATATAAGTGTTCAAACATTAAACAGACACCAAAATAAATTAAATTTATATACCGTAAACCTGCAAAATAGCTCAATATCCCTTTTACTTGAGGAAAAAGACGATGCTTATGTAGATATTTCAGATAACCTCACTTTTCTGGCCGATGATAGCTTTATATGGACCAGTGAAAAGGATGGGTATAATCACATTTACTTATATTCTGAAAGCGGGGACCTATTGCACCAGATTACCAATGGAGACTGGGAAGTTACCGATTACTATGGATATGATCCAAAGAAGGATAGAGTCTATTACCAGTCCACAGAGAATGGATCAATAAACAGAGATATCTATAGTATTGAAAGAAGCGGTAAGCATAAGAAGAGGCTCTCTTCAAAAGAAGGAACCAATTCTGCCGAGTTTAGTGCAGATTTTACTTATTTTATAAATGGGTTTTCCAATTCCATTACACCTCCTGAATTCACATTGCATAAGGCTGCATCGGGAGATAAATTAAAAGATATTTTAGACAATAATAGCCTTGTAAGCAAACTGGCGCAATATGAGTTAAGCCCTAAGGAATTTTCTAAACTGTCTATCAATGGCAACGAATTGAACATGTGGATGGTGAAACCAAAAGATTTAGATCCTTCCAAAAAATATCCCTTATTAATGTTTCAGTACAGCGGGCCGGGCTCTCAAAAAGTAGCCAATACATGGATGGGCTCAAATGACTATTGGCATCAGATTCTGGCTTCACAGGGGTATATTGTTGCTTGCGTGGATGGCAGGGGTACCGGTTTTAAGGGACGTGATTTTAAGAAGGCAACTTATTTGAATTTAGTGAAATATGAAACTGAGGATCAAATTGCGGCAGCTAAAAAACTAAGTGAATACCCTTTTATAGACCCGGATAGAACTGGGATATGGGGCTGGAGTTTTGGCGGGCATATGTCTACAAACTGCATCCTGAAAGGCAACGATACTTTTGAATTAGCTATTGCCGTTGCACCTGTCACCAATTGGAGGTTTTATGACTCTATCTATACAGAACGATTCATGAGAACCCCGGCTGAGAATCCGGGAGGTTACGATGAGAATTCACCTTTTAATTATCCCCAACTATTAAAGGGAGATTATTTGTTGGTGCACGGCTCAGGTGATGACAATGTACACGTGCAAAACAGTATGCGCATGATTGAAGCCCTGGTACAGGCCAACAAACAATTTGACTGGGCAATATATCCCGACAAAGACCATAGTATTAAGGGGGGTAATACCAGATTACATCTATATACCAAAATGACCATTTTTATAAAGAACAATCTATAACAAACCAAAACAAGCCATGACTACGACACCAAAACCAGCACATCAGAAAGAACTCTTCGGACACCCAACAGGGCTCTATATTCTGTTTATGACTGAAATGTGGGAGCGCTTCTCCTACTACGGTATGAGAGGTATTCTGGTCTTGTATCTGACTGCGCAGACCAGGGGAGATAACCCCGGATTAGGCTGGTTAGACGGAGAGGCTTTGTCCTTGTACGGTTGGTATACAATGCTGGTCTATGTGGCTTCTATCCCCGGGGGCATTATAGCAGATAAGATAATAGGACAAAAAAGAGCTGTTATGATCGGAGGCTTTTTACTAGTGGCCGGTCATGGTATTTTATCTATAGAGCTTATGTGGGCCTTTTATACCGGCTTGGGACTGATTATCGCCGGGGTAGGGATGCTTAAACCCAATATATCTACACTGGTTGGGGGCTTGTACCGACAAGGAGACGAACGCCGGGATAAAGGATTTTCAATTTTTTACATTGGGATAAATACCGGAGCAGCCTTGGCTGCCTTGCTTGTGGCCTGGGTAGCGGATGAGTGGGGTTGGCATGCCGGGTTTGGTTTAGCGGCTATAGGGATGGTTTTGGGGCAGGTTATTTACCTTTCAGGACAAAAGTATCTGGTAACTGTAGGAAATAAGCCAAAGGCAATAAAAGTCGATAGCGACAACGTGTCCATAAAAGATATTTTTAACAGGCAATTCAGTACCAGAACCCCATTGTTGGTCACTTTTTTCCTTGCCCTTTCTTCCAGTATTGTAGCTTGGTACTACATAGAGAATCAGAGGCTCGCCTATATTATTTTCTTTGTGTTCCTCTCTATCGTTGTTGGCATGATGGTAACCATTTATGGGGACCTGCGTTCAAAAATAGAGAAGGACCGTTACCTGGTTTTATTACTTTCTTTTATCATTGTAATCGTCTTTTGGGGGGCATTTGAACAGGCTGGTGGCCTGATGAATTTGTATGCAGAGAACAGGACGGACCGGTTCTTATTTGGCTATCAAATTCCTGCTGCCGCTTTTCAGTTTTTCAATCCTTTCTATATAATGATATTTGCTGTTCCCGTTGCCAATTTCTGGATGTGGTGGAAGCATAGAGGGAAAGAAGCTTCCTCACTTTTTAAAATGGCAAATGGAGTTATCATCATGGGCTTAGGATTTGTCTTTATGGTCTTTGCTTCTATGCAGTATGAAACCTTGGGTAAATCTGCCCTGTATTGGTTAGCATTGGCCTATCTTTTCCACACCATAGGGGAGTTATGTGCCTCTCCGGTAGCGTTGTCTTTTATAACCAAGCTCGCTCCCGTACGTTATGGTGCCCTTATGATGGGGGTTTATTTTGCTGCTACCGGGTTGGGGAATAAGGTAGCCGGATTAATAGGAGAATCGGCCTCAGATGCTGGGGAGCTGAATATCTTTGCAGGGATTACTATCTTTTGTGTCATCTTCGGCTTGTTGGTGATCGCTGTTCTGAAACCCTTAAAAAGATTAACACACGGTGCAGAGGAGGATGAGGGAGACCCTGCCCATTAAGACCCTGGGTTAGAGCCAGGGATTTAGCCTTATATTAACAACCAAACTATAGCAAATGAATACTGATGTCGAAAATCTGTTTAAGGATAAAGTCTTAGGACATCCTGCAGGCCTATTTGTCTTGTTTTTTACTGAAATGTGGGAACGCTTTTCATTTTATGGAATGCGTATTCTTTTGATCCTCTTCCTTACTGCCCCATTTGTCAGCGATAATCCGGGATGGGATTGGCCCAGAGAACATGCCCTGGCACTTATAGGCACCTATGCTTCGTTACTTTATTTAACCCCTATTGTTGGAGGCTATATTGCAGATAAATTTACGGGATATCGTATAGCTGTTGTAATAGGTTGCGCTATTATGACTTTGGGTCATGCTTTTATGGCAGTAGAAACTACCACTACTTTCTATCTGGGTCTTGCCTTTTTGGTAATAGGAACCGGGTTTTTTAAACCTAATATTACTTCGATTATTTCGGAAATGTATAAAGGCAAAGAATCCAAAAAAGATGGAGCATACACTATATTTTATATGGGTGTTAATGCCGGGGCATTTTTCGGAATGATGCTATGCGGGTATTTGGCTGAGAATTTTGGATGGTCCTGGGGATTTGGACTGGCAGGTATTTTTATGTTTTTCGGAATGATGCAATTTTTATTAGCTAAAAAACTATTTGGCAGTGTGGGTGGTAAGCCAAGCAAAGTTCATAAGGTAGAATTGCCTCAAAACATTAATGAAGAATCTCCGGAGATTATTGAAGAAGAGAAGGCGGCGGAAAAATTAAATCCGTTTACTACATTTGATTATATCCTTATAGCCCTTTCTGCTATAGGAGGATTGCTCTATCTCTTTAATGATCCAATTGAGAAGATAAGTGGGGATAATTTATTGCCTTTCGATATTTGGGGATTATCAGGTTCAAATTTTGTAGTACTCTTTGCACTAGTTTTGTTCCTTATTCTTCTTGTCTCAAGGATTTCAAGATATATTCCTTTGGTAAGAGACCGGATTATTGCTGTTGTTTTCTTTGGGATATTTACTGTAATTTTCTTTGCAGCCTTTGAACAGGCGTTAGGATCTATGACCCTCTTTGCAAGAGATTACACCAATAGAAATTTGGTGGGCTCTTCGGCAATGATTTTCAAAGTGGTGGATGCCTTACTTACAACTGTACCTCTCATAATTATTACATGGGTTTTATATCTGTTATTTAAAAAAACATATTCCAGAATTGGCTTATCAAATATTGTATTAGGATTGGCATTTATTGGGATTTGGAGTTTGGTCATTTATAGGTTGATTGACAAATTTTCACAAGAGGGAAATCAGATAGATGCATCCTGGTTTGGAATTCTAAACTCCTTTTTTATAATAACCCTGGCTCCTATGTTTTCACGATGGTGGGAAAGCAAGTACAATCCGAGTGCTGCTATGAAATACGGTCTGGGATTAATTCTTTTAGGTCTTGGATTTGCCATTTTATCTTATGGCTCAGCAGGAATTACACCCGGGTCAAAAACGGCTTCTGTAAGTATGATTTTTCTTATTTTGGCCTATTTGCTTCATACGATGGGAGAATTATGTCTTTCACCTGTAGGTTTATCTTATTTGAGTAAACTGGTGCCGGCCAGAATGATCGGATTTATGTTTGGTATTTGGTATCTTGCAATAGCCATAGGACAAAAAGCTGCTGGAACTATGGGGGGAATGATAGATAAAATTTCTGAGCAGTATTCTTTAAGCACGTTCTTTTTAATGTTTACCCTGGTGCCTATTACTTTTGGTTTTATTGCTATATTACTAAATCCGGTTTTAAAAAGACTTATGCACGGAGTGCGCTGATTTATTCTATTTCTAAGATAAACGCTCCTTTTTCACCGGTATAATAAAATGGCAGTTTTCTGTCTGAACACGATTTTTTCCACCTTGGGATATCACTTTTATAATTGCTTCCATCTGCTACAATGCTTTTTGGTTTAATAGAGTCCAGGAAGCGGTTAAGATTTATTTTAGGCGAATTTCCAAGGATAACATAATCGGTTTTCTGAAATTTTTGTAAGATAATTTCAGGCTTATTCAATATTAACAGATTTTGACCCTTTAAGTGATAGCTGTTTTGTAGCGTTTTGTAGTTAACTTTTTTGATGTTTTCTTCTACCATGATATTTTTAACTAAGCTTATCACCGCAACAGAATCTAAGCAATTTACATCTAAATAATTACCATTTTTATATAGAAGTGCCGAGGTGCCAATTTTATGTAAAACGATAATTTTTTGTTCCCTGCCTTTTTTTACTGTGGAAGAAATAAGCCATAATTGCAAGGCTATAATGCATAAAGCTGCCGTCAGTATGTTTTTAAATTTCTTCTCGATAAGACTAAATATCACAGTAAAAATGAGTAGATAGCTCAATACAAGCTGTAAAAAATCAAAGGGAATATCCGTGAAAATAAAGGATTCCTGTTGGGCTACCCATTCAACAACTTTATTCATCAGGGATATAAGCTTATTGTATAGTATGGATAAACTATTTGGAAGGATATCTACTAGCATAAGGGCTATGATCAGAAAACCTATTCCCAGAATTAAACCTAAGAATGGTACAATTAACAGATTTGAGATAAAAAATAATCCGGGGAACTGGTGAAAATAGAAAAGGCTAAGGGGTAGGACCCCAATTTGAGCGGCTAAGGAAATTGATACCAATTGCCAACATTTTTTAAAAATCACATTTTCTGGATTCCAGAGGTCTTGTAACATGGGAAACAACCAAAAAATTGAAAATACTGCTGCATAGCTCAATTGAAACCCCACTTGAAAAAGTAACATAGGGTCATAGATCAACAGAATAAAAAACATGGATAATGCCAGGATATTAAATGTACTGGTGGGCCGGTTCAGGTACATGGCATAGGCAACAAAAGAAAACATACTAACGGCTCTTATCACAGAAGGTGATAAACCAGCCAGCAGGGCATATCCCCAGAGAAGAATCACCGTAAGTATCAAGACGAGAATCTTTCCCCTGGGTAAACGTTCCAGAGGTTTTAGCAGAAATTGACATAGTAATAATACTATTCCAATATGCAATCCCGAAACGGCCAGGATATGCACAGCTCCTGCATTCTTATAATTCTTGTAAGTTTCCTTGCTAATTTCATTGCGTTGTCCGAGAAGTAGGGCCTGGATAATTCCAAGCTCCTCTCTTCCATAATCAGACTTGCCTAAACCTGATATAATTTTGCGTCTTATGGCCGCAGTGAGACCCAATAGAGTTAAAGAAGCGTTCTTTTTAATTAAATAATCCCGACTGTTTAATTTAAGTTGATGGAGAACCCCCAATTTTTTAAGATAATCGGCATAATTAAATCCATATGGATTAAGGGACAGACTAATTTTTTCAACTGGATTGAAGGTATAAATTTCTTCATCTACTCGGAATTTGTCCTTAAGCGTGTCTTTTTTACTACTAATGAGAATCCTTCCATTTGCTGGTACACCATCGATCTCAATTACATCAGCTATATAGCGTTCATTATAGCTATTGGGTTTGAGAATCTCATTGATTTTAAGATGTAAATATTGTTGATTTGGAAGCTTAAAGTTCGTGTAATGTTTTGAATTGTTATCGGGTAAAGTAAGTGCCACGGAGACCATGCCCAGACCAATTGTGCACAATGGGAAAAGGAAACCGAATGGCAGATTATCCAGCATGGTTTTCCGCGTCCACGATATACCCAGTAAAACTATGAACCCACCGGTAAGTCCTGTCGATAACAAAAGGGAAATATTGTTATAATACCCTATCAGTATCCCGAAAATCAAAAATAGAGTTAGCTTTACCGGGATAAAATCCAATAGCTTCATGGAGTTTATCAGGTTAATTCTACAAGCTATTAAAGTAGTATAGGGTACTGAATGTTAAGTTCAGTTAACAAGATTAAATTGAAATGAAGTATTCAGATAAACCAATACGACAGAATTAGTGGTTTGCAATCATAGAACTCTGGTCGCTTTAACGAAAGCATAGTTCCAGAATCCTTCTTGTAAAGAAGAAACAATGACCCCCCTTGAAGAAGTAGCGTGGATAAATTTGATATCACGTCCATCTACGTCAACAACCAGTCCGACATGATTGATTTTTTTTCCTCTTTTACTGGTTTTGAAGAACAAAAGGTCACCTTTGGTGACTTTTTTTAATTTAATATTCTTACCCTCGTCCGCCATTTGAGATGATACCCTGGGCAAAGGAATATCGTTTTCTCCAAAAGAAACATAAAGAAGGCCGGAACAATCCATACCCTTTTTTGTGGTTCCACCATACTTATATCGAACACCGGAGTAAGCCATAGCGGTATTGATAATCAGATCAGCTTTTTCGAGGACAACGACAGTTACTTTAGAATCAGGAATTTTTTCAGCTTTGGCTAAACTGTCTTTTTCTGATGCCGCAACAGTAATGGTCCGTTCTTTACCATAAGTGGTTTTCTTTTTTACGATACCACATCCGGTTAGGAGTATACTGATAAAAAAAACAAAAATCTTTCTATTCATCCCGGGATATAAATGATCTACCAGAAACTAAAATTAAGCATTTTCTATAATAAGTGCAGCAGCTTTGTCACTTGCACCTTTCCCGCCAAGCTTTTTTTCTAACTCTTTATAGGCATTTAATTGTGCTTCGCGTGTGGGACCATCCAGGATTTTGGTTAACTCCTGCTTCAGGTTTTTTGTTGTCAAATCTGCCTGAATCAGTTCTTTTACTACTTCTTGGCCCATAATCAAATTAACCAGTGAAATATAATCCAAGGTAATTATTCGTTTGGCAATCTGATAGGAAACCCAGTTGCCTTTGTAGCAGACAACCTGCGGGACTTTTAATAATGCCGTTTCAAGGGTAGCGGTACCACTGGTTACCAGAGCAGCATGTGAATGGCTCAACAACTCGTAGGAACTGTTAAAAACAATACTTACATTATAATTTTTTAAGAATTCTGAATAGAAATCAAACTCCAGGCTCGGAGCCCCTGCAATTACAAATTGATAATCTGAAAACGAAGGTGTAATCTTTAACATCAGGCCAAGCATTTGTTGAACCTCCTGCTTTCGGCTACCGGGAAGGAGGGCAATGATTGGTTTATTAGGGTCCAGATTATGTTCATTTCTAAATTCTTGCTCATTACCAATATCTATTTGCCCTATGGCATCAATTAATGGATGCCCTACAAAACTTACCGGGTAGTTGTGTTTCTTTTCATAAAACTCTTTTTCAAATGGCAGAATGACATACATTGCATCAATATCTCTTTTGATATTTTTGATACGCCCTTCCCTTGAAGCCCATATTTGAGGTGAAATATAGTAATTAGTACGGTATTTGTGTTCCTTGGCCCAGCTTGCAATCCTCAAATTAAAACCTGAATAATCAATAAAAATAATGACATCCGGATTATAAGATTTAATATCTTCCTTGCAGAATTTAATACTTTTAAATATGGTGTTTAAGTTGGCAATTACTTCCATAAACCCCATAAAAGCCATCTCCTTATAATGCTTTACAAGAGTACCACCGGCTTTTTGCATTTGATCGCCGCCCCAACAACGGATTTCGGCATTGGTGTCTTTAGCAAGAATTGCTTTAATAAGATTTGATCCATGCAAATCCCCGGATGCTTCCCCGGCGATAATATAATACTTCATTCTAGAAAATCTTATAATAGAGAATAACCAAAGCAGTAAGTAAAGTGGCAACTAATACTCCCTTTGCCCTTTGATCCCTTCTTAATTTTAGAAAGCCAAAAAAGGCGAAGAGATTTAAAATTGCACCTAAGGCTAACAAACTGCCAATATGCCCTTGTTTAACTGCTGCATTGAATGTTTCCATAATCCCAAAATCGGAAAACAAAAGTATGTACAAAAGTGTTCCTATGATATTGGCGATAATTCCTACCGCGAAACCAATTAATATTTCCTTTTTATTATTCATTTAAAGACCAGCTGTTTATATCCTGTATGACGTGATGTGCTGTTAAATCAAACTGTGTGGGAACTACTGAGATATAGCCGTTACTTAAGGCCCATTCATCGGTGTCTTCTCCTTTATCTAATAATTCAAATTCACCGGTAAGCCAATAGTAATCTTTGCCCATTGGATTGGTTCGTTTGTCAAACTTTTCCTTCCAGTTGGCCCTTGCCTGTCGGCATACTTTTATTCCTTTTAAGCCTTCACCATTATTGGTTTTAGGAATATTTACATTGAGAACTACTCCCTTAGGGATTCCGTTGCTTAGTGCCTCTTCTACAATTTTTTTTATTGCTATTTC
Source organism: uncultured Eudoraea sp. (assembly GCF_947260015.1). Taxonomy (GTDB): domain Bacteria; phylum Bacteroidota; class Bacteroidia; order Flavobacteriales; family Flavobacteriaceae; genus Eudoraea. The sequence goes on along the minus strand of NZ_CAMYOM010000013.1, from coordinate 87,689 downwards.
AGCGGGTTTAAAATTTGCTTCCCATGAATAATCACATAATGAAAACCCAATAGCAGGGATACCTTCAATTCCCGCTTCTATCGCAGCACTCATGGTTCCTGAGTAGATAACATTTATAGAAGAATTAGAACCGTGATTTATGCCACTAACGCAGAGGTCAGGTTTTCTCCCAAGTATTTCCTGAAGTGCCAATTTTACACAATCGGCAGGAGTTCCGCTACAGCTGTACTCTTCATGGCCTCCATTTTCAAGACCTATGGTAATTTTCTTGGAGTAAAGCGTACTATCCAGTGTAATGGCATGTCCCATTCCCGATTGTGGACTATCTGGCGCAACAACTACAACTTCTCCAATTGCCTTCATATATCGAACAAGTGCTCTTAAGCCCGGGGCCGTTATTCCATCGTCATTGGTAACCAGAATAAGGGGTTTTTGCATACCGCATACTTTCTACGGCAAAAATACGTTTTTAATATGTTATTATGGCGCACGAATGGAGGGCCTGTTCAAAAACAATAGTTATGGTATGTTCTTGAATATAGTTTCTCTATACTGAAAAATCGGTACAACTGCTTGATTATTAAAGCTTGTTGGAAACAAACTCTAATGGTGTTTAACAAAAAATTAATGCTGCAGGCTTGCAAAGTGGCATGGTTTTTTCTTTATCTTAGGGAATTCATAGGCATTGCTATGTTTTTTATATTATTAAAGTTTGTTATTAAGTGGGTTAATTCGAGCCACAAATAAAAAAAAATACATGAAAAGAAACCTCATACTTGGATTTTTGGTGATACTTATTGCGGTAGCATCATGCAGTTTTACCAATAAGTCATTTGAAAATGATGATAAGGATAAATTACTCTTAGATCTTATTACATATATTTTAGAGCGCGGGCACTATGAGCCAAAAGAAATTAATGATGATTTCTCTGTTAGTGTTTTTGAAGATTTTATAGATGTCATTGACCCTACAAAAAGATATTTTTTAGAAGAAGATATTTTGGAATTTGAGAAATACAAATTTCAAATAGATGATCAGATAAGAAATACAGATATATCTTTCTTTAATATGGTTTATTCCAGATTCATGATGCGAATGGAAAATGCCAAATCCGTTTATGACGAAGTTTTAAGTGATCCTTTCGATTATACAATCGAGGAATCTATTAATATAGATTATAGGGACCAGACATTTGCAGCAAGCAGAAATGAACTTAAAGAGCGATGGAGGAAACAACTAAAATATGCTACTATTGGAACGTATGATTCTAAATTCAAAGCACAGGAGCAAAAAAAGAAAGATGATTCAGATTACGAAGGTATGGCAGTTTCACAAATGGAATCAGAGGCCAGAGAATCTACCAAAAAGACTTTGGATGAATATTTCGATTTTGTAGACGATCTTAAACGAGAAGATTGGTTTGTATACTATATCAATACAATAGTTGATGAGTTTGACCCTCATACGTATTATTTCGCTCCGGAGGAAAAAGATAAATTTGACATTGGCATGTCTGGTAAATTTGAAGGGATTGGCGCAAGATTGCAGAAAAAACCGGAGGGCGCTAAGATTGTTGAAATCATTTCCGGCGGACCTGTGTGGAGAAATCAGCAACTGGAAGTTGGTGACGAAATATTAAAAGTCGGCCAGAACGGTGAGTTACCTGTAAATATTGTTGGGATGCGTTTGGATGATGCTATCAAACTAATTAAAGGCCCTAAGGGTACGGTAGTTGATTTAACTGTTAGGAAAGTGGATGGCTCTATAGAAGAAATTTCCATTACAAGAGATGTAGTTGAACTTGAAGAGAGTTATGCCAAATCTGCAACAGTTATTAAAGAAAATCAAAAGTACGGGATTATTAACCTTCCTAAGTTCTATGTGGATTTTAATGATTATGCCGAAAGAAATGCAGCCACAGATGTGGCCAAAGAAGTTGAACTTTTAAAGAAGGAAGGTGCAGAAGGCCTTGTAATTGACCTTAGGGATAATGGAGGCGGATCTCTTAAAACAGTCGTGGAAATGGCTGGTCTTTTCATAAAAGATGGCCCAATCGTTCAGGTTAGGTCTTCCGGAAAAGATAAGGATGTATATGAGGATAAGGATGAAAGAATTCAATGGGACGGTCCGCTTGTTATTTTAGTAAATGAGCTTTCTGCCTCCGCTTCTGAAATATTGGCAGCTGCCATGCAAGACTATAAAAGAGCTGTTGTGATTGGCAGTAAACAGACTTTTGGTAAGGGAACAGTACAAAATGTAATCCCTTTAGAAAATATTGTTAGAAGTAATGAACATGGTGATCTTGGAGCAATAAAACTTACGACTCAAAAATTTTATAGGATAAATGGAGGATCAACACAGTTGGAAGGAGTTAAAAGTGATGTTGTTGTTCCAGATAGATACAGTTATATCGACCTGGGGGAAAGAGATCAGCGCAACCCTTTGAGCTGGGACAAAATATCACCAGCAGATTACCAGGTCTGGGATGGGTATATTGATTATGAAACAACTATTGCGAATAGTACCAAGCGCATGTCTGCAAATCCTCAGATTGCTTTGATTGAAGAAAACGCCAAATGGCTCAAGACACAGCAGGAGGAAAATGTGGTTTCTCTTAATTTTGATATTTACAAAAGAGAAGAGAAAAAGGATAAAGCAAAATCTACCTATTTTAAGACTATTTCAGATTACGACTCGCATTTGACATTTGAATCTCTGAAATATGAAGAAGAGCTTTTCACAAAAGATTCTGTATTAAGGGAAAAGCGCGACCGTTGGCATAATAATCTTGCAAAGGATGTCTATGTAGAAGAGGCAATAAATGTGCTTCAGGATTTAAAAATAAACAATATTAAAAAAGGTAAATTAGCAAGTGTAAAAGGCTAGTAAATAATTGTTTACAGTTAAGAAAAGAGCTCCGGTAATTTTACTGGAGCTCTTTTTAGTTAATTTCAATGCCACTATGGTCAGAAGAGAAATACTTAAATAGCATTTTTAAGTTTGTCCGCATGTATTTTTCTAAGCTTGGCCAACTTTGGAGTAATTACAAAATTACAATAACCCTGACTTTGGTTATTTTGATAATAATCCTGGTGATAGTCCTCAGCCTCATAAAATATTTCTAGCGGGCTTAATTCTGTAACCACCGGATCCTCATAATAGGAAGAAATTTCACTTAGAACCCCTTCGGCCACATCTTTTTGATTTTCGTCATGGTAAAAAATGACAGAACGGTATTGTGTCCCAACATCTGCACCCTGTCTGTTTAGGGTCGTGGGGTCATGAGTAGTCATAAAAATCATTAATAAATCATGAAAAGAAATAACATCAGGATCAAAGCTTAGCTGAATTACCTCTGCATGACCAGTTAGTCCAGAGCATATTTCCCTATAAGTAGGCTTGCCTGGAGCATTCCCGCCTGAATATCCTGAGACTACCTTTTCTACCCCTTTCACTTCTAATAAAACAGCTTCGGTACACCAAAAACAACCTCCACCCATAGTTGCCAATTCCAATTTTTTACTTTCCATCAACAACCTCCTTTTCAATTGTCATAGACTCAGAGTTAATACAATAGCGAAGCCCACTAGGTTCAGGACCATCTGGAAATACATGCCCTAAATGTGCGTCGCAGGTATTGCAAAGCACTTCCACCCTGATCATTCCAAATGTGACATCCTTTTCATATTTTATGGCATTTTCTTCAATAGGTTGTGTAAAACTCGGCCATCCTGTTCCTGATTCAAATTTAATAGTGGAATCAAATAAAGGGGTGCCGCAACATACACAGGAATATTTACCGGCATCATGTATGCTGCATAGTGCTCCGGAATGAGGTGCTTCAGTTCCTTTTTTTCGGGTAATCCGGAATTGGTCCGGTGTGAGTATTTCACGCCATTCATTTTCTGTTTTTTCAACGCGCCTGTCTGGTGCGGGATTTCCTTTTACTGTAAAGCTCATTATATTTTTCCAGGTTAACATCGTATTACAATTATGGTGAGTACTTCAAATTCAAATTCAATAAATTTCCTGAAAGGGAAAATAAGTAATTTTTGTCGGATTTATTGCTTCTAACTTACAATCTATGCAATATAATATTCAGTGAAATTAAACTAAATTTGATCTATGATGCAAAGCAGATCACGAAGAACCAACAGAAATATTTATATCTCTTTGTTGATCCTTTGTATAGTAGGTTTTTGGCTGTTTGAGAATTTTTATACTCCCGATTTGTATTCCGCCCCCACTAATGATGTTTTAACTTCTGAAGTGCCGGATAAAATATTACCAGCTTCAACTTCTGGAGAAATAGTGGTTCACAGTAATTATATTCTTTCTTATAAGGAACGTTATGAACAGGCCGAATGGGTAGCTTACGTTCTAAATCGAAGTCATCTTACCTATGACGACAGGGATCGTCCTGATTATATTGAAGACCCTAAAGTAAGCACTAAATCTGCTGATTGGAGAAATTATAAAGGCTCCGGATATGACAGGGGGCATCTTTGTCCGGCAGGAGACCGAAGGTTTTCAGTTTATGCCTATAATGAAACTTTTTATACCAGCAACATTACACCTCAAAAGAATGATTTTAATTCGGGGATATGGAACGAATTGGAAAGGAAGATAAGGAGCTGGAGTAAGCAATATGGTAAGCTGTATATTATTACCGGTGGTATTCTGGAAAAAGACCTTCCGACTATTGGAGAAGAAGATGTGGCAGTCCCCAAAAGATATTATAAAATTGTAGTCAAAGAAGATGGGAGGGATATAAAAGTTCTTGCTTTTCTAATTCCTCATAAGGACACAAAGGAATCGCTTAGTAATTTTTTGGTGAGCGTAGATGATTTGGAGGAGTTAAGCGGAATAGATTTTTTTAGTAAAATGGATGAAGAAATCGAATCGCGCCTGGAACGTAGTATAAATACAAAGCATTGGAAATTCTAGCCCCACTCATTTAACCTGTTCGCATCTAATTTCAGAAATATAAATAAAAGAATTGTAAACCCTAGAAGGCCGGATCCTCCGTAACTGAAGAAAGGTAATGGAATGCCAATTGTTGGGAGTACGCCAATGACCATTCCAATATTTATAAAGTAATGGATCAGCAGTATAGATATTACTCCGTATCCATACATTCGGCTGAAACTGTTTTTTTGTCTTTCGGCCAGATAGACAAGTCGTAGAAGCAGCAATGTAAAGAGAATAACAACGATTGTTGTGCCCAGAAAGCCCCACTCTTCACCCACAGTACTAAAAATATAATCTGTATGCTGTTCAGGTACAAAATCGCCCTTTGTTCTGGTTCCTTCTAAAAAGCCTTTGCCAAAGAATCCACCAGATTCGATAGCCTTTTCAGATTGGTACGTATTATATCCTATGGTTTTGCGAATTTCTTCGAGCTTATTGGGGTCTTTTTCCAACCTAAGCCAAAGGCTGAATCTGTCTCTGTGACGTTGCTCAAATACATTATTAAAAACAAAATTTACAGACAAAGAAAAGGCTATTGAAACAACAAAAACCATTATTAATGGCAAGATAGGAACTTTAAAAGAGGCTCTCTTCAGTAAGAGAAAAAGAGCAATTATTAAAGCCAGGGCAATACCTACCCAAATTGTACCGAACATTAAGGTGGTAATAAAAACCACGACAGCTAAAATGGCAAGCCCAAGATAAAAAAGTGGTAACCCCTCTCTGAAAAGGACAAAAACCAGGGAGAAAAATACCAATGCACTGCCCGGGTCTGGTTGTGGGATGATTAAAAAGGCCGGAATCAAAATAATTAAAAAAGAATAATATTGATCTTTCCGGTTTTTAATATCTGTTTGAATATCACTTAAATACTTAGCCAAAGCTAAAGCGGTGGCAACTTTGGCCAGCTCAGAAGGTTGAAAATTAAAAAATCCCAGGTTGTACCATGAAGTTGCTCCGGCAATGGTCTTTCCAAATACAAAAAGGCCTAAAAGAAGGACGATAGAAATAATGTACAAAACACTGGAAAAACGTTCATAAAAACTGGCCTCGAGTGCAAGTATAACCAGGATACTTATCAGGCTTAATCCAATAAAAATTAATTGTTTTCCGTACAACTGACTAAAATCGAAAACAGAGAAGTTGTTTCCTGAAAATGTACTGGAATAGATATTTATCCAACCTATCCCTACTAATAAAAGGTAAAATAAAACGGTAAGCCAGTCAATTCGCTTAAATACTTTCCTACCAGACATACTCATTTATCTTGAATTCTTCTCCGCTGTATGGCTTGGCATATTCATGTTCAAGAGTTTTGTCGAGCATTCTTTTTTCAAGATCCTTTCTTGTAATAGTTCCTTTTAGGTACTTTTCTATTAATAGAGACGCTATATGTCCTGCATATCTTGAGCCATAATAGCCATTTTCAATATAAACTGCTATAGCAATTTTTGGATTGTCTACAGGGGCAAAAGCGATAAATACTGAATGATCTGTAAGTTGCGTACGTACAGTATCTATTTTTGTATAATTCTCTACGGTACCTGTTTTACCTGCAATCTCTATTCCGGGTATTTGTACCCACCTGGCCGTACCTTTTTTATACACTTCGGCCATGCCTTTAACTACAGGTTCAAAATGCTCTTTGTCTATTGTGGTATATTTAGGTTGGACGTATTCCGGAATGCTTATATCCTTACCTTCAACTTTCTTCAGAATATGAGGGGTATAATAATAACCACGATTTGCAATAGCTGCTGTCATATTTGCCAGTTGTACCGGTGTTGCTGCAATTTCTCCCTGCCCAATGGAATTAGAAATGATATAGGACGAAGACCAACGATCATCTCCATACCATTTGTCATAATACGCCTTACCTGGGATTCTTCCAGGTCTGCCAGTAGGAAGATCATATCCTAAAAAATTACCAAGTCCAAAACTATTCATATGTTTTTCCCAAACATCCTGACCTTCATCTGTAGTAGGAAAATTTTCATAAAATTTTCGAAATGTACCTGCAAAATATGCATTACAAGATTTATATATGCCGATGTTTAAATTTCTTATTCCGCCCCCGCAATGACACCCTCTCTTTGTCTTACCCACATAAAATCCGTTATAGCAGCGAAATGTTGTGCTTGGCCGGATCACTCCTTCCTGCAATGCAACCAGGGCATTTAATGTCTTAAATGGTGATCCCGGTGAGCCTTCAGCCGAAATAGATCTATCAAAAAGGGGTTTGGATATAGTATCATAATGCAGTTTGCTATAATTTTTTGAACGTTCCCTGCCAACTAGTAATGCCGGATCATAGGTTGGCCCCGAGATCATGGCTAATATTTCACCAGATGATGGTTCTATAGCAACAATTCCTCCCCATTTACCATGCATTAGTAACTCTCCGTATTCCTGAAGTTCCTTATCAAGAGTGAGGCTTATTTCCTTGCCTTGTTCCGGAAGGGTATCAAGAATACCAGCTTTATAGGGTCCTATATCTCTGTTGAATCTATCTTTCTGAATATATTGCACCCCTTTTCTACCTCTTAAAATTTCCTCATATTGCTGCTCTACACCTTTACCTCCGGTTAATTCTCCCTGCACGTAATAAGGATTTCTTTCCAGGTCGCGTTCATTTACCTCTCTAATATATCCCAAGACATTGGCAGCGGCTTTGGTGTCGTAATACCTTAAAGATCTTTTTTGAATATAAAACCCATCATATTTCCTCATTTTCTCCTGAAGCATGGCATAGTCTTCTTTAGAAAGTTGAGGCACTAATACCGAAGGCAATCTTGGAGAATATATTCTGGCTTTCCGGAGTTTTTGTACAAATTTTTCTTTATCTATTCCTAAAAGACTACAAAACTCAAGGGTGTCCAGGGGTTTCACTTCCCTTGGAATAACCATCACATCATAGGCCGGATCATTTCCCACCAAAAGTTTCCCGTTTCTATCATATATATACCCCCGTTCAGGATAATCGTATATCGCTTTAATAGCAGGGTCTTCCAAAACCTGATCTGGTGAAAAGCTGAATATTTGCAAATAGGAAAGCCTGCCTATAAAGGTAATTCCGATAATGATAATTATGGACGATAATAATATTTTCTTCATTGAAATTTAGCTTTCAATATTTTGCTATAATGCCTCTCATTCTTTCTTTACACTGAAAAGTGAACCAAAAAGCAAACATAGTATTAGTGTGGCAATTCCTGTAAAAATAACTTTCTTCAAAATTAGCAGCAAATTTGATAGACTGAAAATTTCCAGAGTAAAGAAAATAATATGATGCACTACAATTAATAACGTCAAAAAAGTAATTTGTTGTACCCTGGTAGTGTTAGATAATTTGAAACTCTGAAATTCGTAATTAACCCCAAAAACAAAACGCATAATAGTAGGCCGCAGATAAGCAATGGTAACCGTAGATGCTGCGTGCAAAGCCATGGTGTCTGAAAAGAAATCGATGCATAAACCCAGTAAAAATCCGGTAAATATAAAAACTGATCTATTTTCCTTTATTGGATACCAATAGAGGAAAAGTATATATACCATTGGATTGATAAAGCCAAAAAAATTCAACCTGTTAAATACTAATACCTGAACCAGAACAAGTAAGGCGAATCTAATGAAATTGATATAGTAAAAACTACTGGTCATTGGCAATTTTTGATTGGAGCTCTAAGATCTCAGGTCTGTTTTTGTTATAAATGATATAGACATTTTTAACATTGGACATATCGTTAAAAAGCTCCACATCTATACTATAAAAACTTTTTGATACATTCAGATCAAATTTTTTAATGGTCCCTATTGGAATATTCTCTGGAAAAATACTAGACATGGCCCCTGTAACTATGGTGTCACCAACTAAAAGAGGCACCAATCTGGGAATATCTTCCAGTTTAACCTGGTTATAGCCCCGCCCGTCCCAAATTAAAGAACCAAAATAATTAGTATTCTTTATTTTCGCATTTATATTGGATTTAGTATTTAAAATACTTTGAACAGAGGCATAATTTTTCGTGGTATGTTCAACAATCCCAAGAATTCCCTTGGCCGTAATTACACCCATATCCTGTTTAATACCATCATTTGTTCCCTTGTTTATTGTTATATAATTATTTGGGCTTGAATAACTGTTCTTAATAATTCTTCCGGTAATTATGGCAAAATTAAATTTGGTAGTATCTAATTGGACAGTGTCTTCAATATCTAGATTAAGAAGTAAATTTTGTAGTTTTTTGTTTTCTTCGACCAGTTTTTGGTTTTCCTCATTCAGGTTAAAATACTGTGTAACACCATCTGCAGTATTGTAGATAGAACCGGATATTTGGTTCGAAGAATTAAAGTATTTGGATCTGTGATAAGAATGAGAATCAATAGTAAAGGCCAGGGAAATTAACAGCAATAATAAGTAAAGCAGCGAGGTTTTATACCTAATGATAAAATTGATTATCTGCTGCATTCACTTGTTATGTTAAGCGTTTAAAATGAGATGCCAAGCCTTAACTTAAATCCTCACCGAATTCAGGTTATTTAATAAGAATACTTTTATAGCGTTCCAGGTTTTTTAGTGCTATGCCGGTTCCTCTAACTACAGCTCTCAAAGGGTCTTCTGCGATATAAACAGGTAGGTCTGTCTTTTGAGATAACCTTCTATCCAATCCACGAAGCATTGATCCGCCGCCAGCCATGTAAATACCCGTATTATAAATATCTGCCGCTAATTCCGGAGGAGTTTGTGATAAAGTTTCCATTACAGCATCTTCTACCCGTAAAATGGACTTGTCTAAGGCTTTGGCAATTTCCCGGAATGAAATAGAAACCTGTTTTGGTTTACCTGTAAGCAAATCCCGGCCTTGTACAGACATCTCATCTGGTGGAGATTGAAGATCCTCGGTGGCAGAACCTATAGTTATTTTAATATTCTCTGCTGTACTTTCCCCTACGTATAGATTATGCTGGGTGCGCATATAATAGATGATGTCATTCGTAAATACATCGCCCGCTATTTTAACCGATTTGTCACAAACAATTCCTCCTAAAGCAATTACCGCTATTTCCGTCGTTCCACCACCTATATCCACAATCATATTACCCTTGGGCTGCATAATATCCAGGCCAATACCTATTGCTGCCGCCATAGGTTCATGTATAAGGTAAACTTCCTTTCCATTTACCCGCTCTGCGGATTCCTTTACTGCACGCATTTCCACTTCTGTAATACCTGAAGGAATACATATTACCATCCTCAATGCAGGTGGAAACCATTTTTTCTTAAGGGCAGGTATGTTCTTAATGAACATATTGATCATTTTTTCAGAAGCATCAAAATCTGCGATCACCCCATCCTTGAGAGGTCGGATGGTTTTAATGTTTTCATGGGTTTTTCCCTGCATCATATTGGCTTCCTTGCCCACTGCAATTATTTTACCAGTTATCCTGTCTCTTGCAACAATAGACGGACTGTCTACAACTACCTTGTCATCATGGATAATAAGAGTATTTGCAGTGCCCAGGTCGATAGCTATTTCTTCAGTTAAGAAATCAAAAAATCCCATTCGCGTTAATTTGGTTTCGGTTTAAAAGGTGTATTTCATCGACAAAAGTAGTAAAATTAATGCTTAAAATGACGAGTGCCTGTCATAACCATTGACATTCCATTTTCGTTACAATAATCGATGCTCAGTTGATCCTTAATTGAGCCTCCTGGTTGAATAACGCTTTGAATACCATTATTATTTGAAATCTCAACACAATCGGGAAATGGAAAAAATGCGTCGCTTGCCATTACCGCTCCTTCCAAATTAAATTTAAAGGATTTTGCCTTGTGAATAGCCTGGTTTAAGGCATCTACCCTGGAAGTTTGCCCGGTTCCGCTGGCACATAATTGTTTGTTCTTTGCCAATACAATAGTGTTAGATTTTGTATGCTTACATAACTTAGAAGCAAAAATGAGGTCATTTAATTCTTCCTGACTTGGTTTCCTTGTGGTCACATATTCCAAATCCTCCAGTGTATCCGTTTTAAAATCTTTATCCTGAACAAGAATACCATTTAGGCAGGTCCTGACTAGAGTATCAGGGATAGGTGTTTCTTTTTGAATCAGGACAATTCTGTTCTTTTTACCCTTTAAAATAACCAATGCCTCATCATCATAAGAGGGGGCAATAACTACCTCACAGAATAAATTATGAATTTCCTGAGCCGTAGGGACGTCTACTTTTACATTACTTATTAGTATGCCACCGAAAGCCGATACCGGATCTCCTGCCAGTGCATCAACATATGCCTGGTGTATTGTATTTCTGGTGGCTAATCCGCACGCATTGTTATGTTTTAGAATAGCAAAAGTAGGATCATCGTTTTTAAACTCGTTCATGAGATTTAAAGCGGCATCAACATCTAATAAATTATTATATGATAATTCTTTTCCGTGTAATTTGGTAAATATGGCATCAAAATCTCCAAAAAAGAATCCTTTTTGGTGCGGGTTTTCCCCATATCGTAAAATTTTAGCATTGGTTTCGCTAATCTTTAAAGCAGCCTCCTTATGATCCTTATTGAAGTAATTGAAAATAGCCGTATCATAATGGGAGGAAACATTAAATGCTTTTGTGGCAAAATGTCTTCTGTCTTCCTGTGTACTCTCCGCTCCGGTTGTATTTATTAATTCTAAGAATTCCTTGTAATCCTCCATTGAAGAAACACATAAAACATCCTTATAGTTTTTTGCCGCAGCACGTATCAGGGAGATACCTCCAATATCAATCTTTTCAATGATTTCCTGTTCAGATGCCCCAACCGCTACAGTTTTTTCAAAGGGGTAGAGATCCACGATAATAACATCTAATTGGGGGATATCAAATTCTTCTAATTGGGCAACATCACTTTCGTTATCCTGTCTGTTTAAAATACCTCCAAATACCTTTGGATGTAATGTTTTAACTCTTCCACCCAATATAGATGGATAGCTGGTTACCTCCTCAACAGGGATTACATCAATCCCCAATTCCCTAATAAATTTTTCGGTACCTCCTGTGGAGTAGATTGAAATTCCGAGCTCATCAAATTTCCTTACAATAGGTTCTAGACCATCTTTGTGAAATACTGAAATTAAGGCTGATTTAATTTTTTTTGTATTGCTCATTTTGTAGTGCTTAAATAGAATAGCTAAAGGTCACAAATGTAATTTTTTTGAAGCTATAAATGAGATAGTGTTATTAACAAAAGAGCTAAAGTTTTAAAGAATTTTGGCGACCTGTTTATTGACAAATTCTAAAAAATCTTCATCATCCTTATTAAAAGGGTCCGGGGTATTGGAATCTATATCAATCTGGCCAATATTCTCTCCATTTACAAACAGGGGAACAACAATTTCTGCTTTTACATTAATGCTGCAGGCAATATAATTATCCTGAGCTTTTACATCCGGGACTATAAAGTTTTCATTGCTAAGGGCAACCTGGCCACAAATTCCTTTTCCAAAAGGGATGATCGTATGGTCTGTAGGTAGCCCGGCATAAGGACCAAGTTTTAATTCTTCTTTATTGCCGTTTTTAAAATAAAAGCCTACCCAGTCATAATGTGGAATATTTCCCTGTAGAAGATCGCATATTTGTTTAAGGCGTTCGTTTACCTCAACAGTTTTATTATTTAGTATAGATTCTATATTTGGGCGTAATGCACTTAGCATATTATTTTTTTGTAAAAGTATTCAAAATGTAGATTTTAATAATGGTGTTTTAAACAAATCTTAGCGAAATGATCTCCTGAATTAGAGCGAAAGAACATTTAAACTTTTGTTAACCAATACAATAAAAGACAAATTTTCGTAGTTTTGTATTACTGATGAAGGAAACTTTGCGTCAAATAGTATCTGTTACCATGGCACTTTTAGTGTTGTTCTCTACTATGTCCTTTACAGTAGATATGCACTATTGTGGAGACCTTTTGGTAGATTACAGTTTTTTTGAAACTGCAGACGGTTGCGATATGAATGCAAGTGCTTCCGGAATAACGGACGAGGATTCCGTTATGGAAATGGAGATGGATTGCTGTACCGATTTGGAAATTATCCTGGAAGGACAAGATGATTTGAAAATTTCTTTTGATCAATTCACTTTTGAGCAACAGATCTTTATCTCGACGTTCTATTACACTTATGTTAACTTATTTGAATCGGTTGATAAAAACCTCATTTCTTTCAAAGAGTATTCCCCACCCCTCCTGATCAGGGATATACAAATTCTCGATCAGACTTTTCTCATTTGATTTTTAAACATTGAAATTATAGCCCGACAGTTATTGCTGTTTAATGGGCTTAAGTTGTTGATTACATTATTGGTCAACTTCAGTTTCTAACTGTTTAATAATCAATTCATATGCTAAACAAGAGCATTAAATATCTCATAAATAATAAACTGATCGCTGTTCTGATGCTTGTCCTTTTTGTAGGATGGGGAATAGTGAATGCCCCGTTTAACTGGGACATTGGATTTTTACCAAGTAATCCCGTGGCGGTTGATGCTATTCCGGATATAGGTGAGAACCAACAAATTGTTTTTACTAAATGGCCCGGTCGTTCTCCCCAGGATATTGAAGACCAGATCTCCTATCCTTTAACAACATCTTTATTGGGTATACCTGGAGTCAGAACAATACGCAGCTCCTCTATGTTCGGATTTTCGAGTATCTACATCATTTTTGAAGAGGATGTTGAATTCTATTGGAGCCGCAGCCGAATTCTTGAAAAACTGAATTCCCTACCTAGTAATATATTACCTGAGGGCGTAAGCCCTGCACTTGGGCCAGATGCAACGGGCCTGGGGCAAATTTTCTGGTATACTTTGGAAGGTAGGGATGAAGAGGGAAACGTTACAGGCGGCTGGGATTTGCAGGAATTGCGAAGCGTTCAGGACTACTATGTAAAATTCGCCCTTACCTCAGCAAGTGGCGTCTCCGAAGTAGCTTCTATCGGTGGTTATGTACAGGAATACCAGATTGATGTGAATCCTGAATTGATGAAGCAGTATAATATTGGTCTTCATGATGTGGTTAATGCGGTCAAAAAGAGCAATCGTGATATTGGTGCACAGACCTTGGAAATCAATCAGGCTGAATACCTGGTAAGAGGTCTTGGCTATGTGGAATCTTTGGAAGACATAAAAAATGCTGTAGTCATTTCGGAGGATTATACTTCCATTCGCATAAAGGATATTGCTAATGTTTCGCTGGGACCGGCTGTTCGCCGCGGTATTCTCGATAAGGAAGGCGCAGAAGTTGTTGGGGGTGTCGTCGTGGCCAGATATGGAGCAAACCCGCTTGAAGTAATTAATAGTGTAAAAGATAAAATTAATGAACTCAGCCCGGGACTTCCTTCCAAAAAATTATCCGATGGCCGAAACTCGCAACTTACAATTGTACCATTTTATGATAGGACCGAGTTAATTCAGGAGACCCTTGGAACACTTAATGATGCTCTGAGTTTGGAAATTCTCATTACCATTTTGGTTATTATTATCATGGTCTTCAATTTGCGTGCCTCAATATTAATTTCCGGGTTGTTACCGGTAGCCGTATTAATGGTTTTTATAGCAATGAAACTTTTTAACGTAGATGCAAACATTGTTGCACTATCGGGGATTGCCATTGCCATTGGCACTATGGTGGATGTGGGTGTCATCCTCTCCGAAAATATCATCCGACATCTGGACGAGAATGGAGAAAAACTGCCCATAAACACGGTTGTTTATAATGCTACAGCTGAAGTTTCCGGTGCTATAGTTACGGCGGTTATGACCACCATTATCAGTTTCATCCCGGTATTTACGATGATAGGGGCCGAAGGAAAACTATTCCGACCGTTGGCTTTTACGAAAACCTTTGCCTTGACCGCATCCATAATCGTCGCTTTGTTTCTCATACCTCCCTTTGCCGCCTTTCTCTTTAGAAAGAAAAGTGGTAAAAAGACCTTGGGCTATGTCATCAACGGAATTTTTGTCTTTCTAGGGGTTCTGGCCGTTGTGTATGGTTACTGGCCAGGATTAGTATTAATTGCATTTGGAATAGTAGGACTGTTAAAGAATCCTGAACTGGCATCACGTTTGTTTAAAGGGTTCTCTTTAACCGAAAAACGTGCAAATCTGATCAATATCGTTATCTCGGTTTTGGTCATCATTTTTCTTCTGGCAGAATATTGGCGGCCTTTGGGATTGGACAAGAATATTTTATGGAATTTGGTTTTTGTATCGCTAATCTGCTTTGGGCTTTTGGCGGTATTCTTAAGCTTTCGTAAATATTACACCAGTATCTTGAGTTGGGCCTTGCGTAACAAATTGCTGTTCCTGTTCATACCAACAGTGATCGTCGTTTTCGGAGTACTTATCATGCAAAATACAGGCAAGGAGTTTATGCCCTCCTTAAACGAAGGTTCCTTTTTGTTGATGCCTACATCACTTCCCCATGCCGGAGTTGAAGAAAATAAACGGGTGTTGCAACAATTGGATATGGCCGTAGCCACTATCCCTGAAATCGAAACGGTAGTTGGTAAGGCGGGGCGAACGGAATCCGCACTAGATCCTGCGCCATTATCCATGTACGAAAATATGATTCAGTACAAACGTGAATACATTCTGAACGAGGCCGGCAAACAGCAGCGCTTTAAGGTAAATGATGATGGACTATTCGTATTGAATGATGGCAATTTTATTTTAAACCCGAATACGGTACTTGATGAAAAAGCCCACGAATACAAGGAAACCGATCTTGAAGATTTCTCGGAGATCGGTTTTGATAATTTGGTTCCCGATCCCGATGGGGAGTACTACCGTAATTGGCGACCAGAAATACAATCCCCCGATGATATTTGGAACGAAATTATACGTCTAACGCGTTTGCCCGGAGTTACTTCTGCTCCCAAATTACAGCCTATCGAAACCCGGTTGGTTATGCTCCAAACAGGAATGCGCGCACCGATGGGGATCAAAGTCAAGGGTCAGGATTTACGGCAAATTGAAGCCTTTGGCATTCAACTGGAGAATATCCTGAAAGAAGTGGAAGGGGTCAAGGATGAAGCAGTATTTGCCGATAGGATAATTGGCAAACCTTACCTGCTGATTGATATTGATAGGGAGGCTCTGGTCAGATATGGAATCCAAATCGAAGATGTGCAACAAGTGTTAGAAGTGGCTGTTGGTGGTATGATTTTGACCCAGACGGTGGAAGGCAGGGAACGCTATGGGGTTCGTGTACGCTATCCAAGGGAGCTCCGGGAAAACCCAACTGACATCAAGAACATTTATGTTCCGGTGGCAAAGGGCAATTCTGTTCCTTTGAGCGAACTGGTTAACATCCGCTATGAAAAAGGACCTCAGGTCATCAAAAGCGAGGATACTTTTTTAGTGGGTTATGTGCTTTTTGATAAACTGGACGGTTTTGCCGAAGTCAATGTAGTAGAGAATTCGCAGGCCCTTATCCAACAAAAAATAGACAACGGAGAACTGGTAGTTCCCAATGGCATCAACTATCAATTTACAGGTACATATGAAAATCAAATACGGGCAGAAAAAACTTTATCTGTAGTCGTGCCATTGGCTTTGCTTATTATCTTTTTGATCCTGTATTTCCAGTTTCGTTCGGTATCCACTTCGTTAATGGTTTTTACAGGAATCGCCGTGGCTTTTGCCGGAGGCTTTATTATGATTTGGTTCTATGGACAGGATTGGTTCTTGAATTTCAATTTTTTTGGCGAGAATTTACGCGATATGTTTCAAATGCATACTATTAATTTAAGCGTAGCAGTTTGGGTAGGATTTATTGCCCTTTTTGGGATAGCCACAGATGATGGTGTGGTCATGGCCACGTACCTGACCCAGACCTTTGACCAGAACAAACCCAGCACCCTGGAAGCCGTAAGAGCATCGGTTGTGGAAGCAGGGGAAAAACGTATACGTCCTTGTTTGATGACCACGGCAACAACGATTCTGGCTTTATTACCAGTGTTGACTTCTACAGGTCGGGGAAGCGATATTATGATTCCCATGGCAATACCCTCTTTCGGGGGTATGTTGATAGCCTTGATAACACTGCTGGTGGTGCCAGTATTGTATAGCTGGAAAAACGAGTGGCAACTTAAAAGATTAAATGCATGAAAAATACTATGACCATCTTAATGGGATTCTTAATGGTTACGGCAGTAAAAGGCCAAAACCTGGACTCCTATATTCAGGAAGCTGAAAACAACAATCCCGAAGTGCAGGCATTTGGGCTCCGGTACAATATTGCTAAGGAAAAAGTGGAAGAAGCTAATACCTTGCCAAATACGGAAGTGAACGCGGGCGTTTTTGTTAGCGAACCTGAAACGAGAACGGGTGCTCAAAAAGCGCGGTTTTCTTTCAAACAGATGCTTCCCTGGTTTGGGACCATTACATTACGTGAAAACTATGCTAGTTCTCTAGCCGATGTAGACTATTTGGATATTGTGATCACCAAAAGAAAATTGAGATTATCCGTATCTCAATCCTATTATGAATTATACGCCATTGAGGAAAAGCAAGTAGTATTAGAAGAAAACATTCAACTCCTGAATACTTATGAAAAGTTGGCTTTGACCTCGGTTGAAGTCGGTGGCGCATCTGCGGTTGATGTTCTAAGACTCCAGATAAGACAGAATGAACTTAAAGCAGCTAAATTGGTCCTGGAGCGGGAATATCGGGCAGTCCAAACGCAGTTCAACAATTTCTTGAATCGTAATGAAAATACCTCTATCGATGTCGCTGATGACTTACCAGTGTACGAACCCATAGAAATCAGCAGCAGTCCGTTGACGCTGCATCCTGAATTGGAAAAATATGACAGGCTGTATGAATCGGTAGCACAATCCGAAGTTTTGAATAAAAAGGAGGCAAGTCCGAATATTGGTTTTGGGTTGGATTATATACCTGTAGAGAAAAGACCGGGCATGGATTTTAGCGATAACGGGAAGGATATTCTGATGCCCATGGTTTCCTTGTCCATTCCCATTTTTAACAACAACTATAAATCGAGGACTGTTCAAAATGAAATGCGACAGGAGGAAATCATTGCGCAAAAAACGAATCGAACTAATCTCCTGGAAACCATTTTAAGCGAAGCCCTTTCGAATAAGGAAGCCTCATATATCAAATATAAAACGCAAATAAGGAATTTGGAACAGGCTAAAGATGCAGAGGAAATTCTTATAAAAAACTATGAAACAGGAACCATAGATTTCAACGATGTTCTTGACATCCAGGAATTACAATTGCGTTTCCAAACAAGCCTGATAGAGGCCGTCAAAAATTATTATGTTCAAACGGCCGTAATCAATTATTTAACTAATCAATAAGAAATACAATTTCATAATTATCAATTTAAACTCTAAAAAATAAAAAGATGAAACGAAGAGTAACCTTAACAATCACAACTATCATTGTCATTTTTTTAGCCTCATGTGGGGATGCAAATAAAAAGCAGGGTACTAAAATGAATGCCCCAGCTGAAATCGAAGCTAAAAAGGAAAGTTCTCCTGAAATTGCCGACGCCTCCTTTTCGGATGAGGTGAGCGGAAAAGTATTCTATGATTATCAGCAGATCCGAATTGCTTTGGTGAATTCCGATGCCGAGGAAGTGAATTTGGCAGCCGGAAATCTTGCTGAAAGTTTTACCGGAGAAAGTGACGAAATTAAGTCTATGGCCATAGCTATGTTAGATACCAAAGACATAGAAAAACAACGCACGCTATTTTCGGAGCTTACAGAAAAGGTGGAACCATTGTTCAAAGAAACTATTTCTGAAGGCGCCATCTACAAGCAGTTTTGCCCTATGGCCTTCGATGGAAAAGGCGGATATTGGATTTCCGATGTAGAAGAAATCAGAAATCCGTATTACGGCGAGAAGATGCTGAAATGTGGAAAAGTTACTGAAACTATAAAAAAATAAAACATGAAGCACACCTATCACATACACGGAATGACCTGTAGCGGTTGCAGAAACCATGTTCAGGAAACACTTGCAAAAGTGAAAGGTGTAACCGTGGTTTCAGTAGATTTAGAAAAAGAGGAGGCGACCATTGAGATGGAAACCCATATTCCCTTAGACAAGTTTCAGGAGGCTTTGAAAAATGATGGTGGTGGGTACAGCATTTATGAATGGGGCAAACATCACCATACAGAAGCAAATAAAACGGAAACCCCCAAAGGAAATGGTACAGGCACATTTTATTGTCCGATGCATTGTGAAGGTGATAAGACCTATGATCAACCCGGGGATTGTCCTGTCTGTGGAATGGATTTGGTAGAGGAACAAAATTTCCAGTCCTTATCTTCAACACAATACACCTGCCCTATGCATCCTGAAATAATGAGGGACGCACCGGGTAGTTGTCCCATCTGCGGGATGGATCTCGTTCCGATCGAATCCAACCTTTCGGCAGAGGAAAAAACCTATAAAAAGTTGCTCAAAAAGTTTTGGATAGCATTGGCCTTCACCTTGCCCATCTTTGTGATTGCGATGTCCGAAATGTTGGTCAATAATCCGCTCCATGAAATTATGGAACAGAAAAACTGGAACTGGATACAATTCGCACTTTCCATTCCTGTAGTGTTCTATGCAACATGGATGTTCTTTGAACGTGCTTATCGCTCCATCAGGACTTGGAACCTCAATATGTTTACCCTAATAGGAATAGGAGCAGGTGTGGCATGGCTGTTCAGTGTATTCGGAATGCTCTTTCCAGACTTTTTCCCGGCCCAATTCAAAACGGAAACAGGAAGCGTTCACGTCTATTTTGAAGCCGCTACTGTCATACTTACCTTAGTCTTGTTAGGGCAAGTATTGGAGGCAAGGGCACATAGTAAAACAAATTCCGCAGTAAAGGAATTGTTGAAGCTGGCTCCCAACAAGGCTGTTCGGGTTGTCAATGGTCAGGAAGAGGAAGTTGCCATAGACCAGATACAATTGGGCGATATACTAAGGGTAAAACCAGGCGACAAGATTCCTGTGGATGGTGTAATTGCCGAAGGCGAGACTTCCATAAATGAATCCATGATTACGGGCGAACCCATTCCAGTGAACAAAAGCCTTGGCGACAAAGTAAGTAGCGGCACTATCAACGGTAATCAGTCCTTTTTGATGAAGGCAGAAAAAGTTGGATCGGACACCTTACTTTCTCAAATTATACAAATGGTCAACGATGCGAGTCGCAGCCGTGCACCTATTCAAAAGTTAGCGGATACAGTTTCGGGCTATTTTGTTCCGGTGGTCGTTATTATAGCGGTCATCACTTTTATAGTCTGGGTGGTATGGGGACCCGAGCCTGCCTATGTCTATGCCCTCGTCAATGCAATTGCGGTATTGATAATCGCTTGTCCCTGTGCATTGGGGTTAGCTACACCGATGTCGGTCATGGTCGGTGTCGGCAAGGGTGCACAGAATGGGGTACTTATCAAAAATGCCGAAGCCTTGGAAAAGATGAATAAAGTAGATACTTTGATTATAGATAAGACCGGAACCATTACAGAAGGAAAACCAACGGTTGAAAAAGTTGGTGCATTCGGGGATAATTTTAGCGAAAAAGATGTTTTACAATACATCGTCTCCCTGAACAGCCTGAGTGAACATCCCTTAGCGGAGGCTACCTTAAAATATGGTAAAGAACAACAGGTGGAAATCCTCAAAGCTCCTGGTTTCAATGCGGTAACAGGCAAAGGCGTTGAAGGAAAAGTGAACGGAAAGAAGACGGCTCTGGGCAATGCCCAAATGATGGAAAAGGCCAATGCATCTTTTTTAGAGGCAATGGAAAACGAAGCCCGGACCTATCAAAAACAAGGTAAAACTGTTTCTTATCTGGCTATTGATCAAAAGGTCGCGGGCTATATTGTTATTGGCGATAAAATAAAAGGGACAAGTGCTAAGGCAATCCAGGAATTACAGGATAAAGGTATCGCAGTCATTATGCTAACAGGTGATAATCACGATACCGCGCAGGCGGTGGCTGGCGAACTAAATCTGGCTCATTTTAAGGCGGGTTTGCTCCCTGAGGACAAGTTGAATGAAGTAGCGCGACTTCAGGGGATTGGAAAAGTAGTTGCAATGGCAGGAGATGGTATAAACGATGCCCCGGCCCTGGCGAAAAGTGATGTGGGTATTGCCATGGGCACAGGAACAGACGTGGCTATTGAGAGTGCAACCATTACTTTAGTAAAGGGCGATTTGCATGGAATCGTAAAAGCAAGAAACCTGAGTGACAAGGTAATGAAGAACATCAAACAGAATCTATTCTTCGCACTGGTGTACAATACTCTTGGCGTACCCATTGCTGCCGGAGTGCTCTATCCTTTTTTTGGGATATTGCTTTCCCCGATGATAGCTGCTGCAGCCATGAGTTTTAGCTCTGTTTCTGTCATTGCCAATTCACTCAGATTAAGAAATACAATAATAGATTAAACCAATGATCTAAGGAAAAGACAAAAAAATAAATTTCAGAATTATGAAAAAAAACATTCTTTATATCGGACTGGCAGCAATCGGAGGCTTGTTGGCCGGATACCTCTTTTTTGGAAATAACTCAAATGAAGGTCTAGCTGAAGAACATGACCATAGCCAGGAAATGACATCAGTCCAAATGTGGACATGTTCTATGGATCCACAAGTTATGCAACCCGAACCGGGTGCTTGCCCCATTTGCGGAATGGATTTGATTCCTGCCGAATCCGAAGCGGATGGTTTGGCAATTGGCCAATTTAAATTGACAAAGAACGCCATGGCCCTGGCCAATATTGGTACTACCAGAGTTGGCCTGGGAACTTCGGGCGATAATACCCTTAAACTTTCCGGAAAAATAAAGGAAAACGAAAAGGCTATTGCAACACAGGCTTCTTACTTTGATGGACGGATAGAAAAACTGTTCATAAATTTTGAGGGCGAGGAAGTCAGAAACGGGCAGCAGCTGGCGACCATCTATTCCCCTGAATTGGTTTCGGCCCAACAGGAATTGATAACGGCCGCAAGCCTAAAGGAATCTC
The DNA here is from genome assembly GCF_947260015.1 of uncultured Eudoraea sp. Lineage (GTDB taxonomy): Bacteria > Bacteroidota > Bacteroidia > Flavobacteriales > Flavobacteriaceae > Eudoraea. Next base: position 65,672 of record NZ_CAMYOM010000013.1, on the reverse strand, counting down.
AACCTGCTTTATACCACGCCGTTCGCAATAAACTAAAACTTTGGAAACTATCCGAAAAACAAATTGAGCAGATTGAGAAAACAGCTAAGGTTAATGACAATTTCCCTGTTTATGCCAACGTCTCAGGAACAGTTTCGGAAATTATGGTAAAAGCCGGCGACTATGTAAAACAAGGTTCGCCCTTATTTAAAATTGCTAATCTCAATACTGTTTGGGCAGTTTTTGATGCTTATGAAAATCAGGTCTCTCTTTTAAAGGAAGGCCAAAAAATCGATATCGTTACCAAGGCCTATCCGGATACCAAGTTCGATGCTAAAATTTCCTTTATAGATCCTGTATTGAATTCGGCGACAAGAACTATAGAGGTCAGAGCAGTTCTTCAAAACCCAAAAGGTCAATTAAAGCCGGGAATGTTCGTGGCCGGTATGATAGGACTTAGATCAAAAATGAAGGATGATATGATTGTAATTCCAGAAAGTGCTGTTCTTTGGACAGGGGAACGTTCGGTGGTCTATATCAAGACTGATCCGGAAAATCCGACTTTTGAAATGCGTGAAATAACTCTGGGAGATATGCTCAATGAAGGGTATGTCGTTTTAAATGGATTACAAAATGGTGATGAGATTGTGACTAACGGAACTTTTACAGTGGATGCTGCGGCCCAACTCAAAGGAAAAAAATCCATGATGAACGAAAAAGCGGAAAAAGTAATGACAGGTCATGAGAGTCATAACTAGATATTACCGGATTGATGCACACATTATATTTGAGGTATCCTGGTCTAGATATGAGTAAAAATCACTTAGACGATATAAAAACCGTTGTTTTCTTTCTACTCTCATACTAATGTTACCCTGTAAAATAATTCTTTTAATAATATAGGAAGTAGCTACATTGTAAAGATTGAATAGATCTACATACTAAACTAAGGCAGTTGAAGAAGTATGTATTTACTAACCACAATTTATGCCTGTATTTTTCTATTTGGGCCACAAGCCATTTCACAAACCTGTTATTCTGGTTGAGTGTCTTTGTCTAACAATTTAGGATTGCCAATAGAAGAAAGCTGCATTTGGCAGTTTAGACTGAACTACGATTACAATAAAATACGCTCATTGCCGGTAAGTTTAAATTGGATGATGATACCCGGAAAGGATAACAAATTCTGTTTTGTAAAGTATTAGCCGTTATAGACGGAACAAATGCCCGGGCTTACCGTTTTATAGATCTGGCTACAGAAAATTTGGTAAGATAGACTTTTATACGCTACTGGTTTTCTGTTCCTGCTTTTTATAAGACAGAAATCTATACTAATTAAAAGGTATACTTAATAAAAAAACCGCTCTTTTTTAAGAGCGGTTTTTTAACTTAAATTTCAAATTCTTACATCATACCTGGCATTCCACCACCACCCATTGGTGGTCCTGCCGGAGCGGATTCTTCCTTGATGTCCGTTAAGGCGCATTCTGTAGTCAGGATCATTCCTGCAACAGAAGCTGCATTTTCCAATGCTATTCTGGTAACCTTTGCAGGATCAATGATTCCCGCTTCAAGCATATGAACATAGGTCTCGGATTTTGCATCATAACCAAAATCACCCTTACCTTCATGTACTTTTGCCACCACTACAGAACCTTCTCCACCTGCATTTTCTACAATTGTTCGCATTGGAGCTTCAATGGCCCTTGCTACAATCTGCAGTCCCGTTTCTTCATCTGAATTTTCTACAGACACTTTAGAGAGTACGGATTTTGACCTGATAAATGCAACACCACCACCGGCAACAATACCTTCTTCTACGGCTGCTCTTGTTGCATGAAGCGCGTCGTCTACTCTGTCTTTCTTCTCCTTCATCTCCACTTCAGAGGCTGCACCTACATAAAGTACAGCAACTCCACCAGCCAATTTGGCCAAACGTTCCTGAAGTTTTTCTTTGTCATAATCAGACGTAGTGGTCTCAATCTGAGATTTAATTTGATTTACTCTTGTCTTTATGTTTTTTGCTGTTCCGGCTCCGTTGACAACGGTTGTATTATCCTTGTCAATGGTAACTTTTTCACAGCTCCCCAACATATCCAGGGTAGTATTTTCCAGAGAGAATCCTCTTTCTTCTGAAATTACGGTACCACCGGTCAAAATAGCTATATCCTCCAACATAGCTTTTCTTCGATCTCCAAATCCGGGAGCTTTTACCGCTGCTATCTTTAAAGAACCTCTTAATTTGTTAACCACTAAAGTAGCCAAAGCTTCTCCATCTACATCTTCAGAAATTATTAATAGTGGTTTCCCAGATTGTGCTGCCGGCTCAAGAACAGGTAACAGATCTTTCATTGTTGAGATCTTCTTATCAAACAACAATATATATGGGTTTTCAAGATTTACAATCATCTTGTCTGAATCAGTGACAAAATAAGGAGAAAGATATCCCCTGTCAAATTGCATACCTTCAACAACATCTACATAAGTATCAGTTCCTTTTGCTTCTTCAACTGTAATAACACCTTCTTTACCAACTTTTCCGAAAGCTTGTGCAATAAGTTCCCCAATGTTCTCATCATTGTTGGATGAAATAGTTGCAACTTGTTTAATTTTTTCTGAGGAATCACCTACTTTTTTAGCTTGTTTTGCTAAGTTTTGAACGATGGCATCAACAGCCTTGTCAATTCCTCTTTTAAGATCCATAGGATTAGCGCCGGCTGCAACATTTTTAAGTCCTTCCTTAACAATTGCCTGCGCCAGTACAGTAGCGGTGGTTGTTCCGTCTCCTGCAAGGTCATTCGTTTTGGAAGCAACTTCTTTTACCATTTGTGCGCCCATATCTTCCAGAGCATCTGCCAATTCTATTTCCTTAGCTACGGTAACACCATCCTTAGTTACGATAGGAGCTCCAAACGATTTACTTACAATTACATTTCTTCCTTTGGGTCCTAAGGTTACTTTTACGGCGTTTGCCAGTGCGTCAACACCTCTTCTTAGGCCATCCCGTGCTTCAATATCAAACTTTATATCTTTTGCCATTTTCTAGTTGTAATTTTTGTTATTAAATAATTGCTAAAATGTCACTTTCACGCATCATAAGGTAATCGGAACCTTCAAGTTTAAGTTCAGTACCTGCATATTTTCCATAAAGTACAGTATCTCCGACTTTAACTGTTATTTTCTCATCTTTAGTTCCCGGACCTACTGCCACGACTTTCCCTTTTTGTGGTTTTTCCTTTGCAGTATCCGGGATATAAATCCCTGATGCCGTCTTGGTCTCCGCTGCCATAGGCTCAATTAAGACCCTGTCTGCAAGTGGTTTAATGTTTACTTTAGCCATATTACTTAGTTTTTAGTTTAAATTGTTTCCTTCTATTGGGCAGAAATTATGCCATTGCTTAAAAACTGACATAATGTTAAAATAAAAATGCCAGCTTGTCATTTATGCTGGCATTTGAATATATTTTATTTCTTTACACTACTAAATTGAATCTGAAGGATTGTTATTGTCAGTTGCAGGTAATTGTTCCGGAACTTCCTCAGGAACGGTTTCGGGAACTACATTATCAATATCATCACCTTGCAGTAATTTAGATTCGGTTTCCCCAAAATTTCCTTTAAGTGCTACATTGGATAATAGAATAAGAACTATTAATAGCGTGGCTAAAGTCCAGGTGCTTTTATCCAGGAAATCACCAGTTTTTTTAACACCCCCAACAATTTGAGTTCCTCCTCCACCAAACGAAGAAGATAATCCGCCTCCCTTAGGATTTTGCACCATAATAACCAATATCAGGAGTAAACAAACCACTATGATAAGGACTAAAAAGATTGAAAATGTGCTCATTTATTTTGTGTTTTCTTGCCGTAATTTTTGTACAGCTTTTATTCGGTTTGCAAAGAAACTACTTTTTTCTGGATATTTCAAACTTAAAATCTTATATGCCTGAATGGCTTTTTTATACTTTTTTTGCTCCAGATATACCTTCGCCAGTGTTTCAGTCATCAACTCATTTTTATCAAGTGTAGTTGATTCTTTAATGTTAATGTTTGAAGTCAGATTATCTGAGGGATCTATCTTAGGCTTGTTTTCTATAAACTTATCTATTAACTCAAATTTTTTCTTTTTTAGGATGTCCTCCTCTAATGGAAAGTGAATATCCTTCATTTCCTCTTCTTTGTATTCTTCTTTTCCCCTTTTTATTGATTTAAATGAAGTAAGCTGTAACCACTCACCAAAAGAATGTTTTTCTCGTTTTGTAAAGGGGAGGGGTTTGCCAAGCTCTAATTCTGCCGCTGCCTTTTTTTTCGCTGCGATGTCTTTATCTACTTCAGGATCCTTCGACTCAAAAAGTGAAGGGTCCAGGATCTTATTCGCGTCTTTAGCGGTTTGAGGTAAAGGATGATCCTCTGAATCATCAATAAGGTGAGTGTCAGCATCAGGGTTAGGTTCAACCTCTTCTGAGATGATATCCTTGTCTGCCAATGGTAAAGTTTTACCAGAAATAGTATCTGCAATTGAGTTTTGGAGAAACACTTCGGAGGTAATAAAATCGAAAAGTATATCCCTGTCGGCGGTGTAGGCCGCTGTCACTTTCAGGGCATTATTATATTTAAAGCTATTCAGATTCTTTAGTCCTTTTAAATGAAGTGCACGGGCAGCCTGGAAGTACGGGTACTCCTTAAGGATATCTTCCAATTGATTGGTCTGGACAGGTTCTAAAACCTTAGCCGGATTTTGCAATAAGAATGTAAAGTCTGCTACGTTCATATCAATTAACTAGTAAACCACTATTTTAATTCTCGTCAGTATTAAGTAACTCATCTATTATATTGAGATATATTCTACCAGTCTGCTAGCGACTGATTAAAAATATCCTGGGTTATTCTTTCAAAAATAGCCTCTAGAGCTTCATCCTTAACGGATGAGAATTGTGAATTAGCATCATAATCATAAAAAAAAGAAAAACGCTGCTCAAAATCCACATCTTCTTTTGTCCGATTAAAAAAGCGAACGTTCACTCCCATGGTTAATCTATTCTGAGCCGCTCGCTGTTCTGCGGTCGCTGTCATTGGTGATATCCTGAATTCTACAATTTCGCCCTCATATAATAAATCTGCATCTGAATTGCGCAAATCTAAACTTGTTTGATTAAGGATCAGATCCTGCAGGGCCAGGGTGAAATCTCTATCCAAACCTGGTTCAAAAGTAGATCCGGGACTTTGTGAAGCATAATTCTGGAAATAATTTACTTGAAATGATGTTGCCGTACCTACATCGCCCCCGGTAAAGTTGTAAGCTCCACAACCAATTAAAAGTAACATCAGAGAGGTGCTCAAAATACTATTAAATGTTTTTTTCAAAAGATATAGTTCAAAAAGTTAGCGGAATAGTTGAATTCAAAATTTAGTTACAAATCATATTGTTTAATCTTTCTATAAAGCGTTCTTTCAGAAATTCCTAATTCTGCGGCTGCGGCTTTTCGTTTGCCCCTGTTTCTCTCAAGTGATTTACGGATTAATTCAATTTCTTTTTCCTGTAAAGAAAGTGTTTCTTCCTCCTCTATTTCCTCTGCAAAATGATATTTGTCTTCCTGTTGTATTTCCGGTCCTGTTTCTATTCTGGCTTCCGGAAGGGGTAAAACTTTTAATGCTTTACTATCTTCTTCCTTAGCATCCTCCCCGTTCGTACCATAGATTTTACGGATCAGATGTTCATTTTCCTCCTGTACTTTCGAGGAATCATTGTTTTGAAGCAGTTCCAAGGTAAGCTTTTTGAGATCATTAAGATCTCCTTTCATATCAAACAAGACCTTGTAAAGAATTTCTCTTTCGTTACTAAAATCACTTTCCTTTTTTCTCCTTTCAATTACGGCCGGAAGATTAGAATCGTTGGCATTTGGTAAATAGTCGTTTAAAGTTGATAAACTTATATTTCTTTCCGTTTCTAAAACCGATATTTGTTCAGCAACATTTCTTAATTGTCGGATATTTCCGGGCCATCTGTATTTTGTAAGTAATTGTATGGCATCATCCCGCAGCCTAATAGTTGGCATTTTATACTTCTGGCCAAAATCCGACGCAAATTTTCTAAATAATAAATGAACATCCTCACTTCGTTCTCTTAGAGGAGGAATATGAATATCTACCGTACTTAATCTATAATATAAATCTTCTCTGAATTTTCCCTCTTTGATGGCCTCTATCATATTCATGTTCGTGGCAGCCACAATACGAACATCGGTTTTTTGTACCTGAGAAGATCCTACTTTTAGAAATTCCCCGTTTTCCAATATTCTGAGTAGCCGTACCTGAGTGGTAAGTGGAAGTTCCCCTACTTCATCTAAAAAGATGGTGCCACCATCTGCAACTTCAAAATATCCTCTTCTGGTTTGTGTCGCCCCGGTAAAAGCTCCTTTTTCATGCCCAAATAGCTCACTGTCTATCGTGCCTTCGGGGATGGCTCCACAATTTACAGCTATATATTTTGCGTGTTTTCTATGGGATAAAGAGTGAATAATTTTTGGTACGGCCTCTTTTCCAACACCACTTTCACCTGTAACCAAGACAGAAATGTCTGTAGGGGCAACCTGAATAGCCTTTTCCAACGCGCGATTAAGCTTTGGATCATTTCCGATAATCTCAAAACGCTGTTTTATTGCCTGTACACTTTCCATACTTAATTGTTTTCAGAATAACCAACTGCTTCGCCTAATAAAGTGGCAGAAGTACAATTTTCTACTCGTACCATAACAAATTCTCCAACTGAATAGTTCTCTTTGGGAAAAACCACAACCGTATTTTGAGAATTACGTCCCATCCATTGCAATTCAGATTTTTTGGATGTCCCTTCGATAAGAACTTCTTCTACTTTACCTAAATGTTGTTTTGTTCTAAAAAAGCTATGCTTTAATTGCAGATCAATAATCTCACTTAATCTTCTTTTTTTTACTTCCTTAGGGATATCGTCTACAAGTTTTCTCGCCGCCATTGTACCTGGTCGTTCAGAATAGGCAAACATAAATCCAAAGTCATACTTAACATATTCCATTAAAGATAAAGTATCCTGGTGATCTTCCTCCGTTTCCGTTGGGAATCCCGTAATCATGTCCTGACTTATGGCGCAGTCCGGTAAAATGTTCCTAATATTATTTATTAAATCAAAATATTCTTCCCTGGTGTGCAATCTGTTCATTGCCTTTAAAATTCTGTCGCTTCCACTCTGAACAGGCAGATGAATGTAATTACAGATATTTTTAAATCTGGCCATGGTTTCAATAACATCGAGAGTCAAATCCTGTGGATTTGAAGTGGAAAAACGGATCCTGATTTTAGGCTGCGCTTGAGCAACTAATTCTAATAAATTGGCAAAATTCACTGATGTTGCTTGCTGTATTGCTGATGCTATACGGAAATCTTTTTTTAAACCACCTCCATACCACAAGTAACTGTCAACATTCTGGCCCAATAAGGTAACTTCCTTAAACCCCTTTTCCCATAGTTCATTTACTTCATTTACAATTGAATGAGGATCTCTGCTGCGCTCCCGACCCCTTGTAAAGGGAACAACACAAAAGGTACACATATTATCACAGCCACGAGTAATGGATACAAAGGCGGTTACCCCGTTTGAATTTAATCGCACCGGAGCCACATCGCCGTATGTTTCATCCTTGGAAAGTATAACATTAACGGCATTCCTTCCCTCATCTACTTCTCGGATAAGATTTGGCAGATCCTTATAAGCATCAGGACCCACCACCATATCAACGATTTTTTCTTCTTCTAAAAGCTGACTTTTAAGCCTTTCTGCCATACATCCCAATACTCCTACTTTCAAATGCGGACGAGTTTTTTTAACGGCATTAAATTTTTCAAGCCTTTTTCTAACAGTCAGCTCCGCTTTTTCCCGAATAGAACAAGTGTTCACCAAAACAAGGTCTGCCTCTTCCAAAGAATTAGTGGTATTAAAACCTTCTTGTGCTAAGATGGAAGCAACAATTTCACTGTCTGAAAAATTCATTTGACAGCCATAGCTTTCAATATATAAATTACGGCTGTTTTTCTGGTCTTTCTCCAGCGTAAGTGCAGTGCCTTGATTTTTTTCCTCAATAATTTTCTCCATTCTTTTGTCTCTTCTACGATGGCTCAAACAGTCTGCAAAGATAGTATATTATGCACACTAGTGACAAATTGACAGTTAATTATTTAACAAAATTTACGCAACTGGACGTTATAATAAGTATCTGCTTTTATACAACCCAATATCTTTAATATATCAATTGAGCTATGAAAAAAAATATTTTAACCCTGCTACTTGTTATAAGTTTTGTATCATGTGACAAAAAAGAAGAAGGCGAATATGCCGACTATCTTGTTGCAACCCCAATAACAATGAGTGTTACAGATTTTAAGAATAGTGTGGATATCGTTGCGCCAAGACCAATCAATGAATCAGGTAAGATCTATGCTTACGAGGACTATATTTTTGTTAATGACAAATACAAAGGAGTACATGTTATTGATAATAGCGACCCTAGTTCTCCACAAAAAATTTCATTTATTAAAATAGCAGGTAACGTAGATATTTCTGTTAAAGGAAATTTCCTTTTTGCCGACAGTTTAACAGACTTAATAGTATTAGACATTTCTGAAATTAATGCTATTAGAATTGTTAACCGAATGGAAGACGTCTTACGTGATAATGTTGTATGGCCCATCGCTGATATTTATGAATACGATGGCATTAATTATCAGAATGAAATATTAATTGGTTGGGATGTTCAGACTGAAAGCAGATTGAAATCTGAAGTATATGATCGTTTTGACGATCAGATTTTGCTGGCCGAAGCTGCCAATGATAGCCAGGTTGGACAAGGAGGTTCGCTGGCGCGATTTAAAATTGTAAATGATTATTTATACGTTGTAGACAGTCACACAATTAATGTGTTTGAAATTAGTGATTTGGAAAACCCCAAGGATCTGGAAGATATTTATGCCGGTTTTGATATTGAAACAATTTTTAACAGAGGTAATAATTTGTTTTTAGGAAGTATGCGGGGTATGTATATATATGATATAACCTCTCCGGCCACACCAACATTTATTTCAGAATTTCAACATGGCACTGCTTGTGACCCTGTAGTGGTTGATGGAGATTATGCCTATGTTACCTTGCGCGGCGGTAATAATTGCGGGGCGACTGAGAGTGGCCTATTTATTGTTGATATTTCCGACATTACAACACCTGTCCTGGCAACATCTTACGTCATGGATGAACCTTATGGGTTGGGAATAAAAGACAATAAATTATTTATCTGTGATGGGAAGTCTGGTCTTAAGGTCTATGATAAAACTAATATTGATAATCTTGTATCATTAAATCATTATGAAAATATTATCACTTTTGATGTCATACCAATGGATGAAACTTTGATAATGATTGGTGATGAAATCCTGTACCAGTATAGATATTTAGATAATGATATTGAACTAGTCAGTTCCATGAATCTAAACTAGATTCTAATGAGGTTTATTGGAAACATCCCGTATTTTGGGATGTTTTTTTATGCTTTGATAAGGACTAAAAACACCAAATAAAAAATTTGACATACTTTTGTTTCTTCAAAAACTGATGAATGGCTAAGAATTTAGTAATCGTAGAGTCGCCTGCAAAGGCCAAAACAATAGAAAAATTTCTGGGAAAAGATTATAAAGTTGAATCCAGTTTTGGCCATATAGCTGATCTTCCTTCCAAAGAGTTAGGAGTTGATGTAGAAAAGGACTTTGAACCTAAATATATTGTCGACCAGGACAAGAAGGCCCTGGTAAAAAAGCTTAAGGACCTTGCGAAAAAAGCAGACACCATATGGCTGGCGAGTGATGAAGACCGGGAAGGTGAAGCTATTTCCTGGCATTTGGCCGAGACCCTGGACCTCGATCGATCCAGAACTAAACGTATTGTGTTTAATTCCATTACCAAATCGGCTATTCAAAATGCAATTGAAAACCCAAGGGAAATTAATTATAACCTGGTAAACGCCCAGCAGGCAAGAAGAGTTCTTGATAGATTGGTTGGATACGAGCTATCACCTGTTCTTTGGAAAAAAATTAAACCAGGGTTATCTGCAGGAAGGGTTCAATCTGTAGCTGTTCGTTTTATTGTTGAAAGGGAACGCGATATTGATGCTTTCATGCCTGAAGCTTCCTATAGAGTAGTGGCGGAATTTAAAACGGAGAAAGGGAATGTCTTTGGAGCAAAACTCGGAAAGAATTTCCAAACTAAAGAAGAGGCTCGGGTATTCTTAAATAAAAATGAAGGAGCTCTATTTAATGTTGCAAACCTGGATAAAAAACTTGCAAAGAAATCCCCGGCTGCACCATTTACTACTTCTACTCTACAACAGGAGGCATCCCGTAAATTGTATTTCTCAGTAGCCAGAACTATGCAGGTTGCCCAGCGATTATATGAAGCCGGTCTGATTACTTACATGAGGACAGACAGTGTAAATTTATCGGGGGAAGCAATAGGAGCTGCCAAAGATACCATTATTCAGAATTATGGTGAACAGTACAGTAAAGTCAGAAATTATAAAGGTAAATCCAAAGGAGCTCAGGAAGCTCATGAGGCCATTCGACCTACGGATATGAATTTACAATCTCCTTCACTGGAGAGAGATCAGTCTAAATTATATGAATTGATTTGGAAACGTACGCTTGCCTCACAAATGAGCGATGCACAATTAGAACGTACTAATGTAAAAATCAAATCGAGCTCTTATCAGGAAGAATTTACCGCGAATGGTGAAGTCATTAAATTTGATGGATTTTTAAAAGTATATCTTGAGGGTAAGGACGAAGAGGATTCAGCTGAAGAGCAGGAAGGTTTGCTTCCGGCAATGAAAACCGGCGATCAGTTATTCTATAATTATATTACTGCAACAGAACGTTTCACAAGACCCCATTATAGATATACAGAGGCTACCTTGGTAAAGAAACTGGAGGAGCTGGGTATTGGAAGACCCTCAACCTATGCACCAACAATATCCACTATTCAAAACAGAGGTTATGTGGAAAAAGGAAGTATTGAAGGAGAAGAACGAAAGTATTCTCAATTGATTTTGAAATCAGATAAAGTTGAGGAAAAATCTCTTGCAGAAGTAGTTGGTTCGGATAAAGGTAAATTAGTACCCACAGATATAGGAATGATTGTCAATGATTTTTTGGTAAATCATTTTGCGCATATTTTGGATTATAACTTTACTGCCAAAGTGGAGAAAGATTTTGACGAAATTGCTGAAGGTCAGGAAGATTGGAAAAAGGTAATCAAAGACTTTTATAAGGACTTTCACCCGCAGGTACTCGATGTTGAGGAGAACGCGGAACGTGCAAGCGGAGAACGTGTCCTTGGTAAGGACCCTAAATCGGGTAGACAAGTTGCAGTTCGTTTGGGACGATTTGGCCCTATGGTTCAAATTGGCACCGTTGAGGAAGAGGACAAGCCATTATTTGCTAGTTTACTCCCGGAACAGTCCCTTAATACCATTTCCTATGAGGAAGCAATGGAACTTTTCCAACTTCCCAGAAAATTGGGTGTTTTTGAAGGTGAGGAAGTTGAGGCCAATGTTGGCAGATTTGGGCCTTATGTTAGATTCGGCAAAAAATTTGTCTCTCTGGACAAAGGTGAAAGTGCTTTTGATGTTGATCTAGAAAGGGCGATAGAATTAATTCGCGAAAAGCAAAAAGCAGATGCTCCTATTGCGGTTTATGAAAATAAAGATGTTACCAAAGGTAAAGGTCGCTTTGGACCTTTTATCAAATGGGATGGGATGTTTATTAATGTGAATAAAAAGTATGATTTTGATAATCTCACGGAAGCTGATATTATTGAGTTAATAGAATCCAAAAAACAAAAAGAGGCAGAGAAACTTATCAGGGAATGGTCTGATGAAGGCATCCGGATTGAAAAGGCTCGCTGGGGAAGGCACACCATTATCAAAGGCAAGACCAAGATTGAGCTTGCCAAAGAAGTAGATGCCGCTAATATCTCCCTGGAAGATGTACAAGCATTACTCGAAAAGAAAAAACCCAAAAAGAAGACTAAGAAAACCTAAGATTAGCATATAAATATGGCTTTCGATTTTTTACTTCCTGTTAGTGAAATGGCCCTTGCACACTGTGAGCTATTACCACCACAATCTCTGGGCAGGAATATTCATAAGCATACAGAGAAAAAAGGTTTACCTGTCTTAGCAAATGCTTCTTTTGCCTTAATGGGCGTTCTGGAATCGAGAAATGCATTTGAAAAGAAAACAGAGCGACTAGATACTACCGAGATCAGAATTCAACTTTACAAACTATTAATGGGTAATTGGAATTCAGTCTTTGTCGACCTTGGCGATATAGATGAAGGAGAGTCGGTCGAGGACACTTATTTTGTTGTAAAGGAAATTGTAGCCGAATTACTTGAAGAAAATGTAATTCCGATTATAATTGGGGCCACTCAGGACATTACTTACCCTACCTATAGGGCATTTGATAAAATTAAGGATATGATAAATCTGGTGTCAATAGACAGCAGGTTCGATTTCGGGGCGGATGAGGAACTTATTTCTTCGCATTCCTATATGAGTAAAATAATTACAGATAAGCCCAACAATCTTTTCAACTTTTCAAATATTGGTTATCAAAGCTATTTTAATGCACAGGAAGAAATAGATCTTATGGACCGCCTATTTTTTGATGCATACAGGCTGGGAGAAATAACCTCCGACATTTCACTTGCAGAACCCGTATTGAGAAATGCACATATTGTAAGCCTGGATGCCAGGGTAATAAAAGCGGGCGAGATTGACGGGTCCAAGAATTTTTCACCGAATGGATTTAATGGAAGAGAAATATGTGCAATAGCCAGATATGCCGGTATGAGTGATAATGTTGCAATATTTGGAATATATGAAAGCGAGAATACCGTACAATCATTTCAATTAATTTCACAGATTATATGGTATTTTATAGAAGGATATAATTTTAGAATAAAAGAGATTCCAAGTGCTAAAAGCAAAGACTTTAACAAGTTTAATGTACCTATAGAAGCTGAACAATTAATTTTTTATAAAAGTTTACTTACCGAAAGATGGTGGGTTGAGATTCCATCAATTTTATCTTCGCATAATAAAATAAATTCACCTGCGTTATTACCATGCACTGAACAGGACTATTTAGACGCATGTAACCAAAATATTCCCGAAAGGTGGTTCAAGGCCTATAAGAAAGGTTTTAACTAACAATAAATTATTTTAAAGGATAGACCGTTTTATACAATAAATTATTCAAAATACAGTTTTAGAGAATAATAATTGTGAATACTGTTTATAGTCTTAATCGAAATTTAACCTAAAGTATGAAGAAGCTATTGTTATTATCTATAGCGTTTGTTTTTTTGCTCACCAGTTGTGGGTCTAAAACAAAAGGAGAACTAGTTGGAGTCCAGGGTAAAAAGTGGCATCCGGAAAAACCTTATGGAATGGAACTAATCCCAAGAGGAGCATTTATCATGGGTAAAAGTGAAGAAGATGTAGGGAAGGTTCTTAATGCGCCAACCAAAACTGTAACCGTAAGATCATTCTATATGGATGATACGGAAATCACTAACAGTGAATATCGCCAGTTTGTAGAATGGGTGAAAGATTCCATCGTAAGAACAAAGTTGGCCATTCTGGCTGATGAATTAGGAATGGGTCCGGAGGATGAAGGTATCGGCGAATTTGCATTTAAAGATGCGGATACTACCAATATGTCTACTTATGAAAAGTATATGATGGATAATTATTCCGGCATGGGCGAGACTGGTTATGAAGGAAGAGCACTGAATAGAGATCAGGATTTGATCTGGGACACTTCGGAATATCCTGATGAATACTATACAGAAATAATGGATTCAATATATATTCCTGAAGAGGAATCCTATAATGGTCAACGCACTGTAGATGTCACAAAAATAAAATACAGTTACAACTGGATGGATATTGAGGCAGCTGCACGTTCAAGAGATGCCAGAAGAAGAGATTTTATTAGACATGAGGAATTGGAGATCTATCCTGATACGACGGTTTGGATAAGAGACTTTCAATACTCTTATAATGAGCCAATGCATAATGATTATTTCTGGCACGATGCCTACAGTGAATATCCGGTTGTTGGAATTTCCTGGCAACAGGCCCAGGCCTTTTGTAACTGGAGAACAAAATTTAAAAATGACGACCAGAGGAGCAAAGGCAAACAATTTGTTAACGGATTCAGGTTGCCTACAGAAGCTGAATGGGAATATGCAGCCAGAGGTGGAATTGAAAGTGGTACTTATCCCTGGGGTGGTCCTTACGTAATTAGCGATACGGGTTGCTTCATGGCTAACTTTAAACCACAGCGGGGAGATTATGCAGCTGATGCAGCTTTGTATACTGTAGAAGCCAAGTCTTATGAGCCAAATGACTATAATCTTTATAATATGGCAGGAAATGTTTCTGAATGGACTAACTCCAGCTATGACCCAAATTCTTACGAGTATGAATCTACTATGAATCCCAATGCAGGTGATTATGGTAACAAAAGAAAAGTTATACGTGGTGGTTCTTGGAAAGATGTTGCTTATTTCCTACAGGTAAGTACAAGAGATTATGAGTATAGAGATTCTGCCAGAAGTTATATCGGTTTTAGAACCGTTCAAGATTATATGGGAGAAGAAGACTCAACACAATAGTTTTTGCGTATATAAATAAATCAAACAATAAACCAAATACTTATTTTTAACATTAAACTTAAATTAAATTTAGAATTATGGCACAGTCAAAATCAAAAATACTTATTTTTAACATTAAACTTAAATTAAATTTAGAATTATGGCACAGTCAAAATCAACAAAGAAATTATTTAACATGGCCTATGGCCTCGGAGCATCAGTGGTTATCATTGGTGCGTTATTTAAAATCCTGCACTGGGAATTTGGACCTCTAACAGGTGGTCTACTTCTGGCGGTAGGTCTTATTACAGAAGCCCTTATTTTCGCAATTAGTGCATTTGAACCAGTAGATGATGAATACGATTGGTCTCTGGTATACCCGGAATTATCTGGAGGTATGTCTGGTGGCAAAAACGATGTTTCAGACGCCAAAGAAGCAGAAGGTATATTATCCAGAAAATTGGATGAGCTTTTAAAAGAAGCTAACATAGATGCCAACCTTATGGAAAGCCTTGGAGAAAGCATTCGTAATTTTGAAGGTGCTGCAAAAGGTATTGCTCCTTCAGTGGATGCTATGGAATCTACTAAAAAATATTCAGATGAAATGGTAGAGGCAGCGTCTCAAATGGAGTCTTTAAACAGCTTGTATAAAGTACAATTGGAAAGCGCTAGCAGACAAGCTTCTGTTAATGAAGAAGTTGTTCAAAATGCAAGTGCTCTTAAAGACCAAATGGAATCTCTTGCTTCCAATCTTTCTTCCTTAAATGGAGTATATGGCGGCATGTTATCTGCTATGAGCAAAAACTAATTAGTGTATTAGTAAACCCAAATCAAAAATTTAATTAAAACTAATTAGAAAACATGGCAGGAGGAAAATTGTCACCACGTCAGAAGATGATCAACTTAATGTATTTGATCTTTATCGCAATGCTGGCACTAAATATGAGCAAGGAAGTTCTGGCGGCGTTCGGTCTTATGAACGAAAAGCTGGAAGCTTCTAACGCAAAAACCACAGAGAACAATCTAGCGTTCTTAAATGGTTTAGAAACTAAAGCATCTGAAAATGCGGAAAAATTTGGTCCGCTACTAAAAGATGCCAAAAAGATTAAGGAATTGTCCCAGGGTTATTATGACTATCTGGAGGCCCTTAAAGATAAAATGTTAACCGAGATTAAAGATCCTAAGGATTATCAGGTTATGGATAAGTCTGATTATTTAGATCAGAAGTTTTTTCAAGGTGATAATCTGGCTCCTGAAGGGAAAGAATTCTTAAAAAGGATTACTGATTATCGCACTCAAATTTCAGCTATTTTACCAGAAAGCATGAGTGAAGTTAAGGCTTCAGTTCAGACCAGATTTGAAACTGGTGATGCTAAAGGTAAAGTTGAGAAAAGAGATGGAACAAAACAGGATTGGATCAACTATCATTTCGAAGGTTTTCCAGTAGTTGCTTCTCTAACTAAGATAACGCAGATACAAGCTGACGTTAAGGCTACAGAGCAGGATGCTTTAAAGTCTATGTTAGAAGGTCAGTTGACCAGTGAAGTCTCTATGACTAATTATACCACGCTACTAGAGCAGGAAAAATCAGCCTTTTATGCTGGTGAGAGATTCTCAGGAGCGGTTGTATTAGGTCGTAAAGATGCTACAACAAGGCCAAATGAAGTAAATCTTACTTTAGATGGAAGAAAATTAACTGAAGGTAAGGACTACGAGATTGATAATGGTCAGGTTAAACTTTTGGTTAGCGCCGGTGCACCCGGAGACCACAAGATTGCCGGCACCCTGGTATTTATTCAGGATGGTGAGAGAACAGAAGTTCCTGTTGCTCAAACATTTGCCACGATCACTAAACCAAATGCCGCATTAATTGCAGCAGATAAGATGAATGTGGTTTATCGCGGGGTTTCAAACCCAATGTCGATTTCTATTCCTGGAATACCAAATAACAAGGTTAGTGCATCAGCTGCAGGTCTTAAGAAAAGACAAGGCAGTAAGTATATCATGAACCCGGGAACAGGAAGAACAGTTACAATTGTCGCATCTGGTACCTTGCCTGACGGACAACGTGTTTCCTCAAAATCTGAGTTCAGAATCAAGGATATTCCAAGACCTTCCGGATCTATTAGAGGAGAAACCGGAAGTGCAAAGATGCCTAGAAAAAATCTTGAAATTGCAACAGTTGGCGCATTACTTGAAGACTTCGATTTTGACTTGAATCTTGCAATTGGCGGATTTAAATTTAAAGTTCCGGGTCAACCCACGGTAAGTGTAAAAGGCAACAAACTGGATTCAAGAGCTAAATCGGCCTTAAAAAGAGCCAAAAGAGGTGATGCTCTTCAGATATTCGATATTCAAGCGTATATCACGAATAACAAAAGCTATAAACTGAAGAAAGTATCTCCGGTAATTATAGAGATTACGAACTAAGAATAGTTTAAATTATAATTTTATGAATTGGAAGAATGTTTTAATTGCTGGAGCTGTAGCGCTACTACCAATATCCATGATGGCACAGGCTAATATTTTAAATGCCAAGTTGCCTGACGAAATTGGGAAAAAGACAGAAGCGCAAATAGCAGCGGATAACGATTCTCCGTTGCCATACGGCTACGTGGATGACAGGGATATCCTTTGGTCTAAGACCGTATGGGAGGTAATAGATCTTGATGAAAGAGTTAATTTCCCCCTGTATTATCCACTTGATACCATAGATATTGGTGCGGACAGAAGGTCGTTATATGATGTTTTTTTGAAAAACATTAAAAACGGTGAGCTTATTGACGTATATGTGGATTCCTATTTTACTGAAAAAAGAAATTTCAGTGACCTGGCAGCTACTTTGAAAAAAGTAGATACCACAGATCTTGGATATGAGCAAATCAATGCCGGTGAGCAACTTTCACCTGAATATGTTAACGAGAGGGAACTTACTGCTGCGGATATTGAAGAATATCGTATCAAAGGGATATGGTATTTTGATAAGCGCGGGGGCGAATTAAAGTATCGACTCCTGGGGATTGCTCCGGTAGCACCCGACGTAAACTTTGTAGATGATGAATCTATGGATCCCAATGAGAATAAAGTTGAACTTTTTTGGGTTTGGTATCCTAGTGCCAGAGAGATATTACATAAAGCCAAGGTTTTTAACCAGCAAAACTCAGCGCAGCCAATATCTTTTGATATGTTGTTGAATGCCAGACGTTTTAATGGTCTTATCTATAGAGAGGACAATGTTCAGGGTGATCGCATAATTAATGATTACATAGCAGACAATGCGCTATTCCAGTTGCTTGAAGCAGATCGTATTAAGGAAACAATACGAGACAGGGAACAGGACATGTGGGCATATTAGTAGCAAACGTTAATTTCCAATTCAGATATAAATTAAAAAACGCTGCACCATTTGGTGCAGCGTTTTTTAATTTTACGCTATGGTAGATTACTTAATAGTAGGTCTCGGACTGGCCGGGATAGCATTTTGTGAAAGGCTTGAAGAGCACAGTAAAACCTTCATGGTGATCAATGATGACTCTCAAACATCATCGAATATTGCAGGAGGATTGTATAATCCGGTTATTTTAAAAAGATTTAACCTTGCCTGGCAAGCTCATGAACAACTGGGATTGATTCAGCACTTTTACAAAAGGCTAGAGGATAAACTGGGGGTATCCCTGGATCATAAAGTGCCGGTTTTAAGAATATTTGCATCTGTAGAGGAGCAAAACCTATGGTTTGAGGCAGCAGATAAACAAAGATTACAGCCATATCTTTCTACAAAACTACTCATTAATAACAACCCAAGTCTCAATGCACCTTTTGGCTTTGGAGAGGTCTTACATACCGGAAGAGTAGATACGCAGAAGTTGGTGAAAGCATATTCCGGATATTTATCCAAAAAAAAGTTATTATATGAGGAAACTTTCAACTTTGATGATTTAACGATAGGTACGAACGGTGTTTCCTATGGAGCTATTAATGCCAAAAGAATTGTTTTTGCTACCGGATTTGGAATAAAAAGAAATAGGTATTTTAATTACTTACCACTAAACGGAACAAAAGGAGAACTCTTAACTATAAAGGCCCCGCTGCTTAAGGAAGAGAGGGTAATTAAATCTTCAGTTTTTATTATTCCTGTGGGGAATGATCTTTACAGAATAGGAGCCACTTACAAATGGAAGGATAAAAATAATGAGCCCACTTCGGAGGCCAAATTAGAGCTCCTTACAAAGCTTGAGACCTTTTTAAAGTGTGATTATAAAATAGTGAACCATGTTGCCGGAATAAGGCCCACAGTGGCTGATAGGAGGCCTTTGGTGGGCAAACACCCTGTTCTCGATCATATTTACATATTAAATGGTTTTGGGTCAAGGGGTGTCATGATTGCCCCCTATGCTTCAAACCAGTTATATGAATATATAGAGAATGGTGGGTCAATAGACCCCGAAATGGACATTAGCAGATATGAAAAAGCCTATATTAAAGTTTAATCTATATGAACAGTTCGCGGATCGTATTTTATAAAGATATTGATCCATATATTTCGGGAAAGCCTAATAATTACAGGTAAAAAGACAACCATGGTAACTACTATTGCAATAAATGTATTTATTAAGCCAGTACCAATTATTAAAAAAGAGATGACAAAAGTCGCTATTGCAAATGCAATTCCCACTGCATAACTTACGTACATTGCCCCGTAGAAAAAGGAAGGCTCAATTTTGTACTTGGTATTGCAGTGTGAACAACGTGCCTGCATTTTAAAAAGAGAACCCAGAACATAAGGATTGTTAACCGAATACATACTTTCCCGGTGGCACCTCGGACAACTTCCTGTTAAAATGCTGTATAGTTTGTTTCCTTTTTTTAACATTTGCAAAAGTTTAGGCAAAACTACGATTTTGCACAGTTTCTAATTGTAACACCAATCACAAAAATGCTAAATATTCATAATCTTTCTGTTTCTTTTGGAGGAGAATACCTGTTTAAAGAAATCGCGTTTAGATTAAATGCAGGGGACAGGGTTGGGCTTATTGGAAAAAATGGTGCGGGGAAATCTACCTTGCTGAAATTACTTTCTAAGGAAATGGAACCAGATTCGGGTACACTGGCCACAGAAAAAGATATAAAAATTGGCTGCCTTAAACAGGATCTTGATTTTGAGTATGGAAGATCTGTTCTTGAAGAGGCCTATGAGGCTTTTACAGAAATAAAAATATTAGAACTCAAATTGGAGCAAATAAATTTCCAACTAGGGGAAAGAACAGATTACGAGAGCGACCTTTACAATCAATTAATTATAGACCTGAATGATATAACTCATCAATATGAAGTTCATGGAGGTTACAATTATCAGGGACAGACTGAAAGAATTCTTTTAGGTCTTGGTTTTAAAAGGGAAGATTTTGATAAAAGTACAGATATCTTCTCCGGTGGATGGCGGATGCGTATAGAATTAGCTAAACTTCTTCTGCAGAATAATGATGTTCTTTTATTAGATGAGCCTACCAACCATTTGGATATTGATTCTATACTTTGGCTGGAGCAATTTCTGCTAAATTATCCCGGTGCACTGGTGATAGTTTCTCATGATAGAATGTTTTTGGATAATGTTACAAATAGAACAATAGAAATATCCCTCGGAAGAATTTATGATTACAACAAGCCATATTCTAAATATTTAGTGCTAAGAGGAGAAATAAAAGAACAACAACTAAGTGCCCAAAAGAACCAGGAAAGAGAAATTCAACAAACAGAGCGTTTAATAGACAAATTTCGGGCCAAGGCCTCAAAAGCTACTATGGCTCAATCACTTATTAAGAAACTGGACAGGATGGAGCGCATTGAGGTTGATCAGGATGACCTTAGTGCTATGAAATTGAGATTTCCAATTTCCGTAATTCCCGGAAAAGTGATATTTGAAATGGAGGACCTTTCCAAAAGTTATGGTAATAAGGAAGTTTTAAACGGAGTAGACTTAATATTGGAAAGGGATAGCAAAACAGCTTTTGTGGGCCAGAATGGACAAGGTAAAACAACCTTAGCCAAGATTCTTGTCGGGGAATTGGAATATCAGGGAAGACTAAAATCCGGACATAATGTTGAAATAGGTTATTTCGCCCAAAATCAAATGGAATATCTGGATGGCAATAAAACCATACTGGACACTATGATCGATGCTGCCAATGAGAAGAATAGGAGTAAAGTAAGGGATATATTGGGATCTTTTCTCTTTAGTGGTGAGGATGTAGATAAATATGTCAAAGTTTTATCCGGGGGGGAAAGGAACAGATTGGCATTAGCTAAAATGTTGCTGCAACCCTTTAATGTTCTTGTTATGGATGAGCCAACAAATCATCTCGATATCAAATCTAAACATGTTTTAAAAGAGGCATTGAAACAGTTCGAGGGTACATTGATTGTAGTTTCGCATGACCGCGATTTTTTGCAGGGACTTACCAATAAGGTTTATGAGTTTAAGGAAAAAAGAATAAAAGAGTATTTAGGGGACATAAATTATTTTCTTGATCAGCGGAAAGTTGAAGATTTCCGGGAAATCGAAAAGAAACAAACCGATCAGAAAAAGAAAGAAAAACGCAATAACAAACCTTCAGATTATGAAGGTCAGAAACGATTAAAGGCGCTAAAGAATAAGTTAAGTACTCTTGAAAGTAACATAGCCGGATTAGAGAAGGAGATCGCTAAAATAGATCACGATCTGCTTATGGATTACGATACTACAATTGCGATTCCGGATTTTTTCGATAATTATCAGGCTAAAAAAAAGGAGCTGGAGGAGTTGATGACAAAGTGGGAAAATACTACTTTAGAGCTTGAAAACAGTCGGACGGGGGAATAAAATGCAGGCCTAAATTTCTTTTCACAACAGAAAATAGGACTTTCACATCAAAAACAAGCACTTCATCGATTATATAGGTTGTTTGTCTATATAAATTAGTAGTTTTGTAGGGTAATTCTTTATTAATGAAAGGTTTTTATTTAATTAAAGTTACAACAATTTCTTAAATCTCCATTTAATGAAAAAGCTGCTTCTTGTTCTGGTTCTTTTAATAACGGCAAATCAGGTGATTAATGCAAAGGTCAGTAAGGCTGAAAAAATGGCTTTATTAGATCTTTATGAAAGCACTAATGGAACTTCCTGGTTAAAGCAATGGCATTTAGACCAACCGGTTTCAGAGTGGTATGGGGTTAAGGTTGAAGGAAATCATGTCGTGGAGATAAATTTATTTCGCAATAATCTTTCCGGTACTATTCCGGAGAGCATTGGTAACTTGAATCACTTGCGAATTCTTAATCTGGCATTTAATACGCTGAGCGGAGAGTTACCAAATACAATTACACAACTACAAAGCCTGGAGGTTCTGAAAATAGAGATGAACAGGTTTAAAGGGAATCTTCCTGAGGAGATAGGAAACATGGAAAATTTATTGGAGCTTACCGCTTTTAATAATTTTTTCTCTGGTGCTATTCCAAATAGTATAGGGAATATAGTTAACCTACGCGTACTTAACCTTTCCAGTAATAATTTTGTTGGCCATATACCAGATTCAATTGGAAATCTTACAAGACTTGAAAGTCTGGGACTTTTTGAGAATACTTTGGATGGTGAAATCCCACATAACTTAGGACAACTGGTTTTACTCAAGGAACTTGTACTTGCAAATAATCAATTAGGTGGGGAGATTCCCGCAGAATTTGGTCAGTTGGCTAGTCTTAAAGTGTTGCAAATTCAGAACAACAAATTTAATTCATATAAAAACCTTGAACTTTTGGACACCAGGGAGTTTCTGGTTTTTGATTATGATAAAGGTGATGTAAAATTAGATTTCAAGGATGTCAATTTTTCTAAAACCCGCATGGCAGATACGAAATTTGAGGATGATGATGAAAATTAGTAGTTAAATTGTGCTTTAGTTAGATTAAAAGGGATGCAATAAGCATCCCTTTTTGTTTTAAGATAAGTTGAAAATATTAAACATAAATTAAGAATACTTTAACATTAGTTGCATATGCAACTAATGAATTTTAGCGTTATATTTGCAGTATGAATAATACAGACATTTTAGTGGATTTTGATAAATCTGTAGGTCGTTCTATAGGTGTAAGCTCTAAGATGCTGGATTATTATTTAAATGAGGCATTGCAGGCGGAAGGATTGGATATGAGCAAAGAGCAAATGATAGTTCTTAAAAAATTATTTGAAAAAGATGGCCTTATTCAAAATGAACTTGCCTTCTTAACGTTTAGAGATAAGTCCTCTATGGCCAGATTGCTGGCCAAAATGGAACGTAAGAATTATATAGTCAGAATTCAGGACGATGTTGATAAGAGGGTAAATAGGGTATTCCTTACCGAAATTGGAAAGGAAATTTTCTTAAGAACCAGACCGATAATAATTAAGCTTAAAGACTTGATGGAAAGAAATATTTCAGAAAGTGATATTCAACAACTAAAGAAAACTTTGGAGCGCATTCAACATAATATAAGCTCTGCAGAGGCTCAAATATAACCGTAAAGGAATGAGAAAAATAATTTTATCAATATTAGGAATTGTAATTATAATAGCCTCATTTTTTTTGGCTAAACAAATTGCTAACAGTAAATCCAGACCAAAGGCGAAAGTAGAAAAAGTAGTAAAAACTGTTTTTACGGAAACTGTGTCCAATGGGACGGTTGCTATTATCGTCCCGGCGAATGGCAATTTAAGGGCAAAAAGGAGGGTTGAACTCTATGCTGAAGTTCAGGGCGTTTTCCAAAAAGGGAATAAACTGTTTAAAGCTGGACAACCTTACAAAACAGGTGAAACAATTATCAAAATAGATGCCTCTGAATACTATGCAAGTGTACAGTCGGCCAAGAGTAATTTATACAATTTAATTACTTCGATCATGCCCGATCTGCGTCTGGATTACCCTGAAGTATTTCCAAAGTGGCAATCTTACTTGAGCGGATTTGACCTGAACAGAACCACACCGCCTCTTCCGGAAATGACTACTGAAAAAGAAAAATTCTTTATTTCCGGACGTGGAATTCTCACTAATTATTACAGTGTTAAAAACCAGGAACAGCGTCTTAGAAAATACCGCATTTCGGCTCCGTTTAAAGGGATACTTACGGAAGCTCTTGTTACTGAAGGAACACTTGTAAGATCCGGACAGAAATTAGGAGAATTTATAAATACAGATACGTATGAACTTGAGGTTGCTGTAAGTAAGACATTCAGTGATCTTTTAAAACTCGGCGAAGAGGTAGACCTGGTTAATTTGGATCGCAACAAAAAATATAAGGGAATTGTTGCCAGGATAAACGGGAACATAGATTTGGCTACACAAACCATTAAAGCATTTATAGAAGTAAGTGATCCGGATTTAATAGAGGGAATGTATCTGGAAGCTAACCTAAATGCAAAACAAGAAACTGATGCTATTGAAATAGATAGAAACCTATTGCTCGAGAATGATCAAATATTTATGGTAAGGGACTCCGTCCTTGACCTTGTTGACGTGAGGCCGGTATATTTCTCGGATAAAAAGGTTGTCCTGAAAGATGTCCCAAATGGTATTTCTATACTAACTAAACCTGTTGTAGGTGCATATGCCGGAATGCTGGTAAAAAAATATAAGGAAGATACGGCTAAACTGGAAAACCAATGAGAAATGTAATCTCCTATTTCATAAAATATCACGTTGCCGTAAATGTAATAATAATTGCGTTTTTCATCTTCGGAATCGTTGGAGCGACATCCTTAAAATCTTCATTTTTTCCTTTAACGGATTCTAAGAATATCTCAATAAACATTATCTATCCGGGGGCTTCACCGCAGGAAATTGAAGAAGGAATTGTACTCAAAATTGAAGATAATCTTAAAGGACTCGAAGGCGTAGACCGGGTTACCTCTACATCCAGAGAGAATAGTGGAAATATCAATGTTGAAATTGAGAAAGGAAGGGATATAGATTTTATGTTGTTGCAGGTGAAGAATGCAGTAGACAGGGTACCTACATTCCCAACCGGGATGGAACCACTAATAGTTTCAAAATTGGAAGCAATAAGACAAACTATAAGCTTTGCAATTAGTGGTGAAAATATCCCGCTGGCAACCTTAAAACAAATAGCTCGTCAGATAGAAAATGATATACGGACAATTGAGGGAATTTCTCAGATTAGCATATCAGGATATCCCCAGGAAGAAATTGAAATAGCCTTAAATGAGAATAATATGCTTGCCTATGGCCTGTCTTTCTCTGAAGTTGCCGCTGCGGTTTCCAATGCAAATATTCTGGTAACCGGTGGAAATATAAAAACCAGCGAAGAAGAATACCTGATCAGAGCAAATAACAGGTCCTATTATGGCGATGAACTTTCCAATCTGATCATTCGTGCAGATGCGGGCGGACAAACAATTAGGCTGAAAGATATAGCTATTATAAGGGATCGTTTTGCAGAAACACCAAATGCTTCATATTTCAATGGAGACCTGTCAGTTCGAACAACTATCACAAGCACAAATACCGAAGACCTTATTTCTTCCGCTGAAAAAGTTCGCAATTATATTGAAGATTTTAACCAGAAAAATAACAATATTCAATTAAATGTGGTTAGTGATCTTTCTACGACACTTACACAGCGTACGTTATTACTAACGGAAAATGCCATATTAGGTATGATTCTGGTGCTTATTTTTCTATCCGTATTTCTGAATACCAGATTGGCTTTCTGGGTAGCATTTGGTTTGCCCGTGGCCTTTTTAGGGATGTTTATTTTTGCAGGTTTTTTCGATGTTACAATAAATGTTCTGTCACTTTTTGGGATGATTATAGTTATTGGTATTCTTGTAGATGATGGGATTGTAATAGCCGAAAATATTTATCAACATTACGAAAAAGGAAAAACTCCGGTTCAGGCTGCAATAGATGGGACCATGGAAGTGCTTCCTCCAATTGTATCTGCAATTATTACCACTGTGCTTGCGTTCTCAATATTTTTATTTCTGGACGGACGGATTGGGGAATTCTTTGGAGAGGTTTCTGTAATTGTAATACTTACCCTTGTAGTTTCATTGGTAGAAGCTCTTATAATTCTACCAGCTCACTTGGCTCATTCTAAAGCCTTGCATGCGGAGGATAAAAGACCAAAAAAGGGTATTGCCAAAATATTCTCAAAACTTAGAATTATCAACAAAGGTGGAGATCAGATTATGGTTTGGTTTCGGGATAAGGCCTATAGTCCTACATTAAAATTTGCCTTGCGATATAAACTATTAACTTTTTCTTTTTTCGTATTTGCACTAATTATCACCTTCGGTTCTATAGGTGGGGGAATTATCAGATCTGCTTTTTTCCCTCAAATTGCAAGTGATAGGGTTCAGATAGAATTACTCATGCCAAATGGCACGAATGAAAAAATAACAGATTCCATAATAACCTTAATTGAAGAGAAAGCGGAAATTGTCAATCAGGAATTAACAGAACAATATCTTCAGGGTACGGGTAAAGTTCTTTATAAAAATGTAATAAAAAATGTAGGACCTGGTTCTTCAGCTGCAACACTTACTATAAACCTATTGCCAGGAGAGGAGCGACCGAATGCCATCCGGTCAGATCTTGTAACGAATCGACTACGAGAATTGGTAGGGCCTGTAATAGGTGTTGAAAGCCTTATATATGGCTCAGGAGGTAATTTTGGAGGTGACCCTGTGTCTGTTTCTTTATTAGGTTATAATATTGAGGAATTAAAAGGAGCTAAAGAGGAACTAAAACAGGCAATGCTCAATAATCCTGACCTTAAAGATATTGCAGATAACGATCCGGCGGGAATCAAGGAAATCCGTCTGGAGCTAAAGGAGAATGCCTATTTGTTGGGCCTTAATTTAAGGACGGTAATGAATCAGGTTCGGGCTGGATTCTTTGGAACTCAGGCCCAGCGATTTCAAAGAGGACAAGATGAGATAAGGGTATGGGTAAGATATGATCGTGAGAACAGATCTTCAATAACCGATTTGGATGAAATGCGAATCGTTACTCCTAATGGTAGTAGGATACCATTAAAGGAAATTGCTACTTATACTATTGAACGGGGAGATGTTGCTATTAATCATTTAGATGGTCTCCGTGAAATACAATTATCATCGGACCTTAAGGACGCTAAAAAAGTTAGTGCCACAGATATTATGACTGAGATGCGTACAGAAATAATGCCTAAAATTCTTGCTAAATATCCAACTGTTATACCTTCATATGAAGGTCAAAACAGGGAAGCAGGAAAACTTATTGGCTCCCTTCAATTTGTTGGCCTTACGGTGTTGTTTTTAATTTATATTACCATAGCTTTTACTTTTCGCAGTTTTAGCCAACCTTTGATGCTTCTTTTAATGATTCCTTTTAGTTTAACTGCAGTTGCATGGGGGCATTGGATTCATGATTTTCCAATCAATATTTTATCAATGTTAGGTGTTATCGCTCTTATTGGGATTATGGTGAATGATGGATTAGTACTTATAGGGAAATTTAATAACAATCTGAGAGATGGGATGTCGTTTGACGATGCCATTTATAATGCAGGGCGCTCCCGTTTTCGAGCAATCTTTTTAACTTCATTGACTACAATAGCTGGTTTAGCGCCACTTATTCTGGAACAAAGCAGACAGGCACAGTTTCTAATTCCTATGGCTATTTCAATTGCTTATGGGATAGCTTTTGCTACTGCTCTAACGCTGGTAATGTTACCCATTTTCCTTTCTTTTAGCAATAAGGTTAAGGTAAATACCAAATGGTTGGTAACGGGGAATAAAGTTACCAAGGAAGAGGTGGAACGCGCCATTAAGGAACAAAAGGAGGAACTACAACAACATAACCAATTAGTAACCAAGCTTATTGAAGAATCGCCGAAAGGATCAGAGAATGGCGAAAAGAAAGAAGAAACTTCAATTGAGCTAGAAGGTAAAAACAAATGAAAATACATTATACGGTATTAGTGCTATTAGCATTGAGTTTTAATGCTAATGCACAGGAGAATTTATTGTCCAAAAGTGAGGCCATAGCACTCGCATTAGAGCAGAATTTTGGTATAAAATTTGCCGAAAATACTGTTGAAATTGCCGATAATAATCAGGGAGTATTAAACACTGGATTTTTACCAAGCCTAACGGGTTCAGCCGGAGCTACTTATAACAGGGATGATTCTACTATTGAATTTCCGGGCCAGGTAGATGAAAATGGAATTCCCAGGCCGAATTTTGAAATTAATAAAGCCGAAGCACAGCGCTATAATGCGGGGCTGAATTTAAACTATATTCTTTTTGATGGCTTAGGACGCAGATACAATTATAAAAGGCTGAAGGAACAGTACCAATTAACGGAATTGCAGGCCAGGGAAACTATCCAAAACACCATACTTCAGTTATTGAGTATCTATTTTGAAGTTGCCCGTTTATCTGAAAATGAATTTGCACAGAAAGAAGCTTTGGAGGTTTCAAAGGATCGGATTAAAAGGGCCCAATACGCATTTGAGTATGGGCAAAACACACAGTTGGATGTATTAAATGCAGAAGTTGATGTTACCAATGATAGTATAATTCTCCTAAATACCCAGAGATTATTGAAAAACACCAAACGCGATTTAAATGTTGTACTCAACCAGGAGGTAACAAACTTATATGAGGTAGATACATTAATTACTTTCATACCGATGCTGGAATTGCAAGCGATGGTTGATGATGTATCAATAAACAACCTGGCCCTCCTCCAAACGGAAAGGAATCTGTCCATAAACGAATATGACGTCAAAGTAAGTAAATCCGGGTATTTACCGGTGATTGGTTTAACGGGTTCATATGGTTGGAATTTAAATCAAAGTGCCGCCTCCGCTTTCTTTCCCGGAGTCAACAATAGCACTTTAAATCTAAATCTAAGTGCGGGCCTTACCTGGAATCTTTTTGATGGTGGAATTACTACTGTTCAGGTTAGGAATGCTAAAATAGCCTTAGAAAATCAGGAGTTATTAAAAAAGCAGGTTGAACTTGAGGTAGAGCGGAATATTGAGAATGCCATTGAAACTTATGAAAATAGATTGACGATATATCAAATCCAGGAGAAAGCAGTAATTACCAATCAGAATAATTTTGAACGATCAAGGGAGCAATATCAACTGGGAAGGATTACATCAATAGAATTCAGACAGGCTCAGATTAATCTCTTAACTGCTCAAACCACCAAAAACCTCGCAAAGTACGATGCCAAACTAGCCGAATTAGAGCTTTTGCAATTAACCGGTCAGTTATTGAATGTAGACTTTTAATCTCTTCGATGTACGAACACTACTTTCAGTGCCCCTATTGCTGGGAAGAAATATCAATGCTGCTGGACCCCTCTATTCAAAGGCAGAATTACGTTGAAGATTGCGAGATATGCTGTAATCCTATAGAATTATCAATAGAATTCATTAACAACGATCTTGAAAGTTTCCGGGCCAATAACCTGGAACAATGACTACTTCTAAAAACAATACAGAACCAATAAACAGCCTATTTTTATCTAAGCTCATTTCTTTACTTGATCTCTAATTGTCACTTTAGTATTCCGGGTAGATTAAAAATTGGTATCAGGTTAATCGGTTTTGATTATTTTAACAAGCGAAAAATTTAATCTGAAATTATAATTCCATTTTCTTTGGAACAGATACGTATCAAAAGTATAATTTATGAAAGGATTTGATTCTTTAGATTGGGTAGTAATTACGGCATACTTTATTATATTGCTTGGAGTAGCATTTTGAGTTATAAAGCAAAAACAAAAGAACACCGAGGATTATTTCCTGGCGGGTCGTAATATTGGGTGGTTTATAGTTGGTGCTTCTATTTTTACTTCTAATATTGGCTCTGAACATGTAGTAGGGCTCGCAGCTAATGGTGCTGGAGATAAAATGCCATTACTCATCTATGACTTATCTCAATCTTGTAGTGTTTCCGAGCAGGTGCGGCATGAAAAGATTGTAAAACGAATGGAAGAAGCCGTTGTACTGGCTAGAAAAAGTGGTAAAGTAGTTGGCACTTTTGTGGAAACGAGGAAGATGCAAAAAAGTGGGAAATAACAGGGGTTCAATATATCTCAAAAGCCGTTGATAAGGGTATAATATTAAATGCCTTTAAAAATATAACAGCGGGTTTAACAAAAACGATTACCAACACCTTTTTAAGGCAGCGGGCTTTGCTCACCTATCGCTTCTCTGAATGCTTTCCATTTTATGGTATCACCGTCAATTGAAAAGGTATTTGTTTTTTTAAAAATTGCCGTGATTGCACCTATTCCTGCACCCACGGCTCCAAAAATAAATCCAAAACCACCAGCACCCTCACCTTTGCCCCACCATTCACCTTCACCGCCTGTTGCGAACCCCAAAATTGCTCCGGTTCCTGTGCCTATAACCGCACCCATGAGGATATTATGCCCCGCTGATCGTTTTGTTTTTATAGAACCAATACTGGTTACTTCAATAGTTACGGGTTTTTCTCTGGGCCCGGTTACCAGGGAAGTGTCCGTTAGGACGGCGATTCTACCCTTGGATATTTTTATACCATTCAGATCATATACTGTTACAAAGGGAGTTGCCTTATTTTTTTCTTTTTGAGAATAAAATGTACTCCAAGATAAAAGCGCAAGAATTAGAATAGGGATTTTCAGGTAATCATAAAAGCAAATATTTTGGTCAAATAGCGGCATAGTTAAGGGATCGGAATTTTTATCTTACTTATAAATATATGGTTGATAAGACAAACAGGGCGGGACGTGCTGTCTTCGAGGGAGTATTTAAAAATAGAAAAATATTACTAAATAATTCAGAAATATTCAATTATTTGGCAGATCCTGTACAATGCCAGGCTGAATTTCTAGATTTTCCATGGAGGATTCCTCCTGTTCACTCCTCCGTAATACAGTATTAATTGATTACCATCAGGATCTTTTAGCCTGGCCTCCCTCCATAGCCAGGGTTTATCATTCGGTAATTCGTCAAATTCGATTCCTTTGGAAAATAACTTACCTACGTACTCATCCAGATCTTCGCATTCAAAATACACATATATTCCATCTCCTGAAGGTAGTTTTTCGGTTTGGTGTATAGAAAAAGTACTATCCCCATCAGGACATTCAAATCTTGCGTAATGTGGTAAGGCCTTAACAATTAGTTTTAATCCGATCTTTTCATAGAATGGAATGGATTTAGTCAAATCAAGGGATGGAATAGTTATTTGATTTAAATTCATTTAAACTTGTTTAGATATAGATTGTGGACATATTATTTTCCGAAAAGACTTCTCCGAGTGTACTCTACGGAACTATCTATTCGCTTTTATGCACTTCCAATTCAATTTCTATCATAAACTCGGGTAATGCCAATTCCTTAACACCAAGCCAGGAGCCTGTAGGAAACTGCTTTGTATAAACGGTATTCCTATAAGCGGCGTGTTCCAGAAATAAAGGCATATTAGTTGTAAATACATTCTCAACAACAACATCGTCAAAAGTGCACCCATAATGCTTTAATATCTTATCCAGATCCGCGTAGCAATTTTTCATTTGTTGCTCAAAATCCCCTACAGCGGTTGGATTTCCGTCGTTGTCCATACTAACAGCTCCGGATATTTTAATATCGTTGCCAATTTTCACGGCATGAGAATACCCATAGGCTTTTTCCGTTTCAGGACGAAGCAAAAAATACTCGGGCTTTTCTGCCTCGACTATTTGTTCTTTTTCAACTTCTTTGGGTGCCTGGTTGCAGCTTTGAATTACAAATGCAAAAACAAATAGGGGAGCAAGAAATTTAATTCGGTTGGAGATGGTGTTCATGTTTTTCATATTTTTTTGTTTTGATAGATTAATGATTAATCTGTTTCTGGTTTTTCCGTTTTAAAAACCCCAAGTTAATAAAACTATAATATTATTTGCAGATCTATTTGCCTCATATGTAAATATTTTGAAATTAACTACTCCAGTGAATAAATTGGAAAAAATGTTCTGAGTTATCATCCTATTCCGGGAGAATATCTGGGTTGTAATCCGCTATCCGACATTGGGAATACCTGGAGTTTATAGAATATGAACAAACATCTTCTAATTTCTTTCTAATATTTCTAAGCCTTAATACTAGTTTTTGTTTCATCCAAAACTCTCTTCATTAATATAGGACCAATTACTATATAAATTAAAGCTGTATATAGTCCGGAAAAATATTCTCCAACATAAATTGATATCAGGATATGTCCAATAGAATTCAATAATACTCCTACAAGGATGAAAAAAAGGGGAATTATCATCAACTCCTTTATTTGCTTAAACAAAAAGATTCCTCCAATTATAAAAATGAAATAGGCTACCATATTAAAGACTAACCAATAGTCTAATGGGTATGCTTCCTGACCTAATAATTTGGGTACTTCTATAATAAAGTCTGTTAAATACTCTTCAGTAAAGTGGAGAAATTGAATTCCCAATAACAATAGGTATAAAGGTAATATCCTTTCAGGAGTTGGTGTCTTCTTATAAAATGTATTTAAATAAACTATATAGGTAAGAATTGTTCCGGGTATAAATACTATTACTGAAGTAAGCGTTGAAGAAACAATTATGAAAATTGCAATTAGTATGATTACAATTACTAAAGGGATTAATATGTACCTGTTCATCTTCATTATCTTAATCTTAATGAACCTCTATGGGTATCTTCTAATTTCTAAAATAACTTTTTTTATAAGGCAGCATTAGAATTCGTTTAACTTAAAGTATCTGTGTTCATCTAAAACTTTATCATTTTTGAATATTGCCTTTTTAAAAACACCTTCTTTTTTATATCCGTTTTTCTCAAGCGCCTTCATTGAGGAAATATTAAATTCAAAGACCCCTGCATGGATTCTGTCCAATTTTAAGTCTTCAAACCCATAATTGGTAATTAATTTAATAGCTTTTGTGGCTATTCCTTTACCCCAATAGGGCTCTCCAATCCAATAACCAATTTCGGCTGATTTTCTGTAAACATCCTTCTGAAGGACTAGTCCTACTACCCCGCAGAGATCCCCTTCATATTCTATTCCGAAATGCTGTTTAGGTTTTTCATTTGTTACTAAGTTTATAAAAAACTTTGCATCACTTTCATCATAGGGATAAGGAAAAGAATCTCTTAAATTAACCCATATATTCTTATTATTGGCAAGTTTTGCTAATTGAGAAATATCAGATAGATGGAGTTCTCTTAATATTACTTCTTTTGGTTTCAATAGTAGCTTTTTCTTTGGATTAGGAAGTTTTAATAAATGCCGTTTTCTTAGTATTGCAGCCTGTTTTCTGAATTTTATACAATAAGAGTTCCTCATCTTCATTTGGAAGTATAATTGTACCTGTCATTTCTAATCCCAATTTATCTAAAAGCCTTTGAGAGGAAATATTCTCTTTTGATGTAATTGCCTTAATTTCTTTAATTTCAAATTCTTCAAAGGCCGCTTGTTTCAATCTATTTGCAGATTCAAAGGCATAACCTTTCCTTTCATATCCGGGGAGAAATGCAAACCCAAGATCTATACCAGCTAATCCTTCTCTATCATAAAGTCCACAAGTTCCTATTTTTATATGGTCTGATTTACGAAATATTGTGTAATTAGAATATCCAAGTCTTTTGAGCTGTGGTAACATTTTGGTTTTAATATAATCATTTGCACTTTCAATAGATTTGATATCTCTATCTCCAATATATTTAATAAACTTTGGAGTATTTATAAGTTGATAAATAAATTCTGCATCTTCAACTGAAGTTGGCTTAATAAGTAATCTTTCCGTTTCAAATTCTTTGTACATTATTTTTTATTTGGTACATCTTTATTGGGATAAAAACAATTAAATGTTGGCAACAAATGGAATTTCAAAGAATAATTGAAATAGATATTTTCAATTAGGCTATTTATAAATAATTAAAGAACAGTTCTACGGCATTGCCTAATATAAAACTGCCAAAGGCTGCTGCTAAAGATATGCGTCCCAGGCTAAATGCATTTGAAAAGGCCAGCCAGAGCGCCAATACAGCACAACACAAAAAAATGACCAGCGCATAAACAGGCACCAGTGTTGTAATAAGTCCAATTATATTAAAGAAAAGATCCGACAATACCGTAAATGCAAATAGAGCCATAGTGAAATTGGTCTTGGGATGTGCGATAAACATATAAATACCGGCAATCAGGAGCTCAACACAAATGGCCAAAGGTCCAAATTGGCCGTAATACTCTGTTTTAAAATAGCCTTCCCAACCCACTGGAAACATTATCTCCGAGAAAAATATTGACCCAAGAATTAGCGCAATTATTATCAATACAGAGGCAATAATTTTTCTTTTTTTCATGATGGGCTATTAATGGCTCGAAGATATCCTGCTAGATTGTTTAATTTAAAAATGGGAACTTTTGTTATGTGTTCTAAGATAGCGATGAATTGTAGATATAAAAATCCAGATTACTCTGGTAGTCTCTTTTTCACCATTGCTATCTGCCCCATATGATTGGCCTGATGTTCCAAAACATGAAACCATGCCCAATGGTTGTTCATGCTCTCATCTATGGTTGCTGCAAACCACGCATCATCTTTGGCTTTAAGACCTTTGAGTGTTTTTCCCCGAACCTGATCCCATTGATCCAAATAATATTTTATAGGTTTTCCTTTTAGTTTGTCTCTTGATTCTGCTCCCAAACCAGCGGCAATTAGCCAAAATTCTCTTTCTTCAACAGTCCAGGTGCGTTCTTCTAAAGTTTCAACCTGGGTGTATGCTTCGGTGGCCACCAAATGCATAATTATGGCCCCAATACTGTTAGCCTTGTCGTCAAATAAGTAATCCGTTTCCGCCTGATCTAAATCATTGATGTCTTCTGTAAGTCGATCCTTTAATTCTTCCAGCATATCTACCATTAAACCGATTTGAGGCGTATATCCTTTTTCAGGTTTAATTTCATGCTGTGCATTCACTACTGAGAATGAAAAACAAAAAATTAATAACACAGCATTTTTATTTAGAGATTTCATATTATCATGTTTAAAATTATCGGTGCTCTATTTGATGAATGCTTTTCGAGCTAAACAGAGAACATTGAATTTAGTATAAACTACTATATGTGAATAAAAATAACTGTTTATCCTATAACTTTTCCGGATATATAAATTTTTCCTTGTTCTTTATCCGTTTCACATAAGACCTTCTTCAGCTATATTTGCCGAGTACTTAAAAGGGCATTAAAAGATATCTGGAGATGCTTTCTGTAATTTGGTCCCGATTGCTATCGGGATGGGATATCATCAGGCCTGGATAGATTCCTTCGTTTAGCTTCGGAATCGGCCTGCCGATAGCTCCTTCTACATTGTATTACGAAGGAGAAGCTCCCGGGAGCGGTTGGTTTTACAAAGGTAAAACCTGTTTTGTGCATTTTCTTATAATTAGAGGTGAAAGGAGCTAAATATTATTCCTGATATTTAAAGCTACTGAAAATATCTTGCCATGCTTTCCAAATAGCAACATACGCAACTTCTGGTTTTTCAAGATTTGATCCATTACTTCCCTGACCTAAGAAATTATAAACAACACCACTATTATCTCTAAAAATGTCCGGGAATTTGTCATCCTCTAATAATTGATAACTATCAAAACTAGAAACTTTGAAAGCGGATATTACTCTTTTACCAGAATTGCCATAAACAAGATATTTATCTGATTGAATGGTAACATCTCTTCGTTTACTATTCATAAAATCATTATATCTAAAAATATGTACTGCTTGACTTGTTAAAATACCATAGGTAAATTCCCCCGAATTTGGTATGTTTTCACTACTTTCTTCATCTGATGGTTCATCTGGGGTTTTGGACGATACAAAATCAGGAAATAAGAAGCCATCAGGTAAACTCATTACTTTAGCATTTGGCAAGAAGTCTTTTACTGTACTCCACGTTGTTTCAACAACTGGAATTGTATTAAATCTCCTATTAATATTTGGTCCATTTATGCCTTTGACTAACATTTGGGACCAGATTGTTTCTGTATCCTTTTCCCAGGGAGTAACATTATTCTTATATAAAAGTCCCGAAGCTCTAAAAATGCTTTTACGTCTAAACGCAATGGCACTTTTTGTTATAGGACAATAACTAAAAGCAAATTTCTGACCATTAGACACATCATTTACAACTTCGAATGGATTTGTATGTGCGTAGGGATAAACTCTTATTTGTGAGCCAAAGTTTACGATTCCAACCAATTGATTGCCATCTAATCGGGTGTCTTTTACTGATGAAAATTCTGGATTTTCTATTAACGGAAAGAGGTTTAATTTACCAGTAATATCAGA
Source organism: uncultured Eudoraea sp. (assembly GCF_947260015.1). Classification (GTDB taxonomy): domain Bacteria; phylum Bacteroidota; class Bacteroidia; order Flavobacteriales; family Flavobacteriaceae; genus Eudoraea. Next base: position 29,568 of record NZ_CAMYOM010000013.1, on the reverse strand, counting down.
TACATCCACTGACCATTCATCTGTTTGATTTTCAATATCAGCATCGTTCTTAGAACAGCTAAGAACAGTCACAAGTCCGAGAATAAAGAATAATATTTTCATAAAGCAAGAGTTTGTTAAACTTAGGTCGTTAAAAAACTTTAAAGCTTACTTTTTTGAGCTACAAAATGGGCATTAAGAGGCTTGCACAACGAAAACGCTCTTTTGTTCTTTACATCTATTGAAATTTGAAATTTAAGTTTGGAATTTTATACAGGGCCTGGATTGCTTCCTCCACTTTGTTCCGGAAGCGGCCTTGAGGATGGCTTTACAAAGAAAGCCATCATAACTTTGTGCATTTATTGAGATTTGGTCCCGATAGCTATCGGGATGGAATTTTATACAAGGACTGGATTCATTTCGTTGCTCTGCAACGAAATGGGCCTTGGGGGTAGCTTTACAAAGAAAGCCAATAGCGCTTTGCGCTATCTATTTTTTATTTCACTAAACGTCTCAAGCAAGCTTGGCCGTTTGTTCTATAAAAAAACCACCAACGTTCGTTGATGGCTTTCTTTGTAGCGGGGACTGGACTCGAACCAGCGACCTTCGGGTTATGAGCCCGACGAGCTACCTACTGCTCTACCCCGCGATGTGAACTTTCAATATT
>NZ_CAMYOM010000013.1:0-28853 GCF_947260015.1 uncultured Eudoraea sp. | reverse complement strand
TCTTTGTAGCGGGGACTGGACTCGAACCAGCGACCTTCGGGTTATGAGCCCGACGAGCTACCTACTGCTCTACCCCGCGATGTGAACTTTCAATATTTTTATTAGCAGTGTTTTTTATTCTTTTCCCAAGCATGAGTAGGTACCCTGTCCTGAGGAATCGAAGGATACTGCTCTACCCCGCGATGTGGACGGCAAATATACGATGCTTTTTTAGTTAAATCAAAACTTAGTACTGGAATTATTTGTCCCAACCACACACCCAAAAAGCTTAAATTCCATAACTTCGGAGCTTTAGTTTGTTTATGAAGATATTTAATGACTTTTTAGCGGCTGTACTTCCTTATACTGAATGGGTAATGCTTTTTTTAATAGTTGGTGGAGGCCTTTATCTGGTTGCTTACTCTAAATTACTTCCATATCGTTATTTTAAACATGCCATTTTAATAACTTCAGGTAAATACGATAATCCTGATGATCCTGGTGAAGTTAGTCATCTCCAGGCACTATCTTCGGCTGTTGCAGCCACTGTGGGATTGGGAAATATTTCTGGTGTAGCCATTGCTATATACCTTGGCGGGCCTGGCGTGGTACAATTTGCAGGGAGGGCCGATGTACTACATTACCATGGGTATGGGCAAAAAGGCCAGGCCTTTGGCTGTGTTCTTCTGTATTGCCGGCCTCTTTGGTGTTCTGCCCGCATTTACGACAAATCAGTTTACCCAAACATTAATGGGCGTGATTAACCCTAATGAAACCATTGCCGTATTGGGTGATTTTAATTGGAAATTGGGAATTGGGATTGTACTTAGTGTGATCACTTCATTCGTAATTTTCGGAGGCCTTAAAAAAATCGCCAAAGTAGCCACAGCAATTGTCCCATTTATGGTCCTTTTATATTTGTTTGCCGTTATTGTGATCATGGGAATGAATGCTGGTGAGATTTGGCCGTCATTAAAATTAATCCTGGTAGAAGCATTTAATATTGAAACTGCGGTCCAGGGAGGTTTATGGGGTCTTATCATTATCGGGATAAGACGAGCCGTATTTTCCAATGAATCCGGGGTTGGCAATGCGCCCATGTATCATGGGCAGTCCAAAACAAAAGAACCCATACAAGAAGGTTTAGTTGCCATGTTGGGCCCGTTTATAGATACCATTGTAGTGTGTACATTAACTGCAGTGGTAATTATTTTGAGTGGGGCCTATTTAGATGCGGAGAACAATGGAATTGTCATGACCCTGATCGCATTTAAGAAATCGCTCTTTGGTTATGGCGATGTGCTTTTAATGATCATCGTCTCTGCTTTTGCACTTTCAACCTTATTCACCTATTCTTACTACGGCACCAAATGTCTTTCATTTTTGACTAATGTTAAAGTAGGTAAGCTCTATAATTATATTTATGTAGGGAGTATTACTTTTGCAGCAGTGGCTTCTGTAGATCTTGTCGTGAATTTAATTGACCTGTCTTTTGCACTCATGGTAATCCCCAATATGATTGCGGTGCTATATTTGTCACCTAGAGTAAATATTGCGATGAAAACCTATTTTTCAAAAATCAAAGTATAATGGCTCACAAAGCAGGTTATGTGAATATCATTGGAAATCCCAATGTAGGAAAATCAACCCTTATGAACGCTTTTATAGGGGAGAAGCTTTCAATAATTACCGCAAAGGCACAGACCACAAGACATCGAATCCTGGGTATTGTGAACGGCGAGGATTTCCAGTTAATTCTTTCAGATACACCAGGGATTATTAAACCTGCCTACGAGTTGCAGGATTCAATGATGAAATTTGTAAAATCTGCATTTGAAGACGCGGATATCCTCATTTACATGGTTGAGATTGGTGAAAAATCATTAAAGGACAGCTCTTTTCTAGAAAGACTTAAAGAAAGTAAGATTCCCGTGCTGCTACTACTCAATAAAATTGATGCTTCAGATCAACAAACGTTGGAAGAACAAACGCAATATTGGCAGGAACAACTTCCTTCTGCGGAGATTCATCCTATTTCTGCCCTGAGAAATTTCAATGTTAAGGAAGTGTTTGAACGTATTTTGGAATTATTGCCCGAAGCACCTCCTTATTTTCCAAAGGACCAGCTAACAGATAAGCCGGAGCGTTTTTTTGTTAACGAAATTATCCGTGAAAAGATTCTGGAACACTATAAAAAGGAGATTCCATATTCGGTTGAAATTGAAACGGAAGAATTTTTGGAGGATGAAAAGATAATCCGGATTAGATCGGTTATTATGGTAGAGCGAGATTCTCAAAAGGGAATAATTATCGGGCATAAAGGCGCCGCACTAAAAAGGGTAGGAGTAGCTTCCAGAAAGGATCTTGAAAAATTCTTTGACAAACAGGTGTATATTGAACTCTATGTAAAAGTTAACAAAAACTGGCGGAGTAACCCCAATCAACTTCGCAGGTTTGGGTATGATCAGAAGTAAGTCAGCTTAAGTCTAAAACCTCTCTCATAAAATGGAACAATTGATTCATTTGTGGTTTCCCTTTTCTTCTACCCGCTCTTCCAAAAGCATATAAAACAAACCACAATATCACCATAAAAATCATCGCTCCAAGTTGCAGGCCGTATGATTTACCCAATGAAGCACTTGAATAGGCCCAAATTCCGAAGATTATAAAAAATGTTCCCACCCCGAAATGTAAAAACATAAAAAATGTCCATAGCGTTGGGTTTGGGCCAAACAGGCCGTATAGCTTAGAATTTTCTGCGTCTGTTTCGTTAATTTCCAAATGCAGTTGGGGAGACCAAAAATGAACATCTTTTTTTTGGAATTTTATAAAGACATGATCATCTATTCGATTTATCAGGAAAGGATTATTCTCATTCTTTTCAAAAGCCAGTAAAGCACTTTCTTTTGGCTGTGGAAGCTCTAGTTGGAACCTGGGTCTTAAAACAATGTCATTGGGCAATGCTTTCATACAGTTTTGTTTGCTCATAAAAGATACCTATTTCTTTTGAAACATCGCTCTAAGAGTTATCTAAATATAACAGACCGTTGTCCAATGCCTTATCTTTTATTTTTTATCTAGTTTCTTTAGCGCTAACTTTGCGGCCTAATTAGCAAGTATGGGCGCTATTGTAGCCATAGTCGGGAGACCGAATGTTGGAAAATCTACATTCTTTAATCGTTTAATACAAAGACGTGAGGCCATTGTAGATGCCGTAAGCGGGGTAACTCGCGACAGACATTATGGTAAGAGCGACTGGAACGGTAAGGAATTCTCATTAATAGATACCGGAGGCTATGTTCTGGGAAGTGATGATATCTTTGAGCAGGAAATAGATAAACAGGTAAAATTAGCCATTGATGAAGCAGATGCTATAATATTTATGGTAGATGTAGAAACCGGTATTACCGGTATGGATGAGGATGTAGCCCATTTATTGCGCCGTGCCAAAAAACCTGTTTTTTTGGCTGTTAATAAAGTAGATAACGCCAAACGTGCAGAGGATGCAGTTGAGTTTTATGCACTCGGATTAGGAGATTATTACAATCTTTCCAGCATTAACGGCAGTGGCACAGGAGAATTATTGGATGCCCTTGTTGAGGTATTGCCAGAAAGCGAAGAAGTTGAAGATGAACTACCCAGGTTTGCAGTGGTTGGGAGGCCCAATGCGGGGAAATCTTCTTTTATCAATGCATTGATTGGTGAAGAAAGATATATTGTAACAGACATAGCAGGGACCACACGTGATAGTATAGATACTAAGTACAACCGTTTTGGATTTGAGTTTAATTTGGTAGATACAGCGGGTATTCGCCGGAAAGCGAAGGTAAAAGAGGATCTGGAGTTTTATTCTGTCATGCGTTCAGTGAGAGCCATTGAGCACTGTGATGTTTGTTTACTTTTGTTAGATGCTACCCGTGGATTTGACGGACAGGTAGAAAACATTTTCTGGTTAGCACAGCGCAACAACAAAGGAATAGTGATCCTGGTTAACAAATGGGATTTAGTGGAGAAGGATACTAATGCAGTTAAACAATATACCCAAAAAATTAAACAGGCAATTGAACCCTTTACAGATGTTCCTATCCTTTTTATGTCGGTGCATACTAAACAGCGTATTTTTAAGGCTATAGAAACGGCCGTGGAAGTCTATCAAAACCGCTCTAAACGAATTCCCACGCGAAAACTTAATGACTTGCTGCTACCCATAATAGAGCATACACCACCGCCGGCGTACAAGGGGAAATATGTAAAGATTAAATATATTACCCAACTACCCACGCCGTATCCGCAATTTGCTTTTTTCTGTAACCTGCCGCAATATGTACGGGAGCCTTACAAGAGGTTTTTAGAGAATAAATTACGGGAGAATTTTGATTATGCCGGAGTACCGATTACCATATTCATGCGGAAAAAATAGAGTTAGTAAAGATTCTTACATGACCTTCCTCTTGCTTACCAGCCACCAGAGGCACCACCTCCGCCAAAGCCACCACCACCGAAACCTCCGCTAAAGCCACCACCACCAAAGCCTCCGCTTCCGAATCCACCACCGGAAGAACCAGAATTATATCCGCCCCTGCCCATATTGCTCAGGATGATAATATCCCAAAGGTTCATGCCTTTTTTTCGTCCCCCGCCTTTGCCTCCGCCACCTCTTCGGTTACGACTGCTAAGAATAATGATGATTACGATAAAAATGATAATGGGCAGAAATGCTCCAAAAGGAAAGTTTCCATCTCCTTCAGGAGGGCGTTCTTCTTTAAATTCACCCGTTAACACTTTAAAGATGGCATCAGATCCTTTATCCAATCCGGCAAAGTAATCTCCTTCTTTAAATTCAGGAATAATGACGTTCCCAATGATCCGTTTAGATAATGCATCTGTTAACGTAGCCTCTACACCATAACCTGTGTTAATGGCTACTCTTCGGTCTTCCCTAGCCAGAATGATCAGAATACCATTGTCCTCATCTTCTTGTCCTATACCCCATGCTTGTCCCCACTGGGCACCCAGATAGTTGATGTTTTCACCTTCAGTTGATTTTATTATGGCGATTACTATTTGCGTGGAAGTACTATCGGAATAACGGATAAGTTTCTGTTCCAGCGCATTTTTTTCGGGAGCCGTTAATAGCCCAATATAATCGTAAACACTTGTTTGAAGTTTTGGTTTTTCCGGGATCGTAAATTGTGCAAGAGCTGAGGTTCCCCACATCAGGAACAAGATAAGACTAGCCTTTAGATACCTCATTGCTCAATTCATTTGTGTCATTGGGTTTCCATGGAAAGTGCGCCTTCAACTCTTCTCCGGCCATAAGAATTCCGCGTATAATCCCTTCTTTAAATTTTCCTTCTTTGAAACTATTCTGAATAAGGTCTTTTGTGGAATTCCAAAAGTCATCCGGGACCACTTCATCAATGCCTTTATCTCCGCAGATTACAAATTTTTTATCCTCCACAGCTACATAAATCAGTACCCCATTACTTTCGCGCGTATTATCCATTTTAAGTAAATGAAAGACTTCCTGGGCCCTAACATAATGGTCTAAAGGTGAAGACGGTTCAATATGTACCCTGATCTCTCCGGAAGTATTTTTTTCAGATTCCAGAATGGCATCTACAATCTCTTGTTCTTCATCAGCAGTTAAGAAATCTTCTACTTTGGACATGGATGCGTAATCACTTAAATTCAAAATTCACATCAGGGGCATTTTCAGAACCGGGATCTGCCTGGTAACGTGCCATTTCATCAAATCCAAACCAACCTGCTAAAATTTTATTGGGAAATTTTTTAATGTAGATGTCATAGATATTAACCTGTTCATTATACCTATCCCTTGCCACATTAATCCGGTTTTCAGTTCCTTCCAATTGAGATTGTAATTCAAGGAAATTTTGATTGGCTTTTAAATCCGGATATCTTTCAACTGTTACAAGTAAACGTGATAAGGCCGAAGACAATCCAGTTTGTGCCTCCTGGAAGGCAGCCATTTTGTCTGGCGTTAGATTATCTACATCTATAGTTGTTGAACTGGCCTTTGCACGTGCTTCAATAACATCGGTTAATGTACCTCTTTCGAAATCTGCGGCACCCTGTACCGTTTTCACCAAATTGCCAATCAGATCATTTCTTCTTTGATACGAACTTTCAACATTGGACCAGGCAGTTTTGGCATTGGCTTCATATTCCACTGACGTATTATTAAATCCAACGGCCCATTGATAAATAGCAAATGCTAAGACCAGAAGGACAATTACGGGAATTAACCATTTTTTCATAATCGTTTAATTAAGTTATAGTATACTTTTAGAGTTGACTTTTTATTTTGACCAGTTCTGCCTTGATGCGCTCAAGCTTTTGGATGATCTCAAAATTTGATAAAGTCTTTTGTCTTTCCTCACGCAAATGGGTTTTAGCACCTTCAAGTGTGAAACCACGCTCCTTAACCAAATGATATATTAGTTGGAGATTTTGAATGTCTTTTGGAGTGAATTTACGATTGCCTTTTGCGTTCTTTTTGGGTTGAATAACATCAAATTCCTTTTCCCAGAACCGAATCAGGGAAGTATTTACGTCAAAAGCCCTGGCGACTTCGCCAATTCCATAATAACGTTTTTCCGGTAATTCTAAATGCATTAATCCAGTGATTGATTTTCCTGATTTGCGTATTTAAGCATGTTTTCAAATTCTTCTGCAGATAAACTTCCGTAATAGAAATTTATAGGATTTATGCGTTCTCCTTCTTTCCATACTTCATAATGCACATGAGGTGCTTCAGATCTGCCCGTGCTTCCAACAAAACCTATAAGGTCTCCCCGCTTTACTTTTTGACGCCTTTTTACATTGTATTTACTTAGATGGCCGTATAGGGTCATATAGCCATATCCATGATCTATGCGAATATGCTTACCGTAACCAGAGGCATTATTATCTACGCGTTTCACGACTCCATCTCCGGACGCATAGACGGGTGTGCCCTTAGGAGCCGTAAAATCCATGCCCCGATGCATTTTTCTTGCTTTAGTAAAAGGGTCTGACCGCCATCCAAATCCGGAAGCCATACGTGTAAGTTCTTCGTTATTTACTGGTTGTATGGCAGGGATGGCCGCCAAAAGTTTTTCTTTTTCCTTAGCCAGTTTGGTTATTTCATCAAGAGACTTAGATTGAATTACCATCTGTTTTTGTATGATATCCATTCGCTCTGTAGTGGAAATAATCATCTCAGAATTATTGAATCCTTCCAGAGATTTGTACCTGTTTACACCTCCAAAACCAGCCTTTCGCTGTTCTTCAGGAATAGGATTGGCCTCAAAATAGAGCCGGTAAATATTGTTATCCCTGTCTTCGATATTCGCGAGGACATACTCCATTTGCTCCATCTTTTTGTTAAGAAGCTCAAATCGCAACTCATAATTCTTGGCTTCCCTTTGTAAAGAGAGTTCTCTTGGCGTATTCAAAATATTGGTATTTAGCAAAAGGATTAAACCAAAAATACCGGATATGACAGAACCTATAGTAAAGAGTGAAATATTCCTGTAGCGCCGAGATTTCTTTGGCTCTATCTTTCTATATGAAAGGGTGTCCGGATCGTAATAATATTTTACCTTAGACATGAATGGATTTTATCCTATTTTTGTGCTTTCGTCTTATCAAAACAAACAAATATAAAAATTGTTTTGGACAAACAGTTAAATTTAATAAAACCTTGCCATTTTAGATGACTTCCGAGGAAATAAGAGCAAAATTTTTAGATTTTTTTAAGGAAAAAAGCCACAAAATTGTCCCTTCTGCACCCATGGTCATCAAGGATGACCCTACCTTGATGTTTACCAATGCCGGAATGAATCAGTTCAAGGAGTTCTTTTTAGGCAATTCAGCCATTAAAAACCCAAGGATTGCAGATACACAAAAGTGCCTTCGAGTTAGTGGTAAACACAACGATCTTGAAGAAGTAGGTAAAGACACTTACCATCATACCATGTTTGAAATGCTTGGAAATTGGAGCTTTGGAGATTATTTCAAAGAAGAAGCCATAAGTTGGGCATGGGAATTCCTTACAAAGGTTTGTAAAATTGATAAGAATAGTCTTTATGTATCTGTATTTGAGGGTAGTTCAGATTCTGATGAACTTGAGATGGACATGGAAGCTTTCAATTTATGGAAAAGTATTGTTCCTGAAGATAGAATTATAAAGGGTGACAAAAAGGATAATTTTTGGGAAATGGGCGAGCAGGGGCCATGCGGCCCTTCTTCGGAAATACATGTAGACATACGTTCCAGAAAAGAAAAGGAAAAAATTGACGGAGCTGCTTTGGTAAATAAGGATCACCCGCAGGTAGTAGAGATTTGGAATCTGGTTTTTATCCAATACAATAGAAGAGCAAATGGTATTCTGGAACCTCTTCCTGAAAAACATGTTGATACCGGAATGGGTTTTGAACGTCTTTGTATGGTTTTACAAGGAGTTCAATCTAATTATGATACTGATGTTTTTACCCCCATCATTCGGGAAATTGAAACAATTACCAATACGAATTATGGAAAGGAAGAAGAGGCAGATATTGCCATAAGGGTTATTGCAGATCATATTCGTGCTGTAGCCTTTTCTATTGCAGATGGTCAATTGCCAAGTAATACGGGAGCAGGTTATGTAATAAGGAGAATATTAAGACGGGCCATCAGGTATGGCTTTACGTTTTTGGATACCAAGAACCCCTTTATGTTTCGTTTAGTAAATGCCCTTATTACCAGCATGGGTGAGGCTTTTCCTGAATTGAAGGAACAACGAAACCTTATAGAAAATGTTATTCGGGAGGAAGAGCACTCCTTTTTAAGAACCCTGGAACAAGGTTTGTTATTACTGGATAGCGTTATTGCAAATACTAATGGCGATACTATAAATGGCAAAAAAGCATTTGAATTGTATGACACTTATGGATTTCCAATTGACTTAACGGCGCTAATTTTAAGTGAAAAAGGATTGAAATTGGACCAAAGCGGTTTTGAATTAGCGATGAAAGAGCAAAAGGCCCGCTCCAAAGCCGCATCTGAAGTTTCAAAAGACGATTGGACAGTTCTTATGGAAGATGCTCAACAGGAGTTTGTCGGCTATGATTTCTTAGAAGCTCAGGTAAAACTGGTAAAGTACAGAAAAGTAGTTTCTAAAAAGGAGGGAAGCCTGTTTCAATTGGTCTTCAATTTAACCCCTTTTTATCCGGAAGGTGGCGGCCAGGTTGGTGATAAAGGTTACCTGGAAGTACCCAATGGGGATGTAGTGTACATTTTAGATACAAAGAAGGAGAATAATGAAATCATACATTTCTCAAAAAACCTACCTAAACATCCAAACGAGGTCCTTAGGGCTGTCGTAGATAAAAAACAAAGAGAACGGACGGCTCGTAATCATACTGCTACCCATTTATTACACCAGGCCCTTAGGGAGATTTTGGGGAATCATGTAGAGCAAAAAGGTTCTGCAGTACATTCAAAATACCTGCGATTTGATTTTTCTCACTTTGCAAAAATGACTACGGAGCAACTCCGCGATGTTGAAAATTTTGTTAATATGAGGATAGATGAACAATTAGCCCTGGAAGAGCAGCGAGCAATACCAATGCAAACGGCACTAAAAGAAGGGGCGATGGCCCTGTTTGGAGAAAAGTATGGAGATGCGGTGCGTACGATAAGATTTGGACAATCTATAGAACTTTGTGGAGGTACACATGTCCTCAACACTGCAGATATATGGCATTTTAAAATTGTGTCCGAAGGTGCGATCGCAGCCGGTATTCGCAGGATAGAAGCCATTACTTCTGACGCGGTTAAGGAATTCTACCATGAAAATAACAGAAAGCTTGATAAGATAAGAAATCTTTTTAAAGGCACTAAAGATCCGGTCAAGGCTGTTGAAAACCTTCAGGAAGAAAATGCAATACTGAAAAAGGAGGTGGAAGGTCTTTTACGATTAAAAGCTAAAAATCTTCAAACATCGTTAATCCAAAAGATTGAGGAAATAAATGGGGTGCAATTCCTGGCACATAAAATAGATTTAAATGCTTCTGGCATAAAGGATCTTTCTTTTGAAATGGGGAAAGACCGGAAAAATCTTTTCCTTTTGCTCGCAACGGAACAGGAGGGGAAAGTGACCTTATCATGCTATATATCTAAAGAACTGGTTGGATCAAGGAATCTGAATGCTGGCTTAATTGTGAGAGAATTAGGGAGATATATAGATGGAGGAGGAGGGGGCCAGCCCTTCTTTGCTACGGCAGGAGGAAAAAACCCGGAAGGTATTCCGATGGCCCTGGAAAAGGTTAAAGAATACCTTAAATAGGAGCCACTTCTAATAAAATCAATCAGAAGAATTGCTGGTTAACTATTAAAAGCTGGTTATAATTTCAAGTTGGAGCATATTGCCGAGTGGCTGTAACCAAAGGAAACTTAAAGGATGAAACTTCAAACAATTATCCCGTTAAATTCAGAGAAAAATCAAATAGATTATCAAAGTACACTTTTTCTTCTGGGTTCTTGTTTTGTTCAAAATATAGGAAGGAAACTAAATTATTATCAATTTCAAACTCTTCAAAACCCTCTTGGCATATTGTTCCACCCAATAGCAATAGAAAACTTAATAATTCGTACAATAGAGGATAAAGCTTATGCGGACGCTGATGTTTTTTATTTTAATGAACGCTGGCACTGTTTTGATTCGCATTCGGACCTGAGTGATCCATCTAAAGAGAACCTACTTAGCAATTTAAATAGTGCTCTTCTTAATACAAGAAATCAGCTAGGTGAGGCCAGTCATATAATAATTACCCTTGGTACTGCCTGGGTATACAAAGATGTTAAAACTCACAAAAGGGTTGCCAACTGCCATAAACTACCACAAAAACAATTTACTAAGGAGTTACTTACAGAAAGTGAAATTGAAGTAAGTTTAAAACGGATACTTTTAAAGCTTAGAAAGGTAAATGAGAATGCTTCGGTAATTTTTACGATTTCCCCTGTAAGGCATTTAAAGGATGGCTTTGTAGAAAATCAACGAAGTAAAGCAAATTTGATTTCTGCCATTGGCAAGATCATGGAATCAGCCTCATCAGATAAAAACCTTTACTATTTTCCGGCATATGAAATTATGCTTGACGAGCTAAGGGATTATAGATTTTATGCCGAAGATATGGTGCATCCTAATAATCTGGCAATTGACTATATCTGGAAAAAATTCAAAAGTGTCTGGATTTCTGAGAAGGCAGACTCAGTAATGAAAGTAGTTCAGGAAATTCAGAAAGGATTAGCCCACAGACCTTTTAACGAGCAGGCAGAGCAGTATCAATTATTTTTGAAGTCGCTGGAAGAGAAAATTTCGCATCTAAAAAAGGCGTACCCATTTATGAAGTTTGATATATGAAGCGAATTTTAGTAGGAATAGTAATAGCAATGGCCATGATTTTGATTTATCAATCCTGGAACAAAGGCAAAGAGGAAAAATCTATTTTAAAGGAGAATAGTTCACTTATTCAACAGCAGATTAATAATGTTTCCAAGATAATAGTCACCGAAGGTCACTTTTCCGAGGTATACAGTTATAAAGATTCCCAACAGTTATTTGGTCCATATTTTACTGCAGATAAGAAAGCTTTAGTAGTGGTGAATGCAGAAGTTACTGTTGCTTATGATCTAAATGAGATTAATTTTGAAGTAGACGAAGCTACCAAAACCCTTAAGATTATGAATATTCCTGAACCGGAGATTAAAATTAATCCGGATTTTGAGTATTATGATGTGACCGCAGATTATTTTAATCAGTTTAGCGCCGAAGATTATAATAAGATCAAGAATAATGTAAAGGCTTCCCTATTAAAGAAAGTTAATGCTTCTACTCTGCAAAAGAATGCTGAAAACAGGTTAATAAGCGAACTCTCTAAGTTTTATATTCTCACCAATTCTTTGGGATGGAGGCTTTCCTATAATAATGAAATTGTTAAAGAAGATATTTTCGAAATTTATTCTTCCAACTGATTTTATTAGAACCAAAAGTTTATTTCTTAATCAAATTGTTCAATTGACCATCAACTACTGATATTCCGTCATCTATTAAATGACCCACTTTGGGATTATTAAGTTTAACTGTCTCTAGATGGGTATGGATTTGTTGTGCAAATCCGTGATCGTTATTATTTTTGGCCAATTCGTAGAGTTCAATAGGTAAAAGCCAGTCATTGGGGTACTTCTCACGTATTTCTTTAAATACCTTGTTTCTTGATATTGTGGTATTACTACCCTCACGATAGTCTCGTATCTGCTTATAATACTGCTCCAGTTTTTTACGAGCTTCAGATTTTATTGGTTTTATCGTTTCTGAGGACACTTCATGAGTTACTAAATTGAAACTGCTGAGGTCCGCAGGTCCATTGAAAGCTGATATTACACGCTCTCCCACAGCCATATGATATAAACCCGATTCAGGCTTAAAAAGTACTTCTTTACCATGTGATACTGTACAGTTCCGGAACGTTATCAGAATAATTTTACCCATAAGATTTCGGGTACCGGTAATAATATCTCCCTTTACCTTAATGTCTCCTTCAAATTCAAGTGAGATTGTTTCACCTTCGTAGATGTTATATGCTTTCAGATCTCGCGGACTCATATCTTCTATGGCCAGATTTATCCCTTTTAGTTTTCCAATAGGAGACCCAAAACCATCGCCATGATCTTGTCTGCTATGGCCAACCAGCTCCTTTTCCCTGGAAGACAATGCAGTCTCACCATGGGTCTGAAGATATACTGGTTTACCGTCATTTGAGATTACGTTGCTGAATATTCCAGATATCTGTATACCAGTGCTCAGCTCTACTGTCCCCAGTTCTTTAGCATTGATTAATTTAGTTACCCCCATAAGCCCCCCTTTTCTTAATGACATGGTATTGGCAAATTCTTCAAGTACCTGACTCAGAAAGGCAAAGTCAGGAGTAACAAAGAGCTGGGGCTGTGGTTTTGTAATATCAAATGAAGTATGTGCTGCCTCTATGCTATAAGGTATTTTTTTAACTTCATCCGTCATACACCAGGCACTTTCACCGATAGAAGACAAAAGTCCCGCACCATAAATTTTTGGTTCTTCTACGGTTCCAATTAGGCCGTACTCAACAGTCCACCAATGTAAATTTCTAATTAGGGCCATTTCACTGGGCTCACCCATATTTAGCTGTAATTCTTCGATATGTTTCTCGGCCTTCTCAATATCAACCAGGGGAGTACCTGCAGCTTCTTTTATTATGGAGAGATATCTTACGGCCTCATAAAGTTCATAATCCTTTGCGCTGGAAATGGCTTTAGAGCCTATTTCGCCAAACCTTCTCAAATATTCTGCATATTCCGGATTTGCTATGATTGGTGCATGACCAGCTCCTTCATGGATAATATCGGGTGCAGGGGTATATTCAATATGCTCAAGTTGTCTTATATCTGAAGCAATAACAAGCACATTATAGGCCTGGAATTCCATAAAGGCTGCCGGAGGAATAAATCCATCTACGGCAACTGCAGCCCATCCAATTTCTTTTAAAATGCGATTCATCCCGTACATGTTGGGAATGTGATCTATAGAAATTCCAGTTTTATTCAGACCCTCTACATATGATTTATGGGCTACAGTACTTAGATAGTCCACATTTTTACGCATAACATAACGCCAGACAGCCTGGTCAATAGCAGAATAATCCTCGTAGTTCTGAGGTTTAATATATTGTTTAAGATGAGTGGGAAGTTTATCTAAAATAGTGTTACTTTCAAAAGACATAGCGGTTCATTAATGCCTTATAAAGATACAAAAAACCGCCCGAAGCGGGCGGCTATAAATTTAATTCGCTGCAATAGCCTCCGGTGGATACTGTTGCAATATTTGTGATACAAATTTGCGAATACGTTTCTCTTTCTTTTCTATATTTTTTGTGCTATTAAGGGTGCCAACACCTCTACCCTGCCAAACTAGTTCTTTTTTTGCGGTATCTATTAAATCAATATATAATGAACCTTCAGTTCTTGTGCTAACGTTATTGCCGTAATAACCGGGCCCCCAAAAATAAGGATTGTAATAACCAGGCCAGCCCCAACCCCATCCAGGGCCCCAACCCCAGCCATAACCCCAGGCTGGGCTATAAACATCTACTTCTACTCTTTCATTGGTAAAAATACTTATAAGTAGGTCAGGTTGATCAGACTTAACAAAACCAAGGGAATCCATTTCCGTTTCAATGGCCCTTAGGATTCGTTTCTTGTCCAGATCAGAAATCTGAGCCCTGTCTATTCCGGTTTTGTAAAACGCATAGCTTTTATATTCCTTAAAATCGGTTTGCCTATCGTAATCCGATATAACATTTACCGAGGCACAAGAACTTAAGAAGAGAATGAAAAGTACAGGTACAGCAATTATTTTTATCTTTTTCATAATAATATTATTTGGGTTCGTCAACCATTATGGGCAAAAAGATTGGCACAAATATCATGCCAAATGCGCAGTTAAATTACTGCATATTTGTCTTTGCATTATACCCATAAGGACAATGCCTGCAGCTGCTCTCACAGCAATATCCGCGCTTAAGATGATATTCCTTTGTGAAAACACGATAACCTTCTTCGGACAAGTAAAAATCACCTTCTTCCGCCGGTAATATCTTTTTCATAGGTGTAAAATTACGGGATTATTGTTAATAAAATATTACACGATAATTCAAATCCCGATAAAATACCTCAGATCCTATTGATATCAACTTAACGAATATGTTGGTAAGCTCTACTGATTTATGAGTTAAAGTAAAATTTAACAATTATATTTGTTGAAATTTTTTATACAATTGCCTATGATTGTGATAATTAGACAATTTTTTTACAAGAATTATGTAGGCCTGTCTCTGTGGCCGTTTATTATTCTAAAGAATGTTCATTTAAAACAAGATTCTATTTTAATTAATCACGAAAGGATTCATTTACAGCAACAACAGGAACTTCTTATTTTTCCTTTTTATTTCCTATATATTTCCGAATGGTTGCTTAGAACGTTGCTTTATGTTGACAGCTATAAAGCATATCAAAATATTAGTTTTGAACGGGAGGCCTATCAGAATGAAATAAATATGGCGTACCTTACAGAAAGAAAACGTTTTAGCTTTATTAAATATCTTTGGAGCCATTAAGCCCTGAAGTTGTGTTGGTCACTAATCAAAAGATATCCCTTCCTCTCTTAAAGAAAAAGAAAGTAGAACTTTACATAAAACGTGAGGATCTGATTCATCCTCAAATTTCAGGTAATAAATATCGTAAACTTAAGTACAATCTACTCAAGGCAAAGGAATTGAAGCATGATACCCTGTTAACTTTCGGGGGGGCTTACTCAAATCATATTGCAGCAACCGCCTACGCCGGAAAGGTGAACAAGATGCAGACTATAGGAGTGATTAGGGGAGAGGAAGTCGCTGATTTATGGTCAAATAATCCAACCTTGTCTGCCGCCCACAAACATGGAATGAAATTTAAATTTGTCTCCAGAGCAGACTATAGGAAAAAGGAAATTACCGGATTTTTAGATAACTTAAAGGCGGAATTCGGAAATTTCTATATGGTTCCGGAAGGAGGGACAAACAAATTAGCTGTTAAGGGTTGTGAGGAGATTCTAACCCCAAAAGACTCGGAATTTGATGTAATCTGTTGTTCAGTTGGAACAGGAGGTACTTTGGCAGGAATAATTAATAGTGCTACCCCCAACCAACATGTATTAGGTTTTCCTGCTCTTAAAGGCGACTTTTTAAAGAAAGATATTTGTAAATTTGTTGAAAATGGGAACTGGGAATTATGTACAGATTACCATTTTGGGGGCTATGCCAGGGTTAATGAATCATTAGTATCATTTATAAATGAAATGAATCAAAACCTCGGAATACTCCTTGATCCGGTATATACTGGGAAAATGATATACGGTATATTAGACATGATTGCTAACGATTATTTTAAACCCAGGACTAAAATATTAACTATTCATACCGGTGGATTGCAAGGAATAGCAGGAATGAATTTATATTTGAAAAGCAAAAATTTACCCATAATCGATATATGAAACACGCTACGCTGGCAGTTGTTTTGGTTTTTTTACTTCTAAGTTGTGGAACTAAAAAAAGAACTACCAATACTAAGAAAGCATCATCTCAGGTTGTTAAGTCCAACAAGTCCGGAAAAGATCACACTAAGTATCCAATGCCTGAAGATTCGGGAAAATTTATACGCTATTCCACCTCATCTATAGAAGAATATTTAGTTACCTATTCAGAAATAGCCCAATTTGAAATGAAGGCCTATGGAATACCGGCCAGTATTACTTTGGCTCAAGGGATTTTGGAAAGCGGCTATGGAATGGGGGCACTTACCTTAAAAACTAATAATCATTTTGGTATTAAATGTCACAACAGTTGGGATGGGGAGTTTGAAAATCACGATGATGATGAAAAAGGCGAGTGTTTTAGAAAATACAATCATCCTATGTATTCATTTCGTGATCATAGTATTTTTCTTTCATCCAGGGCGCGCTATGCTTCCCTTTTTGATTTGAGGAGAGATGATTATAAGGGATGGGCAAAAGGGCTTAAGAAAGCGGGCTATGCTACGGATAATAAGTATCCCCAAAAATTGATTTCCTTTATTGAACGGTATCAGCTCTATAAATACGACATGGAAGTTTTGTCCCAGGGATATCTGGTACAGGCAGAACCTAAAAAATATAATTACAAAAAGCATGTTGTCCAAAAAGGAGACACCTTATATTCTATATCCAGAACCTATTTTATTTCCGTCGATGAGTTGATGAAACTCAACGATATGAACTCTAGTAACTTGTCTGTCGGACAGGAACTGAGGATTAAATCGGAAAGAGTAAAATAAACTTATATGATTTATCAGAGAAGTAGCGCCTTATTTGCTGAGGCTAAGAAATATATTCCCGGTGGTGTAAATTCTCCGGTCCGCGCTTTTAATGCAGTGGGAGGTGATCCTGTTTTTGTTGAAAGGGCCAAAGGAGCTTATTTATACGATGTGGATGGAAATAAGTTAATTGACTATATCTCTTCCTGGGGTCCCCTGATTTTGGGGCATGCTTATGAACCTGTGATTAACGCAGTTATTAATAAAGCCAGGCTTGGTACTTCTTTTGGAATGCCTACCGAAATAGAGACAGATCTTGCTAAATTGGCAGTTTCTATGGTTCCCAATATTGATAAGATTAGATTTGTAAATAGCGGAACAGAAGCTTGTATGAGTGCCATTCGTCTGGCCCGTGGATTTACAGGAAAAGATAAGATTATAAAATTTGCCGGATGTTATCACGGGCATTCGGATTCCTTTCTAATTCAGGCCGGAAGTGGTGCCGTAACATTTGGTAGTCCTAATAGCCCCGGAGTGACCAAAGGTACCGCTAAGGATACCTTATTGGCAGAATATAATAACCTGGAAAGTGTGATTACGCTGATTGCAGCCAACAAGGGTGAAATTGCCGCTGTTATTATAGAGCCCATAGCTGGTAATATGGGTTGTATTGTTCCGTCAGATTCTTTTATGGACGGACTTAGAAAGATCTGTACTGAGGAAAATATTCTTTTGGTATTTGATGAAGTGATGACGGGGTTCCGGCTAGGTCGTGGTGGGGCACAAGAAGCCTTAGGAATAGATGCTGATATTGTTACTTATGGAAAGGTAATTGGGGGAGGTCTTCCTGTAGGAGCATTTGCTTCGAGGAATGAAATTATGGCTCATCTTGCTCCCGAGGGACCTGTTTATCAGGCGGGGACTCTTAGCGGAAATCCTTTGGCCATGAGTGCCGGACTTGCTATGCTTACAGAGTTAAATAATCGGCCCGAGATATTTGATAGCCTTGATCAAAAGACCGCTTATCTTCATAAAGGCCTGTCTTCTGTATTAACAGAACATGGCATTCTTCATCAAATTAATCGTTTTGGTTCGATGATTTCGGTTCATTTTACTGAAAATCCGGTGATAGATTTTAGCAGTTCTGCTAAAGGTAACAATGAGATATTCCGCAAGTATTTTCACGGAATGTTAGAGCAGGGAATATATCTGCCACCGAGTGCCTTTGAAAGCTATTTCTTAAATGATGCTATTAGCTATGAGGATTTGGATAGTACAATTGAAGCCTTAAAGAAGGTTGCTCCTGATTTGGTATAAAAGCCGTATTAATAAAGAAACGGAATATAGAATAGTTATACTTTATTCTAAACCCCGTTTTCCTTAAGATTCAAGACTTATTTGCCATGCCTCCTGCCGGAGTCATGTTCTCTTTTGCCGTCTTTTTTATGATTTCTGCCATGATGATGTATGCGTTCCCATTTTTGGAATTGCTCTTCTGACAGAATTTGTTTCATTTTGCCTTTTTGGGCAATCATCCTATCCAATCGTTCATTTTGAAATTCAAAACGTTCATCCGTACTCGGTTTAAATTGTTCTGATTTTTCATTTTTCGCCTTCCGTTTCAACATTAAGGCCTCGCGTTCTATGGCATTTTCCAAATTTATCTTTTGGATTTCCATCTGTTGAGCGTCACTTAAATCCAAAGCCAAAGTCATCTTCTTTGTCTTAAGTATGGCTATTTGTTCCGGAGTCATATCTTTCATGCCCCTTTGTTCAGAATCGAAATGCTGGCCTCTTTGAGAATAACCCAACATTCCAATTAATAATACAGTTGTTACTAATACTTTTTTCATGTGTTTATGTTTTTGTTATATGTCTTAGATTATTATTTCTTCATTTGGTTTAAGCCACATCGGGATATTATAAATATTTTAACACTACGGAGAATTAGTTTAAGTGGATCCTGTACTGAATGTTTTAAAGCCTAATTAATTAAAAACAAAAAGGGCCCGGTTTTAACCGAACCCTTTTATTTGGGAATGATATATGGATTTGTTTTACTAATTAAAATCTTCTAATTGAATTGGGAATGCTGGTTTTAAATTTTCATCAGTAATTTCTACAACTTCCACTGATGTATATTCTTGTGGATGATTTTGATTGCTGTCTAAAGCATAGTAAGTAAATGCAGATAATACAAAACAAACAAAATAGAGCAGACTTTTAATTTTATAAGACATAATAATGGGGGTTTATGTTCATCACTAAAGTATAACCAAAAATGAGCCTGGTAGAATGTATGTTGTGAATATCTCTTTTATTAGGGTTAAAAACGCAAAATATGTGGTTTACATCATTTCTGACCAGATTTTAAGTAAAAGCACTTTACATTTAATAGCTTAAATAAGGTAACTCACCGAGCACTATTAGCGTAACGGCGGCGGATTTAGTATTTGATCTATTCGCTCTATTACATCCTGTAAATGATATTTACTCATGTTATCGGAAGTTCTGGGGATGTCATTACTTTGGATACCTATAGCAAATATTGCCAATAAAAGTTGTGGGAGAATTTAGTTTGCCATTTAATGGTGTTGTGGTAATGTTACGATTTGGCCTAAGAATTCAAAAAAAAAATAGTCGAAACTAATGTTAATTAAATCATATATATATTTTTTTACACAGTAGAAGTATGAGAATATAACTATCAGATAAACAGAAATATAAACATAAAAAGTGCATCAGTAACCAATGTTAACAATTTTAGTTTTGCTGTTAAACAAACGCTAAAAGTGTAACAAATTAATTTTTCGACCGTCTTATATTTAAACAACGATAAACAATTAACAAATTATAAAATGAATAAATTATTAATATTAAGTGGATTGGTAATGCTGGGCACAACCACCACACCGCAAGAGAATATATTAACTTCAAATTGTATCACATCGGAAGATAGCATTCATGTAAGTATGGAAGATGTAAGTAGTCATAAATTACTTGTTATGGAGACTGAAACCGTATGGAAAGCGCCTAAACTTGTAAGCAGAATTTCAGTAAAAGCTCCAGAAGATTTAAAACTGTCTGAAATTGCATTTATTGAAGAAGAGCCTTCTATAGATTTGGGATTTGACACAGCTGAGTATTTACCTGAAGGCTTTGATCCTTATAGTGTTTATTTTGATGTAAATTCTATTGTTTTCATAAATGATGAAATGACAGATCTGGGTTTTGATACGGAGGAGTATTTACCAACAAATTTTAATGCATATGCGAATCCCAACAGTATAGATGGAATTAACTATATAGAAGAAGAAATTGTTGACCTGGGATTTGATACAACAAAATATCTTCCAGAAGATTTTGATCCCTATGAATTCTATTTTGATCTGGATTCCGTAGAGTATATAGAAGATGAAGAAGAATTAGATTTTGATTTTAGTACTGAGGATTATTTGCCAGCTGGATTTGATCCTTTGTCAAGATAATAAGAGGATAGAAAATCTTATTTCTATCGAATTATTGGGTTAGTCACCGTAAAAGCCTTTGTTCAACAAAGGCTTTTTTTATTGGCTTACCTTCATTTAAGTTCCTTTTACTATGCCTAATGGTAAATTAACAAAAATTTAACTCAAAATATCTGAATATAGAATTGCTAAAAACTGTAATTGGTAAGGCTGGTCTTGATAAATTTTGTGGTGCTCTTTTGAAATGTTCTTAAGTTTTATCACCGGAAACTGAGAAATTCGTTTTTAAGGCCAGATTAATCAATTGTTAATAGTATAAGAAGAGCAATAATAAGCGTGTTTCCCTGTTTATCTTTGCTATAATATTAACCTATTAGCGTTATGAAAAAACTAAAAACAATAATAAGTAGCTTTTTGATAGTAGCATCTATCAATGGTATAAATGCTCAGAATCCAAATGATGATAATCATTTTGATGTTAACAGCATTGTGTACATAGAAGACGAAGATTTTGATCTTGGTTTCAATACGTCAGAATACCTTCCGGAAGATTTCGATCCTTATAAATATTATTTTGATCTGAATTCCATTTCTTATGTGGAGGATGTTTATGTTTATATTGATAATGAAAGGAATTTACCAAGACATTTTGATGTATTTGCAAATCCGTCGGATTTTCGAAATGTGAGTTACATTGATCCAATGGACGAAATGGAATTGGAGTTCGAAACTGAACAATACTTACCAGTGGACTTTAATCCTTATGCAAGAACTTTATCAATAAATAATAATCCCTTGTTTTAATTAGAACAGTAGAAAATTAAAAAGCCCTGATCATTGTATCGGGGCTTTTTTTATTAAAATAGAATTGGGATTATATATTGGAAAACTAAGATCAATAAGACAACAGCGATAAGGTTTAAAATAATTCCAACTTTTGCCATCTGGTGAACCTTAATATAACCACTGGCAAAAACAATTGCATTTGGAGGGGTGGCCATTGGCAGCATAAATGCACAACTACTGGCAATTGTCACCGGGATCAACAGGTATACTATTGGTATGTCCAAGCCAATCGCAATTCCAGCGACCACTGGGGCTAAAACGGCAACTAGTGCAACATTACTCATCAATTCGGTCATAAATAACATAAGAATTATGAGAAGCGAAGCCGTAAACAAAATACTTATCTCACTGGTAGCAATAGCGTTGGAGACAATATCTACAATACCGCTTACAGACATTCCCTTTGCAAGGGCCAGCCCACCTCCGAAGAGAATGAGAATGCCCCAGGCTAATTTTTGAGTGTCATTCCACTTGATAATAAAATCACCTTTTCTGATATTATAGGGAACAGCAAAAAGAGAAATTGCAGCCAACATGCTAATTATAGTATCTGAAAGTCCTAAACCTGGGAAAATTTTGTTTATCAGGGTTCTGAAAATCCATAGAAATACTGTAATCCCGAAAATGACCAAGACCATTTTTTCCTTTCCTGAAGTAGGCCCTAATTCTTTTAATTCTGAGTTTATTACATCCTTTGATGCCTTGAATTGAAGTTGTCTGTTTGGAAACATCCATTTTACCAGAACCAGGTAAGATATGATTAATAGTATTATAGAGAGAGGAAGACCTAGCGTCATCCATTTTAGAAAGGAGATCTCTATGTTATATTCATTTTCTAATAGCCCAATCATTACAGAGTTGGGGGGAGTTCCAATAATGGTGGCAATACCTCCTGCATTTGCAGAAAAGGCTATGCCAAGCATAACGCTAAGCGCAAAATTTTGATCATTTTTAGTATACCCGTCTTTGTCATTAATCAGTAAACCAATTACAGACATGGCTATGGGGAGCATAACTACGGTACTGGCAGTATTACTTATCCACATGCTTAGTGAAGCCGTTGCAATCATAAAACCCAGGACCACTTTATTGGCGGTAGTGCCTGTTATTTTAATGATGTTGAGGGCTATTCGTTTATGGAGGTTTACCTTTTCTAACGCCAATGCCAAAACAAACCCTCCGAAAAACAAGAAAATTATTGGACTTCC
This sequence comes from uncultured Eudoraea sp., assembly GCF_947260015.1. Classification (GTDB taxonomy): domain Bacteria; phylum Bacteroidota; class Bacteroidia; order Flavobacteriales; family Flavobacteriaceae; genus Eudoraea. The sequence continues at coordinate 6,439 of NZ_CAMYOM010000013.1, read as the reverse complement.
ATAATTGGCACCCACATCTGTTATTGGCATTATTTTCATAACAGGGAAAAGTACAAGCGGTAGAAGTGCTGTTACTGAAATGGAAACGGCTTCAGTAATCCACCAAATAACCATCCATAAAGCAACGGCAATAACACTATTAGCACTTTCATTTTCGGGAATAAAGTTTGGTAAATTTGTAAAAATGAAGAAAAGAAGCGGACCGGATATAAGTCCGAGTTTCTTGTTAAAGCCCATTTAGAGTATTTTAGGCTCTAAACTATACCTTTTACTTTAGTTTTAAAAATAAAAGGGAGCAAGCTTGCTCCCTTTTAAATTAGCTGTAAAATGCTATTCATTCAAATTAATAGGATTCAGATTGGTATCTGTTAAGCCGTATAACAATTTTACCTCTCCTTCTGTATCAAATCCGGCAATAAAAAATAGATTGCCATTGATGTTCAGTATTTCGGGTAGATAATTTCCCGGATAATTAAGTGCTTTAATTTGACTTCCATTATTGTCAAATTTTCTTAAATTCTCATCGCTTGATATTACAAAGGAATCTCCTAAGGACACCATAGCCTGATTATTCTTTGTTCCTTCAAAATAGGAAGATAAGATCTTGGTGCCTGTTGCATTAGCCATAGTGAGTTCGCCATTTGCATACATCGCGATATTGCCATTAGAAAGCTGTTCTAAGTGATAACTTCCGTTCAGGTCATTAGCGGAACTGATTTTGGAATCCAATAAAGAATCCTCATATATAACATGGGAAGTTACATTTAGACCGGAGTCAAAGAAGATTAACAAGGGTTTATAGTTTGTTATTTTCGGATTAGTATCATTTTTACTGAAAACTGCTCCAAAAGCGATAAAACCGTTTTCAACTTCAATCATGTCACCTATCATGGAATCTGCATCTCCAAATGAATTAAGGACCACAGCGAATGCATCACCTGAGGAATTCCTTGTTTCAACAGCCGTTTTGTAGATACCACTATCTTCTTCTGTACCAAAGTAAAAGAAGTTTGTACCGTTTGCCAGGAAACCATAACTGTGTTTGCTAGATGAATTAATCCCATTCATAAAGTTAAAGACATTGTTAAAGGTAAGTTCCTGAGTTCCATAAAGGCCATCCAAGGTTCTTGAAAATACAAAATTCATATTTCCACTCGGATAAAAATTAACAAAAGCGCTATTTGAATTAAAAGGTTTATCGGCCAAATAATGTGAGGCCGGCATATAATTTTCATCTAATTCCCTGTAATAAAATTTGGCGCCACCAGTCCCTACCAGGTCTTCCAAAAGTTCAATAGAATAGATTAATCCATTTACCGGATTTACACCGGTTTCCATGGGAATTCCATTAAACCCGTCTGCTATCTCAGGAAAAATAAAAAAGTCTTGCACCACGGCATCATTCACCAGAATTTGTCGTGAAGTTGTTTTCGTTTCCATAACTTCATTGGAAACCGTTAAGGCAATGGTGTAATCTCCTGGCTTTCCGTAAACTACAGTAGGGTTTTCTTCAGAACGTGTTTCTCCGTTACCAAGATTATAGGAGTATGCAATGGCTCCTACAGAGCAATTGTTTATTTGCAGGTTTTCGCCTACCATAAGGATCTCTTTACTCACTTCAAAACATGCCTCTAATGTTGAGTTAGGATCAGGGTCAGAAGGAGATGCGTCCTTAGAACAGGAAGTGGAAAATGCTGCTAAAATGATCAGAAAGTAGATTTTCTTCATAAAAACAGATTTGGGATTCTATTTATAAACGAAAATACCGACCTCTTTATTTCAAATTTTAACACTCATTCGATGAAATGCACAGGACTTAAAATACTGATAATGAATAGAATAAAAAAAATGAAGCATTTTTTTAATCATTTACCTGGCAAAGCAGGGTCCCCTCTTCTTTTACCACTTTGGTTAACCCCAATTTGTTAAGACCTTTAAGACCTTTATCCCAAGCCTTATTACTTAATCCGGCAGCTTCTTTAAGGTCGGCCAGAGGCATGGATTTATGGGTTTTTAAGATGTTAAAAATCGATTTTTCATTTTCATTTAATTCAAGAGGCTTTTTCTCGGGCCGCATTTGAGGAAAGAACAAAACTTCCTGAATAGAGGCATTATTTGTTAACAACATCACCAGGCGGTCTACACCTATACCAATCCCCGAAGTAGGGGGCATTCCGTATTCCAGGGCCCTGATAAAATCCTGATCAATAAACATTGCTTCATCATCGCCTTTTTCCGACAATTTTAACTGTTCTTCAAAGCGTTCAAGCTGATCAATAGGATCATTTAGCTCTGAGTAAGCGTTGGCAATTTCCTTCCCGTTAATCATAAGTTCAAACCGCTCTGTTAAGGCCGGATTCGTCCTGTGTTCCTTAGTAAGCGGACTCATTTCTTTTGGGTAATCTATAATGAAAGTCGGTTGAATGTAGTGATGCTCACATTTTTCACCAAAAATCTCATCAATGAGCTTGCCAACCCCCATACTTTCGTCTGCTTCTATATTTAGTTTTATAGCCACTTCTCGCAGCGTTTTTTCATCCATCCCGGCAACTTCGTAACCCGTATGCTCCTTAATGGCTTCAAGGATTGGGGTTCGTGGATAGGGCGCCTTAAAATCGATCTCCTTATCTCCCATGGTTACCTTCGTGGAGCCATTGGCATCTATAGCCACTTTTTCCAGCAACTGTTCCGTAGTATCCATCATCCAATTGTAATCCTTATAAGCTACATAGAGCTCCATAATCGTAAATTCGGGATTATGTGTGCGATCCATCCCTTCATTTCTGAAATCCTTAGAAAACTCATATACTCCGTCAAAACCACCCACTATGAGTCGCTTTAGATAAAGTTCATTAGCTATTCTGAGGTAAAGGGGTATATCCAGCGCATTATGGTGCGTTATAAAGGGCCTTGCAGCCGCTCCTCCGGGTATGGGCTGTAAAACGGGGGTTTCTACTTCTAAATATCCTTTATCATTTAAAAACTCACGTATACTATTTGTTATTTTGGTTCGCTTTATGAAAGTGTCTTTAACAGAAGGATTAACTGCCAGATCTACATAACGTTGGCGATAACGTTGCTCCGGATCGTTAAACTCATCATAAACATTGCCTTCTGCATCTTTTTTTGGAAGTGGTAATGGTCTTAAGGCTTTACTTAGGATAGTAAAATCTTTAACCATAACGGTTTTCTCCCCGACCTGTGTGATAAAAAGTTCTCCTTCTATTCCAATGATATCGCCAATATCGAGAAGCTTTTTATAAACCTCATTGTATTTGATCTTATCATCACCACGACAAATTTCATCCCGGTTAAAGTAGACTTGAATACGCCCTTCACTATCCTGTAATTCGGCGAAGGAAGCTTTTCCCTGGATCCTTCGGGACATCAATCTCCCCGCAATTACAACCTTTTTTCCTTCTTCATAGTTGTTGGAAATGCTCACAGAAGTGGCATCTACAGGGAATAAGGCTGCAGGATAGGGATTTATCCCCATTTCCCGAAGCTTATTTAGTTTTTCTCTACGTACGATTTCTTGCTCAGAAAGTTGCATAAACTGGTCGTTAAAGCTGCAAATATAGGTACAATGCGCTAATCTATCAATCCAATATTTTCAATCTATTGTGAAATAGGTTTTCTCATATTAAACTAATTCAATATCATGATAAAAATCATAGATTACTTACCCAATCTTCTCTTCTTTTGATCTTTATTTCTAAGGATCATTTATTGTATAGGGAATCATGATGGTTTTTGAAGTTTCTCAATACTTTAAGAAGAAAAAACAGCAAATACATTAACTATAGTTTTTATATAAAATACTTAAAAAATGAAAAAAATCGTATTAATTATTATTGCCTCAGTAGGTTTCGCATTACATTCTAGTAGCCAGGAAATATCACCATATATTGAGATTGGCAAATCTAATAACAGTATTCAGCAGGTATCTGAAGATATATTGGCTGCACTTAAAGAAAATTCATTTGAGATTTTGGGCTCTTACCATCCTGCGAATAGGAGTTCTTTAAAAGTGATTGCATTTACACGTAGTGATTTAAAAAATACAGTTATAAAAGTTGCAGACAGAGGTGCTCTTGCATCAGTCTTTAAGGTAGGCCTGGTGCAAAAAGACGGTGAGGTGACCATATCGTATACAAATCCTGATTACATCTTAAGAGCTTACCTAAGAGACAATTATAACTCATACCAAAGTATTTTTGAAAAATTCAGTACAGATTTAAAAACAACTTTTTCCGCTATTGGTAATGATTTTGTCCCATTTGGTGGAACTGTAGAGGCCGATAAACTTAAAAAATATCATTATAAAATAATGATGCCTTATTTCACAGATCCCGTTACCCTCAATGAATTTTCTTCATTTGAAGAAGGACTTAGGGTAATTGAAGGTAATCTTAAGGCTAAAAAAGGGGAAACATTGCAGGTCTATAAGATTATTTACAGTAACGAAAAGGTTGCATTATTTGGTGTGGGTTTAAAAAGTAAAGAAGATGGCGAATCCCATTTTTTACCTAAAATAGGAATGGATAATGCAGCTGCAATGCCTTATGAAATTATATTGCAGGGTAAGGAGGCAACCATGCTACATGGTAAATATAGAATTGCCTTACATTGGCCCGACTTGACCATGGGTACATTTATGAAAATAATGAGTACCCCTGGTGATATTGAGGACACCCTTGAAGGTCTTTGTAAAATGTCAGAATCTGATAAAAATTCTTTATAATTTCATAGTAATAGTCTTTAGAGTTGTTTAGTTTTAATTGTTTATTTGGGCCCTGCTAACGCGGGGCCTATTGTTTAATAATTATAATTTTCTTTAAAAATTTCATCCTGTTTGCTGTAACAAAACACAAATTATTACGTCCAATAAAAGTACACCTGTCCCACAATAGGGCCGGGGTAATCATTAAACCTGAACTATGAGCTTTTGGAGAGTGTTACTGGCAATTATTTTTCCGCCTTTATCGGTCATTGGTAAAGGTTGCGGATCTTTTCTTATTGTTCTGCTTTTAACCTTTTGTGGGTGGGTTCCCGGAGTAATAGCAGCCCTTGTAATCCTGAACAATCCCAGCTGAAGTTTGTATCTTTGCCTGTAATGAATAAAAAGGTTGCCGTACAGGATTTAGGCCTAAAGGACTATAAAGAAACCTGGGACTACCAGGAATTGTTGTTTCAGCAAACTGTTGATCTTAAAATAAAAAACAGGCGGGAGGAAACACTTCTGGCAACGCCTAATCACTTCCTGTTTGTTGAACATCCGCATGTATATACGTTGGGAAAGAGTGGGGATATGTCTAACCTGTTGGTAGATGAAAAACAACTTTCTGCAAGGGGCGCAAAATTCTACAAGATAAACAGGGGCGGAGATATCACCTACCACGGACCCGGTCAAATTGTAGGCTATCCGATATTGGATCTTGACAACTTTTTCACGGATATCCATAAATACCTGCGTTTTCTTGAAGAGATGGTGATCCTTACCCTGTCTGAATATGGCTTAAAAGCGGAACGCTCAAATGGGGAAACCGGGGTATGGTTAGATGTGGGGACTCCCTTTGCCAGAAAGATTTGCGCCATGGGTGTTCGTGCGAGTCGCTGGGTAACTATGCATGGCTTTGCTCTGAATGTAAATGCAAATTTGGGTTATTTTGATCTGATGATTCCCTGCGGGATTAAAGGAAAAGCGGTCACTTCCTTGAATGTGGAATTGGGTAAAAAAGAAGTACCCATGGTTGAAGTTAAGCAAAAACTACTAAAGCATTTTGCAGAGCTATTCGGGGCACATATTATCAAGGAAAAAACCGAAGTCTAAGCCCCGATTTTAGCTTTGAAATATTAATTACTGAGTGCGGTTGGTTAGTACGGTGCTTGTCATAAGCTTTCCGTTTTTATTAAAACTTTCCTGCTTTACCATGCCCACATCTTTAGCTAGCCACAGTCGTGAAGGAAAATTTTGATTAACCATCATCATTTTAGACTGGTTTTCACTATAAATCACGTAGCAATCAAAAGTACCAGCAGGTGTCGTAACGGATTCCTGTTTTTCAACTTTTCTGTTAACCATATCCATCGTAGAATTCATATTCATACCGCTCATGCTTATCTTCATAATAATATTGGCATCCGGCAATTCCTGTCCGACTTCCAGGTCATTTGGAAGTTCAATATCCGTCCCGGAAACTTCCATCTCCATATCATCAAATTGCTGAAGCATTTGATTAGACATTAAGGATTCATAATCTATGGTAACTATGTTGCCTGTACATGAATAGGTAAATTCAGAAGTAAAGGCTTCCTTTCCCTTGTCATCCATATAGGTCATAACCATAGTTGCAGAAGAGGTACTGCCCTCATCTATTACATTGGTAACTGTGTAACTTATAGTCCCCTGATTTTTGCCCTTGCCATTATAGGAAGT
>NZ_CAMYOM010000012.1 GCF_947260015.1 uncultured Eudoraea sp. | reverse complement strand
TTTAATAAAAACCAGGATACAAATATCCTCCGTTTTTATTTAGGGAACAATGCTTTTTCTGCAAATGACCGGAGTTGTATTGTGAACGACATATTCCCAAGTATTTCATTGAACTATTTTTGGATAACTGATAAACTTTTAAGTGTTATAAAAGTGTAAAATTAAAGCAATATTCTTTAAAATTTAATCAAACTACAAATTACCATGATCTACAGGTGTGATGTTAACTTTACTGCTTGAATTTTTTAGTTTTCTTCTTTTTGGGATTTTTAAAAAGTCTTTTAAAGAAGCCGTCCCGTTTTACAGGTTCGCATTCAAGCATGGAAAGTACCGCAGCATCAGGTTTAATAAACCTGGCCCGGGTTATGTAATTATAGGATGCATCTCTATTTAATTTTTGCATCCAAATCGCAAAAATAGGCAATGCAGCACTGGCGCCCTGCCCAAGTGATGTGTTCTTAAAACCTATTTCATGATTATCCAAACCTACCCAGGTTACATGAACTAATTTAGGGGTAAGTGCTACAAACCACGCATCTTTATTATTCTGTGTTGTTCCGGTTTTACCAGCAATATCATTTTTTAATCCATAGATATTTCTTATTCTGCTTCCCGTTCCTTCATTAATCGTGGCTTTCATATATTCGAGCATAATTTGCCGGTTTTCCTCACTGAATGCTTGAACTTTTGATATAGTTGGACTAAAAGTATCAAGTATGGAATCTTTGTAATTATTTATGCTACTTATCAATATGGGTGCAACTGGTTTCCCGTGATTTACATAACTGGCATACGCTCCCGCCATTTCTTCAATACCAATTTCCCCTGTACCCAGAGCTAAGGAGGGTAATTCTGGTAAATCTTCTGTAATTCCCATTTTTACAGCCTGTTCCAGGACGTTCTCTATACCTGTTCTTTCCAAAACTTTTACCGCCACGGTATTCACAGAATTACTCAATGCCTGTTTCATGGAATAATTCATATAAGTTTCTTCTTTATTCCCGGAATTTGAAGGAGACCAACCCTCTAAATTTTTATAGGCTACTTCTTCAGCGGAAAAATAGGTGCAGGGTTCAATTCCGGATTCCAATGCTGCGGTGTAAACTATTGGTTTAAATGTTGACCCCACTTGCCTTCTGCTTTGAGAAATATGATCATATTTGAAAACTTTATACTCAATCCCACCTATCCAGGTTTTAACAGAACCTGTCGTCGGATCTATGGAGATAGAACCGGTATTAAGAAATTTCATATAATGCTTAATACTGTCTATAGAACTTATTTCCAGTTCTTTATCGCCTTCCCATGAAGTAACAGTCATCACTTTCTTTTTTTGTAAGCTATCCAATGCCTGTTGCTCATTCAGGCCCTGTTGAATTAGATTTTTATAGGCTGTAGATTTCTTCACCGTTTTAAAAATTAATTCCTTGTCTGTAAGCCATGGGGCCGATTGACCATAGCTCTTTTCAAAACTTTTTTGAAGGGATTTCATATGAGTCTTCATGGCTTCTTCTGCTAAAACCTGCATTTTGTAATCGAGAGTAGTATAAATTTTGAGCCCCGAAGTATAAATATTATAGGAATTTCCTTGTTCATTTTGCTTTTTACACCAGTTGAGAACTTGTTTTCGTACTTCTTCCCTAAAATATGGAGCTAATCCATGATTATGATCATAATCTCTATAATTAATAGTTAACGGCAGAACTTTTAAACTATCATTTTCTCCTGCTTTAATAAAGCCTCTTTCTTCCATGGAATTCAATACCAGATTTCTTCGTTGAATACTATTTTTAGGGAAAACTCGCGGATTATAAGTGTAGGTAGCCTTTAGCATTCCTATAAGAACTGCAGCTTCTTCAATCTTTAGTTTATTGGAGCCTTTGCTAAAGAATTTTAAGGAGGCACTTTCTATGCCAAAAGTATTATCGCCAAAGGAAACTGTGTTTAAATAGTGCATTAAAACCTCTTCCTTGGTATAGATTTCTTCAAGTCTCGTAGCAACTATCATTTCTTTAATTTTATCAACAGTTAAATAAAATTTTCCTGTTCTTGATCTGGGATAAAGATTTTTGGCCAACTGCTGACTAATGGTACTGCCCCCGCCTGAGGCTTTATTTTGCATTAAAACTGTTTTTACTGCTACTCTTAATAAACTTTTGTAGTCTATTCCGGAATGCTCATAAAATCGTTCGTCTTCAACGGCGATAAGAGCATTTATTAATTGTTTTGGGATATTATGGTACGAAACGGGTTGTCTATCAGTCAGGTAATATTTTCCAATTAGCACGCTATCTGCAGTATATATTTCCGAAGCTCTTGAGTGCTGATATTCTGCCAATGATTTCTTGTCGGGAACTTTTCCCCAGGCACCAAAATAGACACTCAATACAAAGATTAGTGCCAGACCAATGAACAGGGCTGCTGCTAACAAGGCATACCTTAGAAATGGAGGAGTTATTCTTTTAAGAATCACTTATATGGATTTATTTATGCAAGATGAAATTATTTAATTAAAATATTACATGCCTTAACAATACATTAATGCCCTTTTATTTAATTTTGAAAAAAAAATCAGCAATGAGGAGTATTGTTTTATTGGGTCTTTTGAGCGTCCATTTAGTAATGGGAAATTACAATTTCTGGTCCAAAACAGGTCACAGGGTTATTGGTGATGTAGCACAGGAACATTTAAATGGAAGAACAAAACGCGCTATTTCTAAATTACTAAAGGGGCAAAGTCTGGCAACTGTTTCTAATTATGCTGACATCATTAAGTCAGACAGAGCCTTTAGAAATTTCTCGGCCTGGCATTATGTAAATATACCATTGGACAAGAATTATTCAGAGGTAGAACCAAACCCAAATGGAGATTTGGTTACCGGAATTCTAAAATGTATTGAAATACTAAAAAATAGTGACAGTACTGAAGCAGACAGAATTTTCTATTTAAAAATGCTTATTCATTTAATTGGTGATTTGCATCAACCCATGCACGTTGGGCGGGCAGAGGATAAAGGTGGTAATGAAATTCAGCTGCAGTGGTTTGGAAAAGGTAGTAATTTACATAGGGTTTGGGATTCTGATATGATTAATGATTATGGGATGAGTTATACCGAACTATCAAAAAAATTACTGAGCCTTAATAAAGAAAAAATTAGGGAAATAAATAAAGGTACAGTTCTGGAATGGGTAAAGGAATCACAAGAATTGGTAAATGAAATATATACCTCAGTTGAGAAAGGCGAAAAGTTAGGCTATTCTTACAGTTATAAATATTGGAACACGGTAGAGAAACAATTACAAAAAGGAGGGCTGCGTTTAGCTCGGGTATTAAATGATATATATAGTTAAGCTATTTAAAATAAGAGGATTAGAATTGTAATTTACCTAATATATAGGGGATTAAGCGATATTTTATGTTTTTTAATGCATTTTGCAAGTTATTGTATTAAGGTTGCATATGAGGAAATTAACATAGTATACCAAAGTGTTAAAGAGAGTATTCAACTCCGCAGTAAAAGGTATAAAAAAATCGACTTGGATAAGTCGATTTTTTTATGAGATAACTCTAAAGGTCAGGTTTATTCTTTCCCCAATTGATTTGGTTGTTTTAGCTATTTGATGGAGCCAGTAGTGTTGTGTTGGACCACTCATTAGAAGCAGACTACCATGTTCAAGAAGGATTTTATATTTTAAATCCTTTATTTTTTTGTGTTTTAGATGGAAATAACGTTCCTGCCCAAGCGATACTGAGGCTATTACCGGATTCTTCCCTAATTCCTTTTCATCATCTGAATGCCAGCCATTACTGTCTTTTCCATCTCTATAAAGATTTAAAAGACAACTTGTAAATTCAACAGAAGTTAAGCTTGATATTTTTGTTTTAAGATCTAATATCGTTTCACTAAATGGTAGTGGTTGCATTGTGATACCTGAATAGGAATAAGATCGATTATTATTTCCATATAGTGCGGTTAACCTGGGCTGAGGATATAATTTACCATAAACTCTTATTTCATCCTGACGCCATGTAACTGAAGATTTTAGCAGTTCGAAATAGGTACTGGCATTCTCAAAATCAAGAAAATTAGAGAAATAAGTGATATCACTATCTGGTAGTTGTAATTTCAATTGTTTCAAAAGTTTTTAATCTATTATTGGACCACCTTATTTAAGGTGTTTCTGTATTCAGACGGATTTTGCCCGGTAAATGCTTTAAAAGATTTATTAAAGTGCGAAAAATTATTAAAACCACTTTCAAAACATACATCAGTAATGCTCATGGGCTGCTCAGCAAGCAATTTTGACGCGTGCACCAGACGATATTCATTCACAAATTGAATAAAAGTTTTGTTAGTTATTTTTTTGAAATATCTGCAAAAGGAAGGAACAGTCATTCCTGCCTTATCTGAAATTTCAGAAAGGGTTATTTCTTCTTTGAAATTATTTCTCACATGATTAAAAACTATGTTTATTCGGTCGTTATCCTCAATATCCGTTTTAAATGAGAATCCTTCTGCGTTCAGCACTTTAAAATCCTGAGAATTGCTTAATTCATTCAATATGGACAAAATGGATAACAACTGTTCAAAATCTGATTCATTTTCAAGATTTTCCAGTTTTTCGCCAACAATATTTTTGGTTTCACCACTAAAAGCAACGCCACCCCTCGCAATTTCAAACAAAGTCTGGGTTTGTTTCATTTCTGGAATATTAAAAAAAGAATTACCCAAAAAGTCCGCTTTCATTTGTATGACAATTTCACTTTTATTCCCGGTAAACTTATCAGTAAATCCACAATGCGGTAAATTACTTCCAATTAAGATTAAGTCGCCATCTGTATAACAAGAAATATGACTTCCAATCTGGCGTTTACCTGCTCCTCCGTTAACATAAACTAATTCTATTTCGGGATGATAGTGCCACAAATTGTCCTTGTTATTCTTTAATGAATCAAATTTTTGATACGTATATGAGCGCCCAAAATTGGGTTCTATAGCTTCAAAAGCTGGTTTGTGCTTTTTCATTTTTTCTGATGATTGATAATGTAAAATTACTCAACCTTGTTTTAGTCAATAGTTGCAAAATTACCAATTATATGTGCAATATTAACCCTAATATCAAAATAGAGTTAACAAACGGTTAAAATAGGATATAAATTAGAAAACCTGCTTGTATTTCCTGAAATGCATTGGTGGTAAGTTTGTCCTGTAAATTATTCATTAACTCTAAATTAAAATGTCATGAAAACAAATTTGAAATTTACCGCAATGATTGCCTTAATGTTTACTGCAGCAGTAGGCCTGGCAAAAGAACCTAAACTAAGCTTGATGACAAATGGTCAATCCAAAAGCTTAATTGTAGAATTAGATTCACAACACGAAAAGACCTATCTAAAGATTATTGATGAAAATCAGAATGTCATATTTTCTGATAAAATAACAGAAACATCTTATACCACGAAGTTTGACCTCAATGAACTAGAGAATGGTTCTTACTATTTCAAACTGGATGATCCCTTAAGGACTCTCATCTACCCAATAAGTGTAGAAAACGAGGAGGTTAAAATTCTGAAAAGGACTGAAAACAACAAGCCTGTATTTAGGCAAAAAGGTGATAAACTCTTTCTTAACTTACTTAACTTGGACGGTAAAGATGTGGAAATTAAAGTTTTTGATAGTGATAACCGCACTTTGTTTAGTGAAGTAATTGAGAACGAAATCATTGTTACAAAAGCCTTTAATTTTGAATCAGCCCATGAAGATCGGTACATTGTGGTCGTAAAGAATGGTAATAATACCTACTATGAAGACATTGTAGTTAATTAGTAAGTTGTTTAGTTAAGTTTAAAAGGGGCCTTTTTGGCCCCTTTTTTATAGATATTTTTTTAAACGTTCTTTTTTATATTCCGGTAATGCCAGATTTTCTATCGCCAGCCTTAAGATTTTTTCATCTTTTTCCTTTGTATACAGTAATTTAAAGAACTGCTGTACAGTTAATGAATTAGCTGAAGGTTCAATTAGGATTAATTTATCTCCTGAAGAGACCTGGCCTTCTTCAAGTATTTTCACATAAGTACCCGGGAATCCGTACTCAATAAACTCTTTCAAAATCTGTTGTGTGCCAAAACGAATTCCCAATTTAAAACAAGGTTCCCTGGGTTGTGATATCTGAACCAATGCGGAACCAATTTTGTATATATCGCCTATTCTTATTTGAGATTCATCCAAATCGCTCACGCTGAGGTTTTCTCCAAACATTCCCCAGTTCCAGTCTAAGTCCGGATATCGGTTTTTCCAATAGGGATAATGTTCGGCAGAAAAGAGATAACAGGCTTTGTAAATACCTCCATGTACTTTAAGGTCTGCAATGGAATCATTCGCCACCTTTTCTATTTCCAAGACCAATGGAGAACTCGTAGGGTGTTTAAAAATACCCGTACTAAGCTCTTTTCCATTCCAATTAACCTTGGTTAAATTCCCGATGTTGGTAGATAATACCTGCATGCTCTAAAGATATCACCCCTTGGTATTAATTACAAATCAAGGCGTTTGATTTCTTATTAGGAATCCCGGAATTTAAACAAATCATAGAGCTAGTAAGAATCTTGGTGGAATTGAAGAAAGGCTATGATTTTAATTTAAGTTCAAACACCATGAATTTTAAAACCTCAAGACTAATATTTTCAAAATCTAAAATAATTTCTCCATGCTTTTTTATACTATAATAGTAAACATCACCTATTTTGAATTGCCCAAAATTGATCTTTCCATTACCGTGATGAAAAACCCCAAAACCTTCGGTTATAAAGGTGAAACTAAAGTCATTACTAATTTTTCGAAAAGGGAGTCTTTCTTTTGGGTTTAAAGTAATATTCCATAATCTGAATTCGTCATTTTCGTATATAGGTGCCTGGCCCAATGTTTCGACGAATTGTTCAGATCTCAATTCGTTCAATCTGGTAATTTCCCAACTTTCAAAATTTCCTACAGGACTTAATTCTATTAAACTCATAAAACTTTTTTTCAACTTAAGTAGCATTGATAAATCAAAAAATAGGGCCATATAAAATGACCCTAAGGGGAACTATCGCGATTCAACATTCATAATCTACTTCCCGTATATTGGAAAAGTTAAACATGTAACACATTAGTCAAATCGGTTGCAAATATTGGTAAAAGGATTGTTTTGAACTTATGAATTCAATCTTAAGAAGTTTTGATTTCAGAATTTATTACTAAATAAAGGATTAATGAGACTCAATAAAATAGTAGTTAAGCTTTAAACAGTTCATTATTGTTCTAGTTTTCTAAAATCTCAGTATGATAATTCATAGGAGTGGTTCCGGTAGCCTTTTTAAATGCTGTATAAAATGATGCTTTGCTATGAAAACCCACTTCACGACTCAGGCCTTCTATACTTAAACTAGAAAGAATATCAGTGTTTAGTAGCTCCTGAGCCCTCTTTACCCTGAACTCGTTAATGTAAGTATTGAAGTTTTTATTATAATGTTTATTAATGGCCATGGATACATCTCTGGGATGAACTTCAAGAGCAATTGAGATGTCTGCTATTGTAAGATCCTGTTTTGTATAAACGGCGGAATCCATAACATAATAGTCTATTCGGTTAATAAGTTCAAGAACTTTTTCTTTTGGATCCTCTCTTTTAAAAGAAGGCTCTTTTACTGGTAAATCTGCCCGATGAGCAGCGGAAATCACATTATATTGAATAATTCCACTGATAGCAATAGAAAAAACAAGTATTAGGTTAGCACAGGATATGAGCAATTCAAAAATCGGTGCAACCTCAATAAATAAAGTCCCGATGTGTACACTTACAAGCACAAAACAAAAAGCTATAAAAAACCTGGTCCATTGTAGTTGTCTGTTTTTGTCTGTTGCAAATTGGTTTTTTACTTCTTTTGTGTGATTATTAAGATATTTGTTTATTCGGACAATAATGTATAAAGAATACATAAGGCCAAGCACGAATAATATTTCGAAAAGATAGCTGCCTCTCAGATATTCTTTTGTTGTTTCGGGGAGTAAAAACAAAAGAAACAGAAAAAGAATAGAAATCACTCCCGGATACAATATCCGATAAGTTACTCTCTCATGGGCAAATATGGAGATCTTTTGTACGTAAAGAAAAAAGATCGGAAATATGATCCATGAAAAGCTAATGGGAAGAAGGAGTAAACCAGGATGATCTTCAAGGATTTTAAAATCCTCCAGTATAATTGGTGAAAACTCAATGGCAAATCCGATAAGAAACAAACCCAGAAAGAAAGTGGATTTATTCTTTTTGCTAATAAAAAGAAGAATAACCCCCAAAATTAATCCTTGAAACACCCCTAAGGAGTGCACTAAGGCAATGATATTGTCATCCATTTGCTTATTTTGTACTCTTAAAGTTCTATAAAGTATGGCTTTAAAACAAATAATTTAGCAGACAAATAAAAAAACCATTGTAAATATTTACAATGGTTTTAGTTCTCTTTAAGTGGACAGACTTGGTTATGACTCTTTCTCTAATTTTTTTGTCAGAGTAAAACCGGCAAAAAGGCCAAGACCTGCCATTATTAATATAGTTCCGGGATAAGCTACATCTTCATCCATCCCCATAGAGTTTGATAGTATGGAAGCTATAAATATTGCCAATCCAATCCCAAATAATAATAAAGATAAATTAAGGATTAATACTTTCCAGAAAGGAGCAGCATGCTCCCTTTTTCCTTTTACAAAAATGCTGGCATCTGCACCTTTTTCAATTAATGCTAGTCGCTCCTTATTTCGTGTTGAAAAATACAGATAAAAAACACCAAAGATTGCCCCGAATATAAGTCCAACAATAATAATTTCTCCTCCCATGATATTTTGTTTTTAATGGATTAAATAATTTGTTCATAGGGTATGACGAACAAATTTCAAAGATGGTTACAGAAAATAGGATTTTTTTTATATTTTATGTAACCAGGATGTTATTATATGCGTCTTATATAACAAATGAGCCAGAAACCGGACGAGCACCTTATTAATAAGGTTATAAAAGGGGAAAATAATGCCTATGCTGTTTTGGTAGATAGGTATAAGCATATGGTATATACTCTGGCATTGAAAATTGTAAAAAACCGGGAGGACGCTGAAGAAGTAGCGCAGGATACTTTTGTAAAAGCCTATAGCGCGTTGAATGAATTTAAGGGTGAATCTAAGTTTTCTACCTGGTTGTATAAGATTGCTTATTATAGAAGTTTAGACTATTTGAAAAAGAATAAGAGACGGGTTGAGACAAGCACAATAGATATTTCTGAAGAATATAATATAGCATCTATGGATGATGCCTTGGATGGGATGGAAGTAAAAGAACGAGCAGAAATAATAAAACATGCAATTCAGGAACTACCTGCTGCTGATGCTGTTTTGATAACTCTATATTATTTTGAAACACTTTCAATGAATGAAATATCAAAGGTGATGGGGATTTCTGCGAATACAATTAAAGTAAGACTGTTTAGGGGTAGGAAACGTTTAGCAAAAATTTTGGAAAATAATTTGGAACAAGAAATTATACATAGTTATGGAAGAGAATAATGATAAACAGCTTGATGATTTTGTAAAAAAAATTGTAAAAAGTACAGGGCTTGAGACACCTTCTGTTGGTTTTACCCAAAACATTATGTCAAAAATAGTAGCTCAGGAGGCCAAAAGTACTGTAACTGTATACCAGCCTTTGATTTCCAAAACAAGCTGGTTGATTCTGGCCACCATTATTTTATTACTATTGGCCTATGTAATTTTTGGAAAATTGGACCTTACTATTAGCTGGTTACCTAATATTAATTCAGAGGTTTTAAATAAAATTGGATTTATGGATGCTCTGTCACAAATAAATCTGCCTGATACGGCAGTTTACTCCCTAATTGGAATAATGTTGTTTTTTTATGTGCAGATAATTTTTATGAAAAGACATTTGGAAAGCAGATTTACTTTAAATTGATTATTGATGAAAAGATACTCAATTTATTAAATTGTCTAAATCAGCAAATACCAATAGGCCCAGTACATAAGTGCGAATTGTATTGGGATTCTTAGGAGCAGGATCCATCTTGGTATTCCTGCAGAGGCTTTTTTCCCGGATAACATATAAAAATGTACAGTAAGGAAAATAGTTAACATTAGAATTATTCCATATATGGCCGGATCCTTAAGTTTAGGTAACAACAGGCTAATTCCCAATGCTATTTCCGCAATTCCACTTAAACCTACCAAAAGTTTGTGCTTGGGAAGATACCCTGGCATAATGCGGAGGTAGGCTTTGGGTTTTATAAAATGCATAATACCTGCCAGGATATACATAAAGGACATTAATAGATAATGCCAGGTATAAATCATTTAATTTGAATTAGTGGTAAATTAGAATTAAAAAACTTCACGGGCCCTCTGAAATTATCATATAGATAATCTATGTGCGCCCGTGAAGCATTCAATGAACATGAAATTTATGCAGTTTCGGTAATCTCTGATAGGAGTACCTATTTAATCATCTCGTAACTGCGGCTAATAAACTTAGTTAGTTCTTCACCCTTAAGCAAGCCTTTTGATAATCGGGCAAGATCCAAAGACTGATTTATTAATCGATCTCTTTTTTTAGCCGTCTTTGTTCCAAGAATTTCACCTACTAATGGATGATTTATGTTTACTATTAAATTATACATCTCTGGCATATTCCCCATGCCAAACATTCCACCGCCTCCGGTTTGCTGCATTTCCTTCATTCGCCTCATAAACTCCGGTTCAGTAATGATAAAAGGAGAAGCTTCGCTATCCATGGCTTCCAATTGTACAGTATAACCTTTATCCGTAGTTACACCTTCTATATTAGCCTTTAATTGCTCCTTCTCTTCATCAGACAATTTGCTTATTTGAGTATCTTCCTTTTTGATCAGATTATCTAAATGATCTGCATCTACCCTGGCAAAAGACAATTTCTCATTTGAAGTTTCTAATTTTTGCATCAAATGTGATATAATAGGCGAATCAAGAAGGAGTACTTCAAAACCTTTAGTTTTGGCAGCTTCAATATAACTGTGTTGTGATTCCTTATCTGATGCATATAGCACTACCAATTTGTCATCTTTATCTGTTTGAAGAACCTTAATTTTTTCTTTTAACTCGTCAAACGTATAATAAGCGCCATCAACCGTGGGGTATAATGCAAATTTGTCAGCTTTTTCAAAGAATTTTTCCTCTGACAACATTCCGTATTCAATGACTATTTTAATATCATTCCATTTTTTCTCAAAATCCTCCCGGTTATTTTTGAATAAAGCGGTAAGCTTATCAGCAACCTTTCTTGTTATATATGAGGAAATCTTTTTAACTGCACCATCTGCTTGCAGGTACGATCGGGATACATTCAGCGGAATGTCCGGAGAATCAATTACACCTCTGAGCATCGTAAGGAATTCTGGAACTATTCCTTCAACATTATCAGTTACGAAAACCTGGTTTTGATACAGTTGAATTCTGTCCTTCTGAATACTTAAGTCATTAGTTAGTTTTGGAAAATATAGTATGCCCGTCAGATTAAAGGGGTAATCCACATTTAAATGAATATGGAATAGGGGCTCTTCAAATTGCATTGGGTACAATTCCCTGTAAAAATTCTTGTAATCCTCATCTTTTAAATCTGCCGGCTTCTTTGTCCAGGCAGGGTTTGGATTATTTATTATGTTATCTACTTCTATTGTTGGAGCCGGATCATCTTCTTTAGCATCTTCAGGTTTTGGAAGAGTCTCAGTCTTTGTGCCAAATTTAATTGGAATGGGCATAAATTTATTGTACTTCTGCAATAATTCAGTAATCCTGTTCTCCTCTAAAAATTCAGTTGAATCATCTGCAATACTTAAAATTATTTCTGTACCGTGTTCTTTTTTATTCGATTTTTTCAAATTGAATTTAGGCGAACCATCACAGCTCCAATGTACTGCCGGGTCATCGGTATAACTTTTTGTGATAATCTCAACTTTATCCGCAACCATAAAGGAAGAATAAAAGCCTAAGCCAAAATGTCCTATAATACCTGAGTCTTTGTCCCCTTCCTTGTATTTATCAAGGAATTCTTCAGCACCGGAAAACGCTATGTCATTAATATACTTTTTAACTTCTTCTTCAGTCATGCCAATACCCTGGTCAATGATATGAAGCTTTTTACCTTCCTTATCTATCTTCACCTCAATCATTGGATTTCCATACTCTAATTTGGCCTCGCCGATTGAGCTGAGATGTTTTAATTTGAGTGTGGCATCCGTAGCATTTGAAATTAGCTCGCGTAAAAATATTTCGTGATCACTATAGAGGAATTTTTTAATTAATGGGAAAATGTTTTCAACTGAAACATTAATCTTACCTGTAGCCATATTTATATGATTTTTTAAATTATAACTTATTCATGTCAAAAAAAGTACCATACTGCACACAGGTGACAAACTGACACTTTAACATATTCCAGCATCCATTAAGCTAAACTTTAACATATTTTATGTTTAATTTATATGTATAATGATTAAACAATATGTATTTTTGAAGTGTGATTACGAAAAATCAATTGCTATGAAAAAGTTTTTTGGTTTAGTAATCAGATTGTTTATTAATTGGTTAGGTTGTTTAAAAGTGTGCTTTCCCTCGAGAGCACACTTTTTTTTATAATATTTTATAATAATTAAAAATTAGTCTAAATAAATTAAAAATATATTCAACATAAAATATTTTCACATGAATCTGTAAAAATTCGGTACAGGCATTTAAGCATAACATAATTTTGTCTTGTTTCTATCATTTTTTGTAGAATGCAAAAATTTACTTCAATTCGTATATTTTAAATTATAAAAACTATCTATTCAATTTAACATCAAGATAAAGAATACGTCACAGCCTCCACAAAAAACATCTTTGAGAATTATCCAATGTTCTCTGGGTTTCCGAATTCATCAATTCTTTTTTTTTGGTTATCTTAGATTGTAGATATTATATCTTTTTTGATGATTATTTCCCAATGTACAGGCAATTCTTTTCAGATTAACTAACACACATACTAAATAATGTATAATTCAAAAATTAGTGGACTGGGCTATTTTGTACCTGACAACGTAGTGACTAATAGCGATCTGTCAAAAGTCATGGATACCAATGACGAATGGATACAGGAGCGAACAGGGATAAAGGAACGGCGACATGTTGTAAAAGGGGAGGATACCACTTCCACGATGGGTGTTAAGGCGGCAAAAATAGCTATTGAAAGAGCGGGAATAGATAAGGATGACATAGATTTTATCGTATTTGCTACCCTGAGTCCGGACTATTACTTTCCGGGACCAGGGGTACAGGTACAACGAGATCTGGGTATTAAAACTATTGGAGCAATAGATATAAGAAATCAATGTTCCGGCTTTGTTTATGCCATTTCCCTGGCAGATCAGTATATTAAGAGCGGCATGTATAAGAACGTGCTGGTAATAGGTTCTGAGTTACATTCCGGCGGCCTTGATATGACTTCTCGGGGTAGGGGAGTATCTGTAATTTTCGGAGATGGTGCTGGTGCTGTTGTTTTGACCAGAGAGGAGGATAATTCTAAAGGAATTTTGTCTACCCATTTGCATTCAGAGGGAGCCCACGCGGAAGAACTTTCCTTAATTGCTCCGGGGATGGGAAAACGATGGGTATTGGATATATTAAAAGACAATGATCCCAATGACGAATCCTACTTTCCCTATATGAACGGACAGTTTGTATTTAAGAATGCCGTGGTTCGTTTTAGCGAGGTAATTATGGAAGGATTAAAAGCAAATAATCTTGAAGTGACAGACATTGACATGCTAATTCCCCACCAGGCCAATTTGCGAATTTCTCAGTTTATACAAAGAAAGTTCAGGTTAAAGGATGACCAGGTTTATAATAACATTATGAAATATGGAAATACCACTGCTGCCTCTATACCTATAGCACTCACCGAAGCATGGGAGCAGGGCAAAATAAAAGAAGGAGATCTTGTAGTATTGGCCGCATTTGGGAGTGGGTTTACGTGGGGTAGTGCTATAATCCGATGGTAAACATTTTAATCTGATTTGAATGGGGAAACGTTACGAAAGTCTGGATTCTACTCACGTAGATTTTATTTCTAATCAAAAGCTATTTTTTGTTGCAACTGCCATGAAAGATGGATCAATTAATCTATCTCCAAAAGGAATGGATTCTTTCCGAATTATTGATACCACAAGAATTCTTTGGTTAAATCTTACCGGTAGCGGGAATGAAACTGCAACCCATTTGCAATTTGATAAAAGAATGACAATCATGTTTTGTGCATTTGAAGGAAAGCCATTAATATTACGTCTATATGGTGAGGCACGAGCATTCCATGAGCGGGATTCCTTTTGGAAAGAGCATATTGGACAATTTCCTGAAATAGCCGGTAGCAGACAATTAGTTGAAATGAAAATAAAACTGGTCCAGACTTCATGTGGGATGGGCGTGCCACTAATGGACTACAAAGCGGAGCGAAATATGCTCAATATATGGGCAGAAAAAAAAGGTACAAAAGGCCTTATCGAATACATGGGCCTCAAGAATGCAAATAGCCTGGATGGATTGCCAACGGGAATATTTGATGAGAAATCTTAAAATTAAAATCCCCGGCTATATAGCCGGGGATTTTTTAATTGACAAATATTACAAGAGATAACCAACCAATACTCTGCATATTTTATCAATTAATATCTATAGAATACCACCACCGCTTTGCTTTGTATTACTATCTCTTCTTTTTCGTTTTACAGCTTTGTTTTTACCACTTCCAAACCGATAAGAAATTCCTGCAAAAACAGTCTGACTCTCCCAATTGAACTCCCCATCGGGTAGTTTTTTTATTTGAAAAGTGCCATCTTCATTGGTGATTCCTCCTGTAATTATACTTTTATCTGAAGCCAATTTGATCACAATTGCGGCATAAGCCACCGGTTGTTTACGAACATTGTCAATTACCCTGCCGCTTATACTTCCCAATACAACATTTGAATCTGATCTTGCTCCATTTACAAGGAATACTCCACTAAATAGCAGGGTATAAAGCAAAATTAACTTATTCATGAACTTTGCAATATTGATTATACATACTTGACGATAACAATCAGTTAATGTTACCTTTAATAAAGATTTTAACATATTTTAACCATTCAAAGTTTACCCTGATTTTTAAAACTTATTTGGATAGGAATTGATTAAATTGAAATAGTATCTTTGCTTATCAATGGGTGGAAAATGCTTACAATTAACCTGGTGTAATATAATAATAAAACCCCGACAGATTTGTCGGGGTTTCTTTCGTTGATGGGCCATATTAAACACTAACCATTAACTATAAAAATATAGCACCACAACGAATTAAGTCTTTGGTTGTTTACCAAAAGACGAATATTAATATGAATAGTTACAGTAATTAACACACTTTAACGTGACCGAAGTACATTATGAAAACTACACTTGTTTTTGGGGCTTCATTAAATCCAAATCGCTACAGTTATTTGGCCATAATTAGATTGCGGGCAAAAGATATCGAAACCATGGCTTTTGGTCCAAAGATCGGTGATGTATCAGGTGTACAGATTAGTTCGAGCCTTGAAGACTTTCAAGACATTCATACCATTACCTTATATCTTAATCAAAAACGACAAAAGGAGTATTATGAACAAATTATTCAAATTAATCCTAATCGGGTGATTTTTAACCCGGGTACGGAAAACCCTGAGTTTTATAAAATTTTAAACAACAATGAAATTGAAGTAGAAATAGCATGTACTTTGGTGCTATTGGCTACGGATCAATATTAATTAGTTTTTCTTCTAATAACATATAACCCAATAAAAGTAAATAACCCATTAACAGGTAAAAGTTCATATCCCACAGCATATCCTCCCAGGTATGCAGGAGGTATATTGGCAATTCCAATTACAAGCAGTACCGATGTAATTGCAACAATCCAAACATAGTTGTCCTGTACCTTGTAAGTTGTAAATATGCCAAAAGCAAACAGGCCCAGGAGTGGGCCATAAGTGTAAGTAGCAACAGTCAAAAGGCCATCAATAACATTCCTGTCTAAAACGTATTTGAATAGTATGACCACTAGAATCAGGAGCACGCTCATCCAGATATGCGTTTTTTTCCGTAATATTTTTTGATCATTTTTTGGTTTTTGTTCAATTCCAAGAAAATCTATACAAAAAGAAGTTGTCAAAGAGGTAAGGGCACTATCTGCACTGCTATAGGCCGCTGCAATCAGGCCAAGTATAAAAGTGATTGCCACGGTAACACCCAAGCCACTATTTAAGGCTATTTCAGGGAAAAGAAGATCAGATTTTGGTTCCCCGTCCATTAGTGGCGTTGCAATATTGAATTTGCTGGCATAAATGAAAAGTAAAGCCCCCAAAAGCAGAAAAACAAAATTTACCACAATCAGGATAAGACTGAAGGAAACCATATTCTTCTGGGCATCTTTTAAATTTTTACAGGTTAAGTTCTTCTGCATCATATCCTGATCGAGTCCGGTCATGCAAATAGTGATGAACATACCACCTATAAAAGATTTAATGAAGTGGTTTTTAGCGTAAAAATCATCGGTAAAGAAAACTTTGCTGTACTCTTTTAATTCTTCTGAATTAATAAACTCCGTAAAGCTCCAACCCAATTTTGAATTAATAAAGTAAATAGATAACCCCACAGACAATAGCATAAAAAGGGTCTGCAGCGTGTCTGTCCAAACAATTGTTTTAATACCCCCTCGAAAAGTATAAATCCATATTAAGAGAATAGATAAGACTACAGTAAGTTCAAATGGTACATTCCAGGCGTCAAATACAAATTGTTGTAGAACTATGGCTACTAAAAACAGCCGGAAAGAGGCCCCTAACACCCTGGAAATAAAGAAAGACAAAGCACCTACTTTATAACTGACAATTCCAAAGCGCTCTTTGAGGTACTCATAAATTGAGATAACATTCAATCGGTAATAGATAGGCATCAGAATAAAAGCAACCACAAAATATCCTACCAAGTACCCGAAAACAACCTGCATATAACTAAACTGGGAACTTTCTACCCAGCCGGGAACGGATATAAACGTGACACCGGATAAAGAAGCGCCAATCATACCAAAAGCTACCAAATACCAAGGCGACTGTTTTCCTGCTTTAAAAAAATCAGCATTGGAATCGTTTTTTCCGGTGAAGTAAGAGATAAGCAATAGCAAGAAGAAATAACCGCCAATAAGAAGCAGAATATGCGATGCTGTCATAAAAATAAATTACTAGCGCAAAGTACAAAAACTTAAAACATTATGTAATTTTGCCTTTATGGAATTTTCATCTAAACTCTTAGAAAATGCGGTTTACCATATGTCTCAGTTGCCGGGAATTGGAAAACGTACTGCATTGCGGTTAGTACTTCACCTATTAAACCAGCCGGGGGAACAAACTTCAGATTTGTCCCGTTCGCTTCTGGCCCTTAGAGAGGAAATTAAATTATGCTCAAATTGCCATAATATATCGGATGTTGCATTATGTCAAATCTGTGCAAACCCTAAAAGGGAGCAAGATGTGGTTTGTGTAGTTGAGGATATTCGAGATGTAATGGCCATTGAAAACACTGGTCAGTACAGGGGTTTGTACCATGTACTTGGAGGCAAAATATCTCCGATGGAGGGTGTTGGTCCACAGGATTTAACCATTCCCTCTTTGATCTCAAAAGTAAGTCAAAATCAAATAAAAGAACTGATTTTTGCACTGAGCTCTACCATGGAAGGTGATACCACTAACTTTTATATATATAAGCAATTAAAACCCTTTGATATAAAAATCTCTACAATTGCGAGAGGAATATCGGTAGGTGATGAATTGGAATATGCGGATGAAGTCACATTGGGAAGAAGCATTCTTAACAGAATTCCATTTGAAGGTTCCATGAAGGCTACATGAAGATAATTCATACAATAAATTTAAAAATAGGGGCGTTTTTTTAGTATTTTTGCAAAATATTTGTACAAAAAAGCACTATAAATAGTAATATGGCAAAATTTGAATTGAAATTGCCGCAAATGGGTGAAAGTGTTGCAGAAGCTACCTTAACTGCTTGGTTAAAGGAGGTTGGCGATACGATAGAAATGGATGAGGCGGTATTTGAAATTGCGACAGATAAGGTAGACTCTGAAGTACCCAGCGAAGTTGAGGGTGTATTGCTGGAAAAACTTTTTAATATTGACGATATCATTAAAGTTGGACAGACGGTGGCTGTTATAGAAATGGATGGAGAATCAGAGTCCGCAGGAGTCACCTCTGCAGACCAAAAAGAAGAATCGACCGAAATTCTTCCAGAGGAAGTAGTTGTCTCAGAAGAAAAAGTGGGCAATGTTCAGGAACTTGTTGGCAGCTCAGCTCAAAGTTTAGCCGATACAACCCGCTTCTACTCTCCCCTTGTTAAAAATATTGCCAGAGAAGAAGGTATAACGGCAGCTGAATTGGATAATATAGAAGGTACTGGTAAAGAAGGCAGGGTTACCAAAAATGATATTTTGGCCTATATAAAGATTGAGAAGCCTGAAATCACTCCGGTTGCAAAACCTGATGTAACACCAGTGAAGGTGCCTGAACCATTAAAGCAGGAAACTCCTGTTAGCACAGAACCGCATCAGGTTACCAGGGTACAGTCTAATGGTGAAGATGAGATTATTCCATTGACAAGGATGGGTAAACTTATTGCCCATCATATGAAAGAGAGTATCTCCACTTCAGCACACGTACAAAGTTTTATTGAAGTAGACGTTACCAATGTGGTTGCGTGGAGGAATAAGGTTAAGGATGCTTTCCAGAAAAGTGAAGGAGAAAAGTTAACATTTACGCCAATTTTTATTGAGGCCGTCGCAAAGGCTTTAAAGAAATATCCAATGGTTAACATTTCAGTAGAAGGGGAAACAGTAATACGGAAAAAGAATATTAATATTGGAATGGCTGCTGCATTGCCCGATGGAAATCTGATTGTACCTGTAATAAAAAATGCAGATCAGCTGAATTTGGTTGGAATGGCCAAAGTAGTCAATGATCTCGCGAACAGATCAAGAAACAATGCACTAAAACCAGATGAGGTAAAAGACGGCACTTATACAGTCACAAACGTAGGATCTTTTGGAAGTGTTTTTGGGACACCAATTATTAACCAACCTCAGGTGGCAATATTGGCCCTGGGAGCCATTCGAAAAATGCCGGCTGTTATAGAAACAGCAGAGGGCGACTTTATTGGTATCCGTAGTAAAATGTTTCTTTCACATAGCTATGATCATCGTGTTGTAAATGGGGCTCTTGGCGGTATGTTCGTTAAAACCATTGCAGATTATCTTGAGGCCTGGGATATGGATAGGGAGATTTAGTCTTTTTTTGGAAGTTACCGAATGCAAAATATGTAGACTTTCATTACAATAATGGCATCTTAAATACTTTTAGATGATATGTTTATTGGAATGCCTTTGTTCAAAATCTCTTAAAAGATATGTTTTTAAGTCCTGTTTAACTTTATTTTAAAAATTATCTTTGCTTAAATATCCCTCTATAATGGAACTAAAACTCAGCAAACCCATATGTTTTTTTGATTTGGAAACCACGGGCACCAATGTCGCCAAGGACCGAATCGTTGAAATTTCCATTCTGAAAGTATTTCCTAATGGCAATAAAGAAAGTAAGACCTGGCTGGTTAATCCTGAAATGACCATACCTGATGAGGTCGTTGCAATTCATGGTATTTCTAATGAGAAAGTTGCCAACGAACCTAAATTTAAGGAGTTGGCCAGAGAAATTTTCAACATAATAAAGGACTGCGATCTGGCCGGTTTTAATTCGGATCGTTTTGATATCCCACTTCTGGCGGAAGAAATGCTTCGATCAGAAATTGATTTCGATCTAAAAAACATGTTATCTGTAGATGTTCAAACCATTTTTCATAAGATGGAAAAACGTACCCTGGAGGCAGCATATAAATTTTATTGCGATAAAGACCTTAATAATGCTCATAGTGCTGAAGCCGATACCATGGCAACTTACGAAGTCCTTCTATCTCAGTTAGATCGTTATCCAGAGCTTGAAAACAACATAAAGAATCTGTCTGATTTTTCAAGACGGAAACAGTCTGTAGATTTTGCAGGTTTTATTGTTTTGGATGAAAATGGGGAAGAAATATTTTCATTTGGGAAACATAAGGGTAAAAAAGTACTGGCAGTATTGGACCAGGAACCAGGTTATTTTGGATGGATCCTGAATGCGGATTTTCCTCTGTATACCAAAAAGGTACTTACTCAGATAAAACTAAGTCAGCTGAATAATAAATTAAGCTAAAAGTTTCAGGAAATAATAGATGAAAATCATTTGTATTGGTCGTAATTATGTGGATCATATAGAGGAACTGGCCAATGAAAGGCCCAGGGATCCGGTGGTGTTTATCAAGCCCGATTCTGCTGTTCTTCCAAAGGAACAAGATTTTTATATCCCGGAGTTCTCAAAAGAAATTCATTATGAAATAGAAGTTTTGGTAAAAATCAAAAAAGTAGGTAAACATATTAATGACAAATTTGCCCATACCTATTATGATGAGATTGGGCTTGGTATAGATTTTACAGCCAGAGATCTGCAATCCAAGTTAAAAGAAAAAGGTCTTCCCTGGGAAATTTCTAAAGGTTTTGATGGTTCGGCTGTAATAGGAAAATGGGTAGATAAGACTAATTTTCAAGACTTGAACAAATTGAATTTTTCACTTTCAAAAAATGGGACAATAGTCCAAAAGGGAAATACAGCTTTAATGTTATGGAACATAGATTCACTAATTTCATATGTCTCTAAATTCTTTATGTTAAAAAAGGGAGATATAATTTTTACCGGAACTCCCGCTGGTGTTGGTAAAATAAGTGCAAATGATTACCTTTCGGCCATGCTTGAAGGTGAAGAATTACTTACCGTAAAAATTAAATAAATGATATACAGTTTAGATAAAATAAATGAGATGGCTGAAGGGGATGAGGATTTCATAAACTCTGTTATTTCTGTATTCCTTGAGGAAGTTCCCCAGGATCTTGAAGATCTTGAGAAGGCAATTGAAAATGGTGATTACGAAAACGTCTATAAACTGGCACATAAAATAAAGCCGAATGTAGATTTATTGGGCATGGAACAGAGCAGAGTAATTGCCCTGGATATTGAAACAAGAGGTAAAAGCCCCAATAATAAGGAAGAAATTGAGAAAAAGTTTCCCTTACTAAAAAAAGATATTCATCAGGTAATTTCTGAACTTAAAAAAGACTTTAATTTCTGATGTTTGCTGAAATTATTACCATTGGCGATGAAATTCTAATTGGCCAAATAGTAGATACAAACTCTGTCTTTATAGCAGGTGAATTAAATAAGATTGGGGTTTCGGTATTTCAGATAACTTCTGTTCAGGACGATAGATCTCATATACTAAAGGCCTTATCAGATGCCGGGAAGCGGGCAAAAATTGTCATTATTACTGGTGGTTTAGGACCAACCAAGGATGATATAACCAAACATACCCTCTGTGAGTTTTTAGATGATAACCTGGTTGAAAACAAGCAGGTATTGGCTCACATAGAAGAGTTGTTTAAGAATTATATTACCACACCTATTTCCAATATCAACCGGCAACAGGCTTTCGTCCCCTCTAAAGCTCAGATATTGCACAATGCCCATGGTACGGCCCCGGGGATGTGGATTACTACCGAAAAAGCCACTTTTATTTCACTTCCGGGAGTGCCTTTTGAGATGAAAAATCTTATAAACAATGAAGTTATCCCAAAGATTGTGGCAACTTTTGATCGCCCGCATATTTATCATAAGACAATAATGACATATGGCCTGGGCGAAAGCGCCATTGCGGCAAGAATAGAGGATTGGGCGGAAAATTTACCTTCTTTTGTTAAGCTGGCTTACCTCCCTAATTTGGGCAAGGTTCGGTTGCGATTAACGGCAAAAGGAGCAGACAAGGATGTTATAGAAGATGCGGTCAAAGAAGAATCGGCAAAATTGTATTCCATAATCGGGGATATCATATATGGGGAAGAAGAGGATGGGTCTATAGAATCTGGAGTTGCCAAATTGCTTACTTCAAAGAAAATGACCCTGGCCACAGCTGAAAGTTTTACCGGAGGCAAAATTGCAGAACAAATTACGGCAATTCCAGGTGCCTCGGCTTATTTTTTAGGGAGCGTGGTAAGTTATGCCACTCAGGTCAAAATAGATGTTCTTAAGGTGCCTGAGGAGCTGGTAAAAAAGAATTCAGTAGTAAGCGCAGAAGTTGCAAAAGCAATGGCTGTTAATGTAAGGGAATTATTGAAGGCAGACTTTGCTATGGCAACAACAGGCAATGCAGGTCCTACAAAAGGTGATTCGGATGTAGCCATTGGAACTGTTTATATTGCAATTGCTACTCCGAATGATGTTTTAGTGGAAAAATTCACAATGGGAAATCACCGTACTCGAATAGTCCAAAAAGCAGTGCATAGGGCTTTCCAGATGCTGCAAAAAGAAGTAAAAAGTAGCGTAATGTCAAAAGTTTGTGAACTTACCGGAAAGAGAGCTATGTTTGGGAATAATGTATCCTTCTCTCTCAATAGAACAAGGAGAAGATTTGATGTAAATCTTTCCAAGAAACGTTTTTATATTCCGGAGGAAGATAGATGGATCACTTTGAAGGTTTCTACAAGGGCTCTTAAATCGATAAACAAAAAAGGCATTTCTGCTGTTTTAAAGGAAGCTAGAGCTAAAGGATTGATTAAATAATCCTTCAATATATAGATTACGATGGCAAAAAGAGGAAACAGAGTTCAGGTAATATTGGAATGTACAGAGCATAAAAACTCTGGTATGCCAGGAACATCCAGATATATTACAACCAAGAACAAGAAGAATAGCCCTGATAGGTTAGAGGTTAAAAAATTTAATCCTATTCTCAAGAAGATGACTGTTCATAAAGAGATAAAATAAGAAAGCATGGCAAAGAAGACGGTAGCAACTTTACAATCTAGTTCTAAAAGACTTACCAAAGCTATAAAAATGGTAAAATCACCTAAAACAGGTGCCTATACCTTTGTAGAATCCGTTATGCCACCGGAAATGGTGAACGAATGGATGAATAAGAAGTAACAAACTGACTAAAATTGAGTTCTGAGCCGCTTTCTATTGATAGCGGCTTTTTTAATTTCATATATTTGTCTAACGACTTTTTGAGGTGACATGAGCTTATTTAAAAAAATATTTACATCCCGGAATAAAGAGACCTTAGACAAAGGATTAGAGAAAACTAAAACCAGTTTTTTATCCAAACTAAGCAAGGCTGTAGCTGGTAAATCCAAAGTAGACGATGACGTTTTGGATAATCTGGAAGAAGTTTTAGTGACTTCTGATGTTGGAGTGAACACGACACTAAAAATTATTGAACGTATTGAGGCAAGGGTTTCCAGGGATAAATATATGGGCACCGATGAACTGAACGGAATTCTCCGGGAAGAAATTGCAGGTCTATTATCAGAAACTCATGTGGGTGAAGAGGAAGAATTCAGTGTGCCTAAGAACAAAAAACCATACGTTATTATGGTTGTTGGTGTTAATGGGGTAGGTAAAACCACCACCATAGGAAAACTGGCCTATCAGTTTAAAAAACAAGGACTTCAAGTTGTAATAGGGGCAGCTGATACTTTTAGGGCCGCCGCTATAGATCAGCTGCAGGTTTGGGCAGATCGTGTAGAGGTACCTTTAGTGAAACAAAAAATGGGCAGCGATCCTGCTTCTGTTGCCTTTGATACCTTAAGTTCGGCCGTTACCCAGGGTGCAGATGTTGTTTTGATTGATACCGCTGGCAGATTGCATAATAAAGTCAATTTAATGAATGAACTTGGCAAGGTAAAGCGGGTTATGCAAAAAGTCATTGAGGATGCACCACATGAAGTACTTTTGGTACTTGACGGATCTACCGGACAAAACGCATTTGAACAGGCTAAAGAGTTTACAAAGGCTACAGAGGTAACTTCATTAGCAGTAACAAAATTAGATGGTACGGCCAAAGGGGGAGTAGTCATTGGTATTTCAGATCAGTTTAAGATTCCGGTTAAATATATTGGTGTAGGGGAAGGAATAGAGGATCTTCAGGTATTCAATAAATATGAATTTGTGGATTCATTCTTTAATATAGCCCATTGAAAGTCTTAAATCTCATACTTTTTACTTTCTTTTCAGTAGTACTTGCGGCGCAAATTGAGGCTCCTAAAGCCAGTCCGTTTTCGAAGGTTGAACAGGATGTTGGTCTTACTAAAATCACCATTTCTTATTCCAGACCCGGAGCAAAGGGCAGAAAAGTACTGGGAGGTCTTGTCCCTTATGGGCGAATTTGGCGTGTTGGCGCAAATGAGTCTA
Organism: uncultured Eudoraea sp.; assembly: GCF_947260015.1. Classification (GTDB taxonomy): domain Bacteria; phylum Bacteroidota; class Bacteroidia; order Flavobacteriales; family Flavobacteriaceae; genus Eudoraea. The sequence goes on along the minus strand of NZ_CAMYOM010000012.1, from coordinate 62,349 downwards.
CCAAATTTACATCAGATAGCGATTTGACTATTATGGGGAATTATTTGCCCAATGGCACATATGCCCTTTATGCATTTCCAAATAAAGATTTTTGGGACGTAGTTTTTCACAAAAATTTGGAACATTGGGGAGATGGAAGAAAAGATTATGATCCGGAAGATGATGCTTTCAGGATTCGGATAAAACCACAAGAAATTCCTAATTACCAGGAAAATTTCCTGATTACTTTTGATGAAATTGACCACAATTCCATTAATATGCTTTGGATTTGGGAACAAACACTAATAAAAATACCAATTTCAGTAGATACGGATACAAAAATGAGACAGGAAATTGCACTAAAAATAGAAGAAAATCCTACCGCTCAAACTTATTATGAAGCGGCACGATATCTGCAGGAGCAGTAAGAATCATATCCGGAAGCCCTGTCTTATCTAAATAAGGCCATTGAATTAGGAGGGGATACGTATTATTTTTAAAGAGTTAAATCTTTGGTTGAAGCAGCTTTGAAAGATTACGGTAGTGCCATTATTTCAGCACAAAAATCATTGGAATTAGCACAAAAAGAAGATAAAGATGAATTTGTTCGCATGAATGAACAAAACATCTACGATTGGCGAAATAAACAGGTCAAGAATTAACGATGAATAAACTAATTTATCTTTTTGGACTTATATTAATCATTTCATGTAAGGAATCTAAGGAAATTGATTACTCCTCAGTAGTGCTTTGGGAGTCCTATAATGACTCCTCTGAAGTGGCTGCGAACCAGGAGCATGAAAAATCGCGAATGCGTTTCAAACTTATACAGTCCAGGGTGTCAGACAAAAATGAGAGTTTCCGGCCGCTGTATCACGAAGTGGTTAAAATGCCGGAAAGCGAATATGAACTATTAAAACCCTTAATTCTTGAAAAGGATATACCCACAATACAAGGGCACATTAAAGAGGGAAGATTGACATATGAAAATTTGGTTCGGTTTTTTCTCTATAGAATTTATCGTTTTGAATTGGATAGCAGCACTACGCTACATACTATTATCGCGTTAAATGAAAATGTAATAATAGAAGCCAGGGAACTCGATAATTTAATTTCAGAAGACCGTCATCCTATTTTTGGTATGCCTATTCTCCTTAAAGACAATATTGGTGCTGCCGGGATGAATACAACAGCAGGATCAATTGCACTGAAAGATAATGAAACCGAAGACGCCTTTATTGTCGAACAATTAAAGAAAAACAAAGCTTTGATATTAGGCAAAGTTAATCTTAGTGAATGGGCATATTATATATGTAATGGCTGTCCATTGGGGTATAGTGCTATAGGTGGCCAAACATTAAACCCTTATGGGAGAGGTCTTTATGAAACAGGGGGTTCCAGTTCAGGAAGTGGTACTTCAATGGCCGCAAATTATGCAATTGGCGCGGTTGGCACAGAAACATCCGGATCTATTCTCTCTCCATCGAGTCAAAATTCGGTAGTGGGTTTAAAACCAACCATAGGGCTTTTAAGCAGAACAGGAATTGTGCCAATTTCAAGTACCCTTGATACTCCCGGACCAATGACAAGGAATGTTGTGGATAATGCCATTTTATTATCGGCAATGACGGGTAAGGATAAGGATGATAAAAAATCTGTGGGAACTAACGAAGATTATCTAAATGCGGTTCTCAATGCAGGGACTTTAAAAGGGAAGCGTTTAGGGGTATTTAAAGATCTGCTGGAAACTGATTCTATTTATAAGAATACGGTAAACAGACTTAGAAAACTGGGCGCCATAATATTTGAGCTTACTGAACCGGAGGTATCCATGGATGGGTTTCTAACGCTTCTCAACATTGATATGAAAAATGATCTTCCTGAATATCTCAACGCCAACGTACAAAATAAAAAAGAAATTCCAATGCGCACTCTTGAGGAGATTGTTAAATTTAATTTAGCTGATTCTATGTTGCGTATTCCCTACGGGCAATCAATTTTTGATGGAATACTTAAAGATTCAACTTCATTGGAGGAATTGCAACTCATTAAAAATAGATTAGAGGAAAACGGACGATTATTTTTTGATACCCCTATGGATAAACACCAATTAGATGCCATTTTGTCTATAAATAATTACCATGCAAGCTATGCGGCAGTGGCCAAATATCCTGCATTAACTATGCCTATGGGATACAAGGAAACCGGGGAGCCGATAAGCCTTACATTTATTTCAAAACAATTTCAGGAGCCTAACTTACTTAAATTGGGACGCGCCTTTGAAACGGCCACAAATTTGAGAAAACCTCCAAAAGCATATAAATAGCTACTATAAATGCTTATCTTTTCAAAAAAATATTAATGACTCTATCAAAATTTAATAGATGATATTATAAAAGTAAAATTTGAATAAGACTGCTATACATATTGTTCTATTATTAATTTTAATGACCTTTCCACAAATAAAAGGTCTTGCTCAAAAAACAGACACAATAGTTCATGTGAATGGAAATATATTAAAAGGAGATTTCAAAAAGTTGGAGTATGCAGTGGTTACCTGGAAAATGGAGGGCATGGGAACCATAAGTTTGGAAGAACCCTTTATAAAAACCATTATTTCAGATAAGCAATTTGAAATAAAATTGAAAAATGGTGTGATTTATTATTCTTCTTTCACCGCTTCTGAGAATGGTCGTTCGACTTATATTATGATGGATGGCCAAAAAAAATTAATAAACATTGATGATATTGTTGAAGTATATCCGATAAAAAGGAATTTATGGATGCGATTAAGCGGAAATATAAGTCTTGGCGCTAATTATCAAAAAAGTAGCGATGTATCTACACTAGCCCTATCTGGTAATTTGGATTACAGGAAGAAGAAAACGTATTTTCAGTTAACCTGGAATGTAAACCTGTCATATCAGGGAGATAGCATAACTACAAATAACTCGGAAATTGATCTTTCGTGGCAAAGACTGTTCAAGAACAGATGGTCTACTTTAGTTGCAGTTGGTACAAGTACGAATTTGCAATTGGGTATCAAACGAAGATATAATGTAAGTCTGGGAGGGGTTAAAGATATTACGTACAACACCTGGAATAGATTGTATGTAGGCGCCGCTTTAAGTGGTATCAATGAAACTCCTTTTGATGATTTTGACCCAACAACGGATCTTGCGGGACTCATTCGGGTGGGTTGGTCGGTTTATAAATTTACGAGCCCAAAAGTACAAGTAAATACCAATATCAGCTATATTCCATACATTACGGGTGATTCAAGGTCTAGAGTGAATGTTAACGTTAATCCAAGTATCAGTATTTGGAATGATAATTTTAAGGTTGGATTCACATTTTATTACAATTATGACAGTAACCCTCCTGAAGGGTCTATCACAAATGCAGACTTTGGTGTAAACCTCCAACTAGGCTATGTATTGCATTGACAGAATACTTACTTAAAAGTCATTTAATTCTTAAAAAATGAATCTTAATCTATAAGGTTGCTAATTTTCTCCCATAGGGCATTGTCAAAACTTGAGGGGCCTAATAAACTCTCCCCTGCATTTTCCCCCATTCTAACTATAACCAGTCCCATACTGGGAACAACATATAATTTTTGATCATTTTTGCCAAGTCCGGAATACATGTCGGCTGGTGCGTTTGGTGTGAGGGACCCATTAAATACCACTTGTAAAGAGGGAGCCATAAAGCTCTCTTTCCCGTTGAGCCACCAAAGATATCCATAGGACTTGTTCAGTTCCTGGGAGGTGTTTTTCATTTCAGATATAAAAGTCAAATCACCTAATATAATTTCGTCATTCCACACGCCATTATTTAAATTGAGTAAGCCAAATCTTGCCATACTTCGGGCTGTGCTAAAATAAACATTGTTCAAACCATTGGTGGATAACCAAAATCCATTCATACCGATTCTATTTCTAAGATTGGTATTGAAAAAAGAACTAAAAGTAGTACCTGCGGCTTCGCTTACAACACTTTCTAATAAAGTATAAGGTCCATTGTGATAGGCCCATCTGCTACCTGCATCAGCTTCATATTCCAGGCAAGCTGCTGTAACACAATCAAATGCAGTATCCTTCAGGCCACTTGTCATGGACAATTGATTCCATATGGTGATCAAATTTTCTTTGTCTGCAGGTGCTGATGTCCAGCCTTCACCCAGGTAATCGGAAGTTTTATCATTCAGATCCAGCAATTGCATTTCTTGTGCAATACCAACTGTGAACGCGGTTAGAGTTTTACCTGCCGATGCCCAATACCAGAGGCTATCCTTCTTAAAAGTTCCGAAGTATTCTTCCATGGCAATTTTGCCATCTTTTAAAATTAGAAATGCCTTGGTATCCTTTTCCTCAAGGAAATCTATCAGTGGCTGTTTATTGTTTGTATTCCAGCCTAATTCTTCAGGGCTTACTGTTGCCCAATCATCAGAAGCAGTGCTTGGAAAATATAGGGATGCATCCGGATTTTCTTCAATTATCTCATCGTTTAAATCATCTGAATTATTGGAACATGCCGAACAGCCCAGGAATATGATAATTAAAAATAGTCCTTGAATTTGGTGTTTCATATGGTTTTAATTTCTAATTAGACCAATACTACTATTAATGGTTTAACGCAGAATGAGAAGAATTCTTGTTAAAAGGTGGCTCTTCTTCTATTGTATTGTATTTTTGCACGGCTAAAGAAAACCCATGCGAACAAAGTCGGTAAAGAAAAATAGAATAAATGTTGTAACCCTGGGATGTTCCAAAAATGTCTACGACTCTGAGGTTCTTATGGGACAACTCAGAGCTAATGATAAAGAGGTAGTGCATGAAGAGGAAGGGAATATAGTAGTCATAAATACCTGTGGTTTTATAGCTAATGCCAAAGAGGAAAGCGTGAATACCATTTTGGAATATGTAGATAAAAAGCAATCAGGAGAGGTAGATAAAGTTTTTGTTACAGGATGTTTGAGTGAGCGTTATAAGCCGGATCTGGAAAAGGAAATTCCTAATGTTGATGAATATTTTGGGACCAGTGATCTGCCTAATTTGTTAAAGGCCCTGGGAGCCGATTACAAACATGAATTAATTGGAGAACGCTTAACAACAACCCCGAAAAATTATGCCTATTTGAAGATTGCAGAAGGTTGTGACAGGCCTTGTTCTTTTTGTGCAATACCTTTAATGCGCGGTAAGCACAGGAGTAAGCCAATAGAGGAATTGGTTTTAGAATCTCAAAAACTGGCATCAAATGGGGTCAAAGAACTTATACTAATTGCTCAGGACTTAACATATTACGGACTTGATCTTTATAAAAAGAGGAACCTTGCCGAATTACTAAAGGCACTTGCCGGGGTAGAAGGAATAGAATGGATTCGCCTTCATTATGCCTTTCCAACAGGGTTTCCTATGGATGTGCTTGAGGTTATGAAAGATGAACCAAAAATCTGCAAGTACCTGGATATACCTTTACAACACATCTCAGATCCGATCCTTAAGAGCATGCGCAGAGGAACTACTAAGGCCAAAACTACCGGGCTTTTAAAAGATTTTAGACATAGTGTACCGGATATGGCCATCAGAACCACGCTAATTGTGGGCTATCCGGGTGAAACGGAGGAGGATTATCTGACCTTAAAGAACTGGGTATCAGAAATGCGATTTGAACGACTTGGCTGTTTTACTTATAGCCATGAAGAGAACACCCATGCTTATAAACTGGAAGATGATGTGCAGGAAGAGGTGAAACAACAAAGGGCGAATGAGATAATGGAGCTTCAATCCGGTATTTCATGGCAGTTAAATCAGGAAAAAATAGGGAAAGTATTTCGTTGTATTATTGATCGTAAGGAAGGAAATTATTTTATTGGAAGAACCGAATACGATTCTCCGGATGTGGATAATGAAGTTTTGGTTGATGCAAAGAACTTCTACGTTAAAATTGGAGAATTCGTAGAACTTGAAATTACAGATGCGGCAGACTTTGACCTTTATGGGAAACCAGTTAAACAAAGTGTTTTGAACTAAATGTTTAAATTAATCCTGCTCTGCATCCTGTTTGTTTTAAAGCAAGACATTAGAGATCAGGTTTTCAACCGTAGGATGGTCATTACCACCGGCTGGTTCAATGGTGATATTAAAAGATTCGGCCTTGTCTATATATTTTAAAGGGATCAAATCTGTATCCGCCGGTAACAGACCCATATTTATCATTATGCCATCAACATCGGCCCACATTTGATATGTTTTATCTTTCTCCAAAGGCGGAAGTCCCTGTGAATTTACTAGAACACTTTTTGTAGTATGATTTACGTATGCCACTGCCCTTGATTCAGGAAATATCCTATTGCCCTTAAGTAACAAAGGAATTACATTACGGTTGTTTATGGACTGATAGCGCTGACTGGTAACTTCAAATGTTTGTTCCAAATTTGACAAACGATCCTGCAAGGCAAAAGTCTGTTCCTGCAGTGCTTTTAAGTTATCTTCTGAAGCCTGCCATCTGTTGTAAAACCAAAAGGAACTTAATGCAAAAATTGCAGCAAGACTGGCCGCTACAGCAAGTCGGCCATAATTGAATGTATCACTTTTTTTAAGAACAGTAATGTCCCTGACTTTTGAGGTTTCACCATTGGTCTCCAAAGCATCACTTAATGCTATTTTTACGCTATCAGGTGGTTGAATAGCATTTTCAAAAGCTATATTTTGAAATTCTTCTTCAAGTCCTTCAAATATACTTCTTAAATCAGCATCTTCTTTTAGTCCCTTTTGAATTAGTATTTCCTTATCATCTGAAAGTTCTCCTAAAAGATACTGCGCTAATAGCCCGTCTTCTAAAATCTTTTTCTTATCCATTTCCAAAAACTTCTATTAATAATATAAGCAATGTAAGTTCTGAACGTCTTTCCCGTAATTTCATAAGGGCTTGTCTTATGTATGATTTAAAAGAACCCAGGGGAACATTCATTGCCTTATGGGCCTCCCGATGTGTTTGGCCTTTAAAATAAACCAGATCAATTGCTTGCTGATGGTGAGGTTCCAACTCCGATAAAATCCCTTTTAAAGCCGTATAATCTGTCACCTCCAGATCAGCATTCTTATTTTCATATACACTTAAATCTTCCGATTGGATGAGTGGCGTAGATTTTCGAAGCGCATTTAAGGTCGTATTTTTAGCGATCCTATAGGCCCATGTATAGAATTTGCCTTTCTCAGCATCATACGAGCCTATATTTTTCCAAATTTTTATAAAACTTTCCTGAAGAAGGTCTTTGGCTAAATCTTCTTCTCTACACATTCTTAGTATTACCCCATAAAGTGCTCCTGAGTACTTGTCATATAGGAGATATAAGGCATTCTTATCTCCCTGGAGAAGTAGATTGATGGATTCGATGTCTTTTGGGTCTGCTGCCATAAACTTGTGTTAAAGATATGATAAAAAATCACTTTGCTCATCCACGGCCCTCATCAATGCGTATCTAATAATGCATAATGCACATAAATAATTACTAATAATTAATCTTTAAACAAATCATGAAAAAAATTTATTTAATTCTCTCAATGGTAGCTCTACTATTTTCTGCTCAAACTACCTCCGCACAAGACAATTCTATGGACATAGTAGATATCGCCGTTTCTGTAGATGATTTTTCAACCCTGGTAAGTGCTTTAAAAGCTGCAGACCTTGTAACTGCTCTTCAGGGAGATGGTCCCTTTACTGTATTTGCCCCTGTAAACGCAGGTTTTGCCAAAATTGATTCAAATACTATGAATTCACTTCTAGCTCCTGAAAACAAAGAACAATTAGCTGCTATTTTAACGTATCATGTAGTAGCAGGAAAAGTTGACGCCGCGGCAGTTGTTGCAGCATTAGAAGCAGGAAACGGGAAAGCCGAATTAAAAACCCTTAACGGGGAAATGCTTACGGCAGTTTCTAAAGACGACGGGATCTATCTAATGGATCAGAGCGGAAATTACAGCAAAGTCACCAAAACTGATGTTATGGCTTCAAATGGGGTCATCCATATCATTGAAGATGTTGTTATGCCCTAATATTATACTTTTTTAAAGTTAAGAGCACCGTTTTTACGGTGCTTTTTTTGTTTCAAGCGCATAGTTGTAAAATTCCCTGCCAAGCGCGGCCAAAAATGGGATGCCTATTTCCTCGTACTCGTAATTATCGTTATTAAAAATGCCATCTTTATTGACTAAGATGGTCGCTGTAAGCATAAATTCTATATGATTCTTCTCATCGACAATATAAGCGCAATCAGTTAAAGTGCCATAGGCAAAACCAACTTTGTTATAGATGTTAATGTGTTGGGGAATTGCGTCTCGTGTATCCCCGTAAATAAAAAATTTACAGTAGCCATCATAATATTCCTGAGGGTCATAACCAGCTTCTTTGGGGAGCGTTTGCATAGCATTTAACAGAAATTCTCTTTGATCCTCACTAAGGTTAAACCTTTCATTTATCTTGAATAATTCCGGGAATATTAGTCTTTTCAATACTCCGTGCTGTGAACTAAGCGGATTAAACTAAGTGATATAGGTTCTGTGTTTATTATAGACGCAGATGTTCCGGTAGTGCTGTCGTTTATATAATAAATAAGAGGCTTTGTGGTTACATCATCGGAATGTACACCTAGTCTGTGTGAAATTCTCACAGGAAATACTCCCTTGTTTCTAAGCCGTAAATTAATATCATCCTGTCCTTGGAATTCAAATAATCTGTTGTTGGCATGATTATCACTAACAGCCATAATTTTGGAGATGTCCTCTGCAAAGGTGTTTTCAACTGAATCCCCTTCAACGTAGTAACGCGTATCTCTATTTAAAGAATCTGTAAAATTTAATTTCTCCAGGGCCAGAACTGCAATTGGCAATTTAACGGTACTGGCCGGATAGAAGTATTTCATATCATCCAACTGAAATTCATGATCAGTCAGGATAATACTATCACTACTTCGATCTATTTGGGTATAAAGTATTTGGACTTCATATTGATCAGCACTATCAATAACTTTTCGGATGGATGTGTTTTGAGAGGCCAAAACAAATGCCATTGGGTTATTTTCTTTACTCTTGGAATTACATGCCAGTGATAATAAGAATAGTACGAGAATAGTTAGTTTTAAAGCTCTCAATTCACGGTACATTTCGTTAGTTGTGTTGTTCTGAATAAACTTCCCCTCTATGCGGTATAAGGGCGTCACGTACACCCGCCATATTAACTTCTTCGACCACCATATACGCAATGCTGTGCATAGAACTTAAATCTGCATTGCCGGTAATATTCGGGCTCAAATTTTCAGCCTCGATATAATCTTTCAAATGCTTTTCGTGATGCATGGCAACTTCTTTTGCTTCAGGTCCTCTGAAATCCCAGATTAATTTAATTTTTCTACTCACAGATATTCTTTTTATTTGGCTACAGAGATACCTTTCTCAGCAAATGCCTTAAAATCACTTAAAGATTTAGCGGACTGTTTTTTAAATGCCCCGGGCATTATAAATCCCATTAATTTCATCATAAACCCCGAAAATTGAAATTCTGACTCCGAAACCCATTTGGTAGTATGGTCATCAATAACTTCAAAATAGTTCTTTTGGATATTATGAACACCTTTCGCATCATAAGTAGCATGGAATTCATCAGGAAAATTATTCTTTACAATGGTCTCAACCAGCGTCATCTCTCGTTTTCCCATTTTATAATACAATTCCATTTTTGCACCTTTTTTTGTGGGCTCTCCGGACAATTGTTTATAGCCTAAGAGCCCTTCCTGCCAATGTTTCATATTCTCAGGATTATCCAATTTTTTATGAACCTCGTCACGGGAAAGATCGATGACTATTTCAGTTGTATATTTCATGATAATAAGGTAGTTAGCTCTACTAATGTACTAAATAAATTTATGCAGGTACTAAAAATGTGTTAATCCATATTGCTATTACTTGCCCAGCAGAATTGAATTCTTATTTTTGTCGAATGCGTTTTTTAAACCTACAGACAAAAAATATAAGAATATATATAGGAATTGCTGCCTTGGTTTTCTTTTTATTTTCGTGTAATTCCTTTTTTTTGGAGAATGATGTAAACAAAGAACCATTGGCCAGGGTAGGGGATACTTATTTGTATTGGGACGAGGTTGAAGTTGTTCTTGGTGAAAATATCACAAAACAGGATAGTACATCTATGGTTACCAATTACATAAATAATTGGGCGACAAAACAGATACTCCTGGAAAAAGCCAAGATTAATTTACCTGATGAAAAGATCGCAGAATTTGAACAATTAGTCTCTAATTACCGAACAGATCTATATACCAGGGCCTATAAAGAAGCTTTGGTAAATCAGGTAGAGGATACGGTAATCTCTAAGGCAGAATTAAGCAGCTTTTACGAAGAAGAGAAAGAGAATTTTAAGCTCAAGGAAAAAATCATTAAACTCAGGTTTATTCAATTACCCCTGCAATTTCTTAATACAAAGGAGGTAACAGAGAGTTTAAAGCGATTTAATCAGGAAGACATTAAATATTTGGATTCTATAGGTGTACAATTTAAAAAATTGAATTTTAATGACTCACTTTGGGTTCCTGCCTCCCGGGTGATTGAAGAAATTCCTCCCTTGAATATTGATAATGAAAGTAGATACTTAAAAAAATCACAATTTTTTGAATTAGAGGATGCAATGGGGGTATATTTGACAAAGATAAACGATGTGCTTGGCGTTAATGAAATTGCGCCACTCTCTTACATAGAACCTACCATAAGACAGGTACTTCTTAATAGAAGAAAATTAAACTACATAAGAAAACTGGAAACAGAAATTATAGATGAAGCAACTAAGGAAAAAGTATTTGAAGTATATGACAAACAGGAATAGCTTACTGTTATTTTTATTCTTTTTTATTGTTTTCGTCAGTGCCCAAGCACAGGAAAATGATTCTATCCCTGATACTCAAATTGAACCGCCAGAAACTGTTTTGGTAGCTGATAATGAAGTAAAAAAAGATACTGTAAACACATTTAAAAGGATTAAGCTAGATGGGATTTCGGCGGTAGTAGGAGATTACCTGATTCTGGATTCCGATATTGAAAAAACGCTGATAGACTTGCGTAGCCAGGGAGCTGCTATGGACGATATTACACACTGCGGTTTATTGGGAAAGTTAATGGAAGACCGTTTATATGCCCATCAAGCGGTCCAGGATAGTATTTTGGTGTCTGATGATGAGGTAAATTCTACCAGTGACCGTCAAATGCAACAATTGGTGCAGCAGGTAGGATCTATGGAAAAAGTCCTTAGTTTTTACAATAAAGAAAGCGTTGAAGATTTCCGTGAAGAATTGTACAATATTAATAAGTTGAGAATGTTATCGGAGAAAATGCAACAAAAAATTATCAGCGAAATTGAAGTTACACCAGAAGAAGTAAGACAATTTTTTAGTAAAATTCCCGAGGATGAAAGACCTGTTTTCGGCGCAGAACTTGAAATTTCACAGATAGTTAAGATACCTGAAATCCCTGAAGAGGAAAAACAAAAAACAATTAATAAGTTAAATGAAATAAAGGCAGATTGTGAAGATAATGATGCCAGTTTTAGCGTAAAAGCAATTTTATATTCAAAGGATCCTGGCTCCAAGTCCAAAGGTGGTTTTTATAGCATGACAAGGGAAACACCTTTTGTAAAAGAATTTAAGGATGTGGCTTTTAGCTTGCGCCAGGGAGAAATTTCTGAACCATTTGAGACTCCTTTTGGGTACCATATTATTTTGATTGAAAAGATAAGGGGCCAGGAATTGGACCTGCGTCATATTCTCCTGCAACCAGAGATACCTCAATCTTCTATTGAGAAGGCCAGAGTTGAGTTGGATACCATAAGAAAACAGTTGATAGAAGGTAAATATACATTCGCTGAAGCTGCATTGAATTTTTCAGACGAAAAAGAAACTAAGTTTGACGGAGGGTTATTAAGAAATCCTATAAATTTTGATTCACGTTTTGAACTTACTAAGATGGATCCATCACTATATAATCAGGTAAGGAACTTAAAAGACAACGAAATATCGCAACCTACTTTGGATCAGGATCCTAACGGAGGCCCACCCAGGTATAAGATTTTGATGGTTTCTAATAGATATGATGAGCACGAGGCAAATTTTGCCCAGGACTATATTAAAATTCAGGAACTTGCACTAAGAGATAAGCAGTTTAGTACTATTAGGAAATGGCTTAATGATCATATTGCGGATACTTATGTAAGTGTTGGCGGAGATAATAGAGATTGTGAATTCGCCAATAAATGGATAAAGGAATAGCGGGATGTCTGACGTTACAGCAATCAAAAATTTAGTAGCCAAACATAAGGCTTTAAGAAATGAAATAGCTAAGATAATTGTTGGCCAGGACCTGGTAATAGACCAAATTCTTCTATCTATCTATACAGGGGGTCATTCCTTGCTTATTGGTGTTCCCGGATTAGCCAAAACCTTAATGGTAAACACAATTGCCCGTATTTTGGGGCTCGACTTTAAAAGAATACAGTTTACCCCAGACCTGATGCCCAGTGATATTTTAGGAAGTGAGATATTAGATCAGAATAGGAATTTCAAATTTATTAAGGGCCCTATTTTTGCCAATATAATTTTGGCAGATGAAATTAATAGAACACCACCTAAAACACAAGCAGCCCTTTTAGAGGCTATGCAGGAAAGGGCAGTAACAATAACAGGAGTACAGCATAAACTTTCCCGGCCATATTTTGTTCTCGCCACACAAAACCCTATTGAACAGGAAGGCACTTATCCGCTTCCGGAAGCGCAACTGGATCGATTTATGTTTGCAATAGAATTAAAATATCCATCTGTTGAGGAAGAAACACAAGTAGTAAAAACAACTACCAATGATGAATTTCCTGAGGTAAATTCCTTAATGAATGCAGAGGAGATTTTAGAAGTTCAGCATTTGGTTAGAAGAATACCCGTTCCGGATAATGTTGTGGATTATGCGGTAAAATTGGTAAGCAGTACCCGACCGGGATTAGAGACTTCTTCCGATTATGTTAAACAATACCTGGATTGGGGTGCAGGACCACGGGCTTCACAGAACCTTATTTTAGGGGCCAAGGCCCACGCTGCAATTAATGGCAAATTCTCCCCGGATATAGAAGACGTGCAGGCGGTTGCAATGGGTATTCTCAGACATAGAATAATTAAGAATTATAAAGCAGAGGCCGAAGGTATCTCAGAAGAAGAGATAATAAATAAACTTCTTTAATGTAGTATCGTAGATCTTCTGTGAAGAAGGTACAAGATTATTTTTCGAATCAGTCTGATTGCTATAAAAAGTATAGAACCTCCTGGGCAGAGAAAATCCGATTTCCCATTTTTCTCAAGTTTGGAAGAATTAAAAAATATAGTGATCTTATAACCATATTAAATATATAATCCTATTCTAAAAATTTCTTTACCCCCGCGGGTTTTACTAATTTTACGAAATTCAATTAACAGAAAAAACTCAGAATAATGGCATTTGATATTGACATGATTAAAGGGGTTTACGCCAATTTAGCGGAACGTATTGACAAGGCACGTGATATAGTTGGAAGACCATTGACACTTTCCGAGAAAATTTTATATGCTCATCTTTGGGAGGGCGAACCTACAAAGGCTTTTAAACGAGCAAAGGATTACGTAGATTTTGCACCGGATAGAGTGGCATGTCAGGATGCCACTGCTCAGATGGCGCTTCTACAATTTATGCAGGCGGGCAAGCCTAAGGTTGCAGTTCCCACTACGGTCCATTGCGATCATTTAATCCAGGCAAAGAGCGGGGCGGCTATTGATTTAAAAACTGCTAATAGCACAAGTGCCGAGGTATTCAACTTTTTAGAATCAGTTTCAAATAAATACGGAATAGGTTTTTGGAAGCCAGGAGCTGGAATTATTCATCAGGTGGTTTTGGAAAACTATGCTTTTCCGGGCGGTATGATGATAGGGACAGATTCACATACTGTAAATGCTGGAGGCTTGGGAATGTTAGCCATTGGTGTTGGAGGAGCAGATGCCGTTGATGTTATGGCAGGTATGGCCTGGGAACTTAAGTTTCCAAAATTAATTGGTGTTAAGCTTACAGGTAAGATTTCGGGTTGGACTTCCGCCAAGGATGTGATACTAAAAGTAGCTGGTATTCTAACCGTAAAAGGTGGAACCGGAGCAATTGTAGAATATTTTGGTGAAGGTGCTAAGAATCTCTCTTGTACCGGCAAAGGCACTATATGTAATATGGGTGCAGAAATTGGGGCTACTACTTCCACCTTTGGTTATGATGCCTCCATGGAAAGATATCTGCGTGCAACAGACAGAAGTGCTATTGCCGATGCGGCAAATGAGGTGAAGGAGTATCTGACCGCAGATTCAGAGGTTTATGCAGAACCGGAAAAGTACTTCGATGAACTGATAGAAATTAATTTAAATGATCTAAGACCACATCTTAATGGTCCTTTTACACCAGATTTGGCAACACCTGTTGGCGAACTAGGTCCTAAAGCCAGGACAAATGATTGGCCTCTTCAGGTTGACTGGGGGCTTATAGGGTCTTGTACTAATTCTTCCTATGAAGACTTAACCAGGGCTGCATCTATTGCCAAGCAAGCTGTGGACAATAATATAAAGCCAAAATCCGATTTTGGAATTAACCCGGGATCAGAACAAATCAGATATACGGCGGAACGTGACGGCTTACTGGAGATATTTGAAAACCTGGGAGCAACCATTTTTACCAACGCATGCGGTCCTTGCATTGGACAATGGGACAGAAGTGATCTCAAAGGCGATGAGAAAAATACTATTGTACATTCTTTTAACCGAAATTTTTCCAAAAGGGCAGATGGTAATCCCAACACACATGCTTTTGTGGGTTCTCCTGAAATGGTAGCGGCCATTGCACTTTCGGGAAGGTTAGATTTTGACCCTATGAATGATACTCTAATAAATGAAGATGGTAAGGAAATTAAATTAAAAGAACCAGTGGGAATTGAATTACCACCAAAAGGTTTTGAGGTTGATGATGCAGGATACCTGGCACCAGATGAAGATGGTAGTGGGGTTGAAGTAGTCGTAGCAAAAGATTCCGAGAGGTTGCAGGTTTTGGAACCTTTTGTACCTATTTCTGCGGATAGTCTTCAAAACATGAAGCTTCTTATTAAAGCATTTGGTAAATGTACAACAGACCACATTTCAATGGCTGGCCCATGGCTTAGATACCGGGGGCATTTGGATAATATTGCAAATAATACCTTGATAGGCGCTGTAAATGCTTTTAACAAAAAGACAAATTTTGTAAAAAATCAATTAAGTGGAGAATATGGTGGGGTACCAGATACGCAGAGAGCATATAAGGCCAAGGGTATAAAGACCATTGTAGTTGGTGATCATAATTATGGTGAAGGATCTTCCCGTGAACACGCGGCTATGCAGCCCAGACATTTAGGCGTAGCGGCGGTCCTTGTAAAGTCTTTTGCCCGTATTCACGAAACCAATCTGAAAAAACAAGGTATGTTAGCATTGACTTTTGCGAATGAAAGTGACTATGACCTTATCCAGGAAGATGACACCTTTAACTTTATTGATATTAAAGAATTTACTCCGGATAAACCATTGATTATTGAAGTTGTGCATGCGGACGGATCCAAGGATTTAATCCAAGCGAAACACACCTACAATCTGCAGCAGATTGAATGGTTCCGTGAAGGTTCTGCTCTTAATGTAATAAAGAAGGACAATGTGGTATAAATTACATATTAAATTTAATAAAGTAACTCCCGATATTTCTCGGGAGTTATTTAGTTTTGTCAAACCATAATAAAATGAAAGTAAGCAGGAAAACCATTTTAAATATACTATTCATGGCTTTCGTGCTTTCCTTTTTTGTAACCCCGCTTGGGTATTATGGTAAAGTTTTATTAAACCAAATATTTTCCTTTCGTCCGGAGGTTATTGAAGTTGGACAACAACAGCAAATAACAGATTATAACTGGAAGTTAAAAAATGCGAAATGGGAATTCTTCAATTTTGAAAAATCCAAAGGGAATGTAGTTTTTATTAATTTCTGGGCTTCATGGCGCCTGCCCTGTGCGGCAGAACTCAAAAGTATACAGAACCTATATGATAAATATAAGGATAAGGTCGATTTCTATATAATTACTGATGAGGAAAAGCTTCCAGTAGAGGAATTTATGAAAGAGAATAAATTTACTTTTCCGGTAACCTATCTTATTATTGGTGAGAGATCCCCCTTAACTATTCTTAAGCCGCCATCGTCCTATATAATTGATAAAAAAGGCTATATTAGAGTAAAACAAGAAGGAATTGCCGATTGGGATAATAAAACAATCTATAACCTTATCAATGAATTAATAAATTAGAAGTGAAATTAAAAAAGACACAGCTAGTCAATATTGCTATTATTCTATTATTGGCGCTTTATTTTTTTACACCGATAGGTTTTCATGCTAAAGTATATCTTAACAGGTTAATATCTCACAATCCTGTTCCTGTTGAAGAGAGAGCTCAGCAGTTTTTAGAGGATTATGATTTTAAACTGGTGAATTCAAAAGGTAATACCGTGAATCTCCTGGATTACAAGGGAGATGTTATATTTATTAATTTCTGGGCTACCTGGTGTCCACCTTGTGTTGCAGAAATGCCCGATTTACAACTGCTATATGACGCGTATGGGGAAAAGGTTACTTTTTTATTTATTGCCAGGGATAAAAAAGAAAAAGTGTCTAACTTCATGATGAAGAAAAAATATAATTTGCCGGTCTATTTCGAATCTGGATTTACACCAAAAACCTTATACTCTGCAGCTTTACCAACAACTTTTATTATAGATAAAAAAGGAAATATTGTTGTAGCTGAGACAGGATCTGCTGATTGGAACTCACAAAGCGTTCGCAGTCTATTGGATGGCCTCTTAAAATAATTATTAGCTTTCGGAAGCTTAGATATTCACCATTTTATTGAATACTATATTGAGCCCATTTATTTCTTAAAATACTTAAAAGGAACAATCAGCATTCCAAAACATTCACCTTTTTCTTTGCCAATATGCTTATGGTGCATTTTATGCGCCCTGCGTACACCTTTGGCATACCAGTTATTGGCATTTCTAAACATTTTAAATCGTTGATGAATGAAAATATCATGAACCATGAAGTACGCAGCACCATAGGCCATGATACCAAAGCCTAATGGCCATCCGTACCAGAAGGACGTATAGGACGCCAAATAGAAAAAGGTCATGCTAACAACTGCATAAAATATAAAGAAAGCATCATTGCGTTCAAACCATGAACCATGATCTTTTTTATGATGGTCACTGTGCAAACTCCATAAAAAACCATGCATTATGTACTTGTGAGTAAACCAGGCCATAAACTCCATTAAACCAAATGTGCCAAGGAAAATTAAGATCCAGATTATAATTTTCATGCTAGTATAAGTTCAGTTTATAATTTACATAGGACTTTGCAAGAAGTCCGAATTTTTGATAGTTGGGCACCCGTATTCTAGTGTTTTTGATTTCCATAGACGGCGTTTTCTGTAACTTACGGAGCAATTTATAATAATATTTATAAGCGGTATAAACACCAAATTTTGCTTCGTTAGGAAGTTGAACTATTCCGTCAAATGCCATTTTAAAATCTGTTTTTATTTCTTCGACAATCCTTAATTTCGACGTTTCATCTAGATCCAGGAGGTTCGTGTTTGGAAAATAAGAACGGTTTAAATGTTCATAATCGGCCTTAAGGTCTCTTAGAAAATTAACCTTTTGAAACGCAGACCCCAAAGCCATTGCAGAATCTTTAAGGGCTTCATAGCGATCATCGTCCCCTTTAACAAAAACGCGTAGACACATCAGGCCTACAACGTCCGCAGATCCATAAATGTATTCTTTAAATTCTGCTTCCGTACTGTAAACACTTTTATTAAGATCCATTCTCATACTTTTCATAAATGAACTAACCAAATGATGTGGAATTTGGTATTTATGGTATGTATGTTGAAAGGCATTTAGTATAGGATTAAGGCTTATTTTGTCTATTAAACTTGTCTCAAGATCCTCTTCAAATTTGTTGAATAATGTCTCTTTGTCATAGTCATGGAAGGCATCGACTATCTCGTCAGCACAACGAACAAAACCATATATATTGTATATGTCACCCCTTATGGAGGAGGATAACATTTTTGTAGCTAGCGAAAAGGATGTACTATAAGATTGAGTTACAATTTTGCTGCATTCAAAGGAAATATTATCGAAAATTGCTTTCATTTACTAACTATTATTATTTTTCTCTATTAATTCAGAAACTAATTTTCCCGAAATTAAAGAAGGAGGAACTCCTGGCCCGGGGACTGTAAGTTGTCCGGTGAAAAATAGATTATTAATTTTTTTACTCTTCAATCCTGGCCTCATAAAAGCCGTTTGTGATAATGTATTGGCCATTCCATAGGCATTTCCTTTATAAGAATTGTATTGTTCTTTAAAGTCATTTATACAAAACGATTTTTTAAATATAATATTATTTTCAACACTCTGTTTAGTCCGTTCCTGGAATCTTTTCAAGATAATATCAAAATACTGTTCCCTAAGTTCAGGTGTATCCTCTAATCCCGGGGCTAATGGAATCAGGAAAAAAGCAGTTTCCTTGTTACCGGGAGCCATACTTTTATCTGTTATTGAAGGGAAGTTCGCATAAAATAAAGGTCTGGATGGCCATTTGGGATTGTCATAAATTTCAGAGGCATGCTGACCAAAATCTGTGTCAAAAAACAAATTATGATGTTCAACATTTTCTAATTTTTTGTCAAACCCAATAAAGAAGAGTAAAGAAGAAGGAGCAAAGGTTTTTCTCTGCCAATATTTTTCAGAATATTGCCGATAAGCGCTGTCCAATAAGGTTTCTGTATGATGATAATCGGCACCGCTTAATACCATATCAGCAACTATTGTTTCAGAATTCACTAATATCCCGTTTGCCTTACCCTCATGCACTAAGATCTTTTCTACTGGGCTATCTGTGTGAATCCTAACCCCTAACTCCAGGGCTAAACTTTTCATTGCTAGAATTATCTGGTACATACCTCCCTTAGGATGCCAGGTACCAAGTCCAAAATCTGCAAAATTCATAAAACTATAGAAAGCAGGGGTATTGCTCGGCTTGGCTCCAAGAAATAACACCGGGAATTCCAGTGTTGAAATAAGTTTCGGGTTTTTAAATTTTTTACGAACTTCCTGACTTACTGTTTTAAAGAATTGGTCTACTCTTATTATAGTATCCTTCGTTACTAACTCTAAAGGGGAAAGTCCGGGACGATAGACAATTTCATTTATGGCAATATCATAATTTCTTTGTGCCTTGGCGATAAATTTTTTAAGATGCTTGGAACTGCCTTTTTCAATTCGCTCAAATTCCTCACAAATTTTATCCATGCAGTCCCCAATCGTGATAGTATCGTCTTCAAAGAATATTTTATAGGCCGGGCTTAGTTTATCCAATTGGTAATAGTCTGAGGTTTGTTTGCCAAAATCTGCAAAGAAGCGATCAAAAATATCAGGCATCCAATACCAACTCGGACCAATATCAAAGGTAAAACCATCTTTAGTAAGCTGACGGGCTCTTCCACCAATTGTATCATTCTTTTCATAAAGACTAACATTAAAGCCCTTTTTAGCCAGATAGCAGGCTGCAGAAAGGGATGAAAAACCCGATCCAATGATTACAACTTTTTTATTGTTGATATTCATGGTTTTACAGCTGTTGGTAACTTATAATGCTTTTGACAATTGTTCAATCGATGCAAAGGTACGAATGTGCGGCGGAAGTTTTTCTTTATTTATGTGTTGAATTTGCCTACCTAAAATCCATAAATTAGAATTTTTATGGTTTAAAAGTTTTGTAAAGTCATCAAAATATTTTCCTAATCTGTCTTTGTTTGGTACTACTGTAAAATAGGACAAATAATATATGTTATTATAATAGTTTTCCAGGTCTACAAGGTTTTCTAAAGGCATAGTCTGTCCCAGATAAATAGTTTTGTAACCACGAAGAAGAATTTCATAATTAATAAATAATAGCCCAATTTCATGGATTTCATTTTCAGGAAGAAAAAGAACGAATACTTTATCATGTTGAGTAGGTTCCATCAACTGTAATTTCTCCGTATTCGTGCAAATTTTCTGTTTAATCAAATTAGTAATAAAATGTTCATGCGATGGACTAATAGTATCTGTCTGCCAAAGTAATCCAAGTTCACTTAATAAAGGAATAAAGTATTCCCAAAAAATATCTCGAAAAGATTTTTCTGAAAGCAGGCTATTATATGTATTTTGGAATAATGACACGTCAAAATTAATCATGGACAATTTAAATGCATTGATTGCATGATTTTTTGTACTGTTTTTGGCCACGATCTCCCTGACAACAATCGGTATATCAGTCTCTGGTATTTTTGCGATTTTAGATATTTTGTAACCGTTGCTATAGAGCAAGGTAATATTCAGAAGCTTCTGAAGACTTGCCAGACTATAGGTCCTAATGTTGGTACTGGTTCGCTCTGGCGACAATAACCCGTATCTTTTTTCCCAGATTCGAATTGTATGTGCTTTAATACCGGACAGGTTTTCCAAATCACGAATACTAAATGATTTCTTTACATTGTTCATCATTTATAAATAATGTTTAAACAAATTTACAATTTTAAAGCGTAAGTATTTGATAGTTGCGTTAATTTTTTCGGAAGAAATCGGTAAAACAATCGTTTTTTTTTAGTTTATGACATTAAAATTTAAAAAATTCTATTATAAATGGATATATTTAACCTAACTAACCATGGTATATTATGTCAAAAAAAACCACTCAAACCAGAAAGCAGTTTTTAAAGAAAATAGGAGCAGGAACATTGGCTTTGGCCAGTGCACCGGCAATCATAGGTGCTGGGAGAAGACCTCAAATTTCTTATTTAAGCAGAAAAAAATATAGTGCGAACAGTAATATACAAATCGCTCTTATAGGTGCAGGGGGTATGGGATCTGAGGATACAAATACAGCCTTAAAACACGATGGTGTAAAATTAGTTGCTGTTTGTGACCTATATGATGGTCATCTCGAGAGAGCCAGGGAAAAATGGGGTAAGGACCTGTTTACAACGAAACAATATAAGGAAATATTGGCCAGAAAAGATGTGGATGCAGTTATTATCGGAACACCTGATCATTGGCATAAACAGATTTCAATAGACGCCATGCGTGCTGGTAAACATGTTTACTGTGAAAAGCCTATGGTTCATTCCTTAGACGAGGGGCATGATGTTATTAAAGCTCAGAATGAAACGGGAATGGTATTCCAGGTTGGTAGTCAGGGGATGTCCTCACTTGGAAATGAAAAAGCCAAAGAACTTCTAGCCCAGGGAGCAATTGGAGATATAAATTATGCCGAAGGTTTTTGGGCCAGAAGAAGCCCTACGGGGGCCTGGCAATACAATATCCCAGAGGATGCTTCCACAAAAACGGTAGATTGGGATACTTTTATTTCGAATACCAATAAGCGTCCTTTTGATGCTACCCGTTTTTTCAGGTGGAGAAACTACAAAGACTATGGGACAGGGATGTCCGGAGATCTTTTTGTTCATCTTTTTTCGAGCCTTCATTTTATAACTAATTCAAAGGGACCAAATCAAATATATTCGTCCGGGGGATTGCGTTATTGGAAAGACGGCAGGGAAGTACCGGATGTGCTTCTGGGAGTATTCGATTATCCTGATTCTGAGGAACACCCTCCTTTTAACCTTTCATTGCGTTGTAATTTTGTAGATGGTACCTCGGGAACAACTTATCTGAGAATTGTTGGTAGTGAGGGCTCTATGGATGTCCAATGGAGAAAAGTGATTTTAAGAAGAAATAATGAGGAATTTGACAGTGACCCATTTTTGCAGGCCAAGGCGTCACAAACCGCAGGTGGTAGTTCCAGGAAAAAGATGCTTCCTCAGGAAGAAATAGTTTTTGATGCCGAGGAAGGTTATAAAGGAGCCCATTATGATCATTTTTCCAATTGGTTCAACGCTATCCGAGGAGGCAAAGCTGTAACGGAAGACGCTGTCTTTGGTTATCGTGCGGCGGCCCCTGCTTTAGCTTGCAACGACAGTTATTATTTAGACAAAGCCATTAAATGGGATCCTGTTGGGATGAAACTACTTTAAATTTGAAGATTATGAAACGGCGTATAGTGATTATTGGTATGGTCCTTTTAATTGGAGCCTGCAAGAATACAGAGAAGAAAACAGTACAAATACCTACTGCAAAAGAAGCTCAAATAGTAACCACGGAATGGGTTGAACTCATGAAACCTTCAGACTGGAGGGGATATAACCAGGATTCCCTTCCATCAAATTGGTCAATTAAAGATGGTATTATTGAATGTTTTGGTGAAGCCGGAGATGTGGGAGGAGATATTATCAGTACAGAAACATATGACAACTTTGAATTTGCATTTGAATGGAAGATAACTAAAGGAGGCAATAGTGGTGCTAATTATCATGTCGTAGAGGATACTATATATCAATCACCCTATGAAACCGGACCTGAATACCAAATATTGGATGATATAGGTTTTGAAGAACCACTTGAAGATTGGCAAAAGACCGGCGCCAATTATGCTATGCATATTGCCAATGAAAACAAAACCCTGAAACCAGTAGGGGAGTGGAACACCAGTAAGATTATTTTTAATAAAGGTAAGGCCGAGCATTGGCTCAATGGTCAGAAAATTGTCGAATTTGATAAGAACTCCCAAGACTGGGAAGAAAAACGCAATAGTGGTAAATGGAATGATTATCCTGATTACGGTAAAAGTAATGATGGTTATTTGGCTCTGCAGGACCACGGAGCGGGCGTGTGGTTCAGAAATGTCCGGGTAAAACGCTTATAGTAATACTTTTAAACGAAAAACTGCTCCTTTTTTTACAGGAGCAGTTTTTTTGTGCCCACGACTGGAGTCGAACCAGCACGTCCTTTCGAACACTACCCCCTCAAGGTAGCGTGTATACCAATTTCACCACGTGGGCATTTTTACTAAAATTGCGGTGCAAATATAGCGAAGTATTTCTATTTGAAGATTAATCAAGCTTACTTAGTGCATCAAAAATCAACAATCATCAAAACTGTGTTCTAAGGATATAATAAAAAGTATTGCGTTGGATTAGTTTTTAAGAATATTTGGTAATTCCTCGCTGTCTATGATGTATTCCGTTATGCTAAATACTTCTTTTCGATTGGACCTAAACAGTTTTACAAATTTTGACATTTTATCTTCCAGATCTTCGTGATCATCTATAAATTGGGGGTTTGAACTCTGAACCGGATTTTCTACCATAAGGCCCAAATTCCCTTGGTGTGTGTTAACTTCCCTCATTAGATCCATACTTTTTTTCCGAATCTCAAAAAGGTTTTTCTGTATATTTTTTACCAGGTTAAGGTTATCGTCTTTTGTAATCCAGATAATATATTTATCAATCAAATGATGTAAAAACCTGAGATCGTCTTTATAGAATTCCAGATCTGACTTCCAATGATCTGTAAGAATATAAAGTTCTTGCCAGTTTACTTCTCCAATTTTATTTTGCTGAGTTGATTTATTGCTGCTATCCATGACAAATTTCCTTTTGGTTTGGATATTAAAAATAGTTTAGTTCATGACAAATTTTTATGATATAAGTCATGTAGAGCTTTTGTGACCAAAATCATGTTATGCAGATCTGAAATGAAGTAAATTGACTTATTATTTAAATGAATTGTTATGGACACTATTCTTTATGCCACGGATTGCACCAAAAATTCGATCTCAACTTTAGACTATGCTTTGAATCTCAGCGAAACTGTAAAAGCCAAACTGGTTGTACTTCACATATATGATATTCCGCCTGTAAGAACATCCAATATTAGGTCGCCTGAACAATTAAATAAATTGGCAATGAATGAGCATAAAGAATTACTGGAAGACTATTGCCGAAAAAACCTAAATCAAAATTTAAGTAAAAATCAACCATTATATGAGGTTGCTCAAAACACATCAATAAGCAAAGGAATTGTTGACAGAATAAGTAAATCAAAAATAGATTTGCTGGTCATAGGAATGAAAGATGAACATTCTTCACGAGGTTTCTTTAGTGGAAATATTGCGAATAAATTAATAGATAAAAACCTTTGCCCAATACTAATTATTCCTCCTCAATATAGCTATAAAGGGATAGAAAGGATTGCTTATGCCAGTGATTTTGAATCTTCGGATATCATTGCCATAGAAAAATTAGCTGCAATAGCGGAATATTATGATGCTAAAATAGAAGTAGTGCATATTCCTACTTTAGAGGAATATGGTGCCATGCAACAGATGGAATGGTTTAAAGAATTATTGGAAGTTCAGGTGCCGTACAAAAAAATAAGTTTTCACATGGTACTGGCCAATAGTATAGCACAAGGCTTAAGGAAGCATATAAAGGATGAGAATGCAGATTTATTAGGGATGTTGGAAAGAAAAAATAATGGTCTCTTTTCTTCTATTTTTAATAAAGATATTATAAAAAAAATGGAGACCTTAGTCACTATTCCAATACTTTGCTATAATTCCTAAAGTCAGGACTTAGTAATTTAAGATTCAGTTAATAATTGTGCCATCTTCCATTTCTATTATCCGATCTGTACGATTTGCAAAATCTAAATCATGTGTAACGACCAATAAAGAAAGTCCTTCCTCTTCCTTTAACCTCTTAAAAATTTGGAAAACATTTTCAGCATTATAACTGTCAAGATTACCTGTGGGCTCATCGCCCATTAAAATATCGGGATTATTTATAAGCGCTCTGGCAATTGCTACACGTTGTTTTTCTCCACCAGAAACCCTTGAAGCCCTTTTTTTTGCCAAATGTCCAATGTTCAGCATATTTAATTTTTCCATAGCATCATGTTCAATTTCTTCATAGGTTTTAGCTGCCAGTTTTTTAGCAGGAAGCATCACATTCTCCAGTACACTGAATTCTGATAGCAGATAATGAAACTGAAATACAAAACCGATATGCCTGCTTCTTATTTGTGACAATTCCTTATGGTGTTTGCCCGTGATGAGTTCCTCATTTAAAAATAATTGACCTTCATAATCTGTATCCAGGGTGGAAAGGATATAAAGAAGGGTGGATTTTCCGGAACCAGATTTGCCCATAATGGAGGCAAACTCCCCTTCTTTCACACTAAAGTTTATATCTTTTAAAACATGAAAATCTACGGGCTTTCTAAAATGCTTGTTGATATTTTTAGTTTCCAGTACCGTTCCCATAATTGTGAATTAGGTTCCGCGAATTATACGCACAGGATCTATTTTTCTAGCTTTATTTGAGGGTAAGTATCCGGCAATAAATGTAGAAATCAGGGCAAATACAATTCCAATAACATAATAGCCCGGGTTATAATTTACCGGGAATGTACTTATTGTAGGTAGTGCCTCGGTTTCGAAAGGTATATTATCAATAACTCTGGATAAAAAAAAGCCTATTATTAAACCAACAATTCCCCCTGCAACCCCAATTATCATGGCCTGACTCATAAATATAAGTTGCACATCCTTTCCCGAAAACCCTGTAGCCTTCAGGATGGCAATGTCTTTCATTTTTTCATAAATAAGCATATTCAGAATATTGTAAATTCCAAAGCCCGCAACAATAAGTAGGGTAATTGAAACCGCGTAAGTAATAATATTTCGAATATTACTTCCAGTTTCGAACTGAGCATTTGCTTCATTTATGTCAGTCGCTTTAATTTTAAACTGCCTTTCCAACTGCCTGGCCATGGGAACAGCTTCTGTGATATCATAGAGTTTTATATTGATATCTGTAATATAATTCTCGGCTTCTCCTTGTATTCTCTGCACGGTTTTAAGATTTGCAAAACTTTGAACATTGTCTATTTCCGCAATACCACTTTGGTAGATCCCAACTATCTTTAAAGGAAATACAGTTCCTTTAACAGTACTTATTTGTATTCGGTTCCCAACGCTCAGTGACATTTTTTTAGCAAGACCGGATCCCAGTAAAATACCATTGTCTGTATTTCTGAGCGCCTCCGGGCTACCTTCTACAATATTATCCTGAATATTTGATAAGCGCACTTCCTCCATAATATCTACACCCACAAGGTTACCACCTAATTCAATAGAGCCCGATAAATAAAATATCTGGGAACGAAGTTGAGGTGTTGCACCCTTCACATTTTCCTGATCTTTTAAATAATGTAATATCGGAAGGGCATTATGTATTTTCAGCTGGCTTTGTTTTGGCCTGATGGAGTGTATAACATTTAAGCCACCGTCAAATTTTTTATATAAAGAAATTGGCTGTTCCGCGGAAGGTTCAATTTCATTATACATATGAATATGTGGGGTCTGGTTAAGAACAAGATCATCTAACATTCCATTCAAACCCGTCATAAAGCTTACCAATGTAATATAGGCCCCAATACCAAATGTAACTCCAAGCGAGGCGGTTACCGTAGATTTCATCTTTGTTAGAAGATGTGTTTTGGCGATACTAAATATGACCTTCCAATTAGTCATTATTCCGGCTTTATTAAGTAGGTTTCAGCATCAAGACCCGATCGAACTTCAACGCGTTCCATGTCTTGTAAACCTGTAACAATTTCTATAATTCCTGTTTCAGTCTTCACTTGGTTTTCGCCTATAAGATATGCCTTAGGAATGGTTAGAGCATTTTCCTTTTGAGAAACTATAATATTGCCCTCTCCTGCCAATCCGGGATAAAGTACTTCCGGAGTATCTATGAATAAAGCTTCAATTTTGAAAGTCTGAGATCGTTCATCCTTTCTCGGATAAATTTTGTTAACGATTGCAGAATATACTTTTGACTCATAAGCATCAAGAGTAATTAAAGCGGTTTGACCAATTTTCAGCTTAACAATATCAACTTCGTCAACTAACATTTCAATTACAAAATCATCTGCACTTCCTATGGCTGCGATAGGCTCCATTGTATTAATTATTTCGCCCTGATTTTTATAAAGTGCGTAGAGCTTTCCATTGATTTTACTTTGTACTGTAAAATCTTCGGTTGCAATCAAAGAGGTTTGGTAATTGTTCTCTGCCTGCTTTAATTTTGTGTTTAATTCTGACTTTGTTCGTTCAAAATTACCTTTAAGCAAAGCCAAACTATTAGCTGATAATTCATAAGCCAGTTTTCGATTTTCGTATTCTACTTTGGATCCTATATTTTGTTCCCAGAGATTTTTTTGTCTAGTAAAATTTACAGAATCATTTTTATATCTAAGTTCCGCTGCATTTATTTCATCGATTAACGCCTTAATTATGGCATTACTACCGCTGTAATTCTCTCTTGCTAATTCAAGATTTAGTTTGGCATTTTCAGTGTTTAATTTAGGAGTATTGTTAATGATTTGAGCTATTGGGGCACCTTTTGAAACCGAATCGCCTTCGTCAACAAAAGTTTTATCCAGAATACCTCCTACAGCCGCATATACCTGATAAAGGCTGTCAGGTTGAATTGTTACCGAGGAATATACAGATTCTGTTATAGTTGCTTTAAGAGGCAATATCTTTTCCGGACCATTACTACAGCTTACAAAGACAGAAATTATAATAAAGCTAAAAATAAATCTAAACGATAAAGGCATGTATCTCATTAAGCTTATTTTGAGTTATTGGGTCTGAATTTACTTGCTAACTATCAAATTTTTCCAAAAGAAATTCAAGTTTAGGTTTTTGCTTTCTGCTCATGGGAATTTGATGTTTATCTATTTCCACACTTGTACAGTCGAATTTATCTACCTTGTTTAAATTTACAATATATGATCTATGAATCCTAAGAAATCTGTCATTCGGTAGCTTATCCGAAATTGATTTCATAGTACTTAGAGCAATGACTTTTTCATTGTCTGTGATTATTTTTACGTAATCGCCTAAGGCTTCAATCCATTTAACTTCTTTTATATTAAGCTGCTTGTTTTTCAGATTACTACGCACTGTGAAAGTTTCCTTATCTTCTTCAACTACATTTCGCCTGTTATTAGATAGCACTTTCCTTACTGCATGGTCAAATCGATCACTATTTAAAGGTTTTAATAAAAAATCTGTTACACCATAGTCAAATGCTTTTAGTGCATTATTGGAATTACCGGATATTATTATCACCTGTATTTTCTGATCCAAAGATTCAAGAAGATCGAAACCATCAATAAAAGGCATTTCAATATCGAGAAGAATTAAATCTATTTTATTGTTTTTAATGATTCTATTAGCGTCTATGGCATTACTGCATCCTGTCACCAAATTCAGATCATCATGATTTTGTACCATCCGGGCTATGATCTTACAATGCACTTTCGAATTTTCTACAACTAATGTGTTTAAAGGTGAATCTCTCATAACAATTAATAAAGATGCTCATATTCAGTTCACCAAGAAAGTTCTTAGATTTCTGATGACTATCTATTAAAAAACAAAACTACTTGCATTGTTAAGTAACACAAATGATTTTAATCATTGTAGGGTCCACTATCGGTCTGGCCAGAAAAAAACACTCCTGGGATTAATACTTGATATCGATGATCAGATAGCGTCTGCCAATTCTTTTTTTTCCCGATCTTGTATTCTCACAGGCACCATTCTGTCTTACTCTTTTGGGTCAGAATATTAGTAAAAATGTAATCATACCGGGAGTCCTTATTGTCTTGCTTAAAGAGAGCAATGGACTTAGGTTTTAATCTACTAACTTTTCGTTTTTGGCCAGGTTAATTAGTATCTCTAATTTAGTGGATAGTATATCTGAATTATTATAACTAGACAACAATCAAAAATGATAAATGTCATAGTTTACCATATAGCATGGTGCGATCTTTATTACAAACTCTAAATAATATAATTATGACAATAAATATTCAATATGTTCAAATGCCAACGAGTGAATCTATGAGTGCTATTATTACTTCTAAGTTAGAAAAACTGGCAAATAAATATGATTGGATTATTAAGGCAGATGTCTTTTTTAAATTAGAAAATGACCCATCTGGTTTAGGTAAAATATGTGAAATACGATTAAGTGCACCCGGTCCCAGGTTATTTGCTAAATCTAATCAGGATAATTTTGAAAAGGCCGCGGCCACGACAATAAAGGAATTAGAAAACCAGCTCAAAAAGAGAAAAGAAATTTTTAAAAAGTATTGAATAAGATATTTTAATTAAACTACCATGAAAAAAATATTAGTCCCCGTAGATTTTTCGGAACATGCAGGATATGCAGTTGAAGTCGCTGCTAAACTGGCAAAGGATTTTAGTGCAGAGATTATTGTACTTCATATGATGGGTCTGTCTGAAGCCTACTTAAGCAAAAGTGAATCTGAGGAAGCCGCAGAGGCGCACTTTTATATGAAATTGGCCAGAAAGCGTTACGAAACTTTTTTAAATAAACCATTTTTAAAAGGTGTTAAGGTTACCGAAATGGTTCAAAACTATAAGATCTTCAGTGAAATAAATGAGGTAGCCAAAGAAAACAACATTGACCTGATAATTATGGGCTCGCATGGGGCAAGTGGGGTTAGTGAAATTTTTGTAGGATCCAATACTGAAAAGGTAGTGCGTTCCTCTGATATTCCTGTTTTGGTAATAAAAGAACCATCTCCTTTGTTCACTCCTAAATTAGTTGTTTATGCTTGTGATCTTCGGGTAGAGAGTATTAAAGCATACCATAGCGCAAGGGCTCTTTTTGAGAATTGGGACCTTAAGCTTCATCTGGTATATGTTAATTTACCTAATGAAGAATTCATGAGCTCAGGAGAGATTAAAAAGAAAGCAGATTTTTTCCTTAAAGTTGCCCATAATGGTGCCGTTCCCTCTAATACTGAAATGATTTATGTCTCAGATTACTCAATTGAGAGAGGCATATTTAATCATGCGAATGATGTACAGGCCGATTTAATAGCGATTCCTACCCATGGAAGAAGCGGAATAGCGCATTTTTTTAAAGGAAGCATTGGTGAAGATGTGGTGAATCACGCGAATTTACCTGTGATTACTTTTAAGGTCTAGTAAAAGCCAACATTTTGCTTTCGGAATATTCATTCCTAAACTTAAAAGATGCATGTTTTTGATAAGAATATTAATATTTTCCATTTACTTTCGGAAGCTATATCGGAGGGAATAATAGTGGTTAGTCAGGATCAGTTAATTGTCTCGATTAATAAAAAAGCAGCACGGCTCTTTGATTATTCCAATAATGAACTTTTAGGAAGACCCTTATCCCTGCTAATCCCGGATAAGTATAAAAATGCACATAAAGAGCATGTTATTGAATATTACAAACATGTAAGGAAGGAAGCAATGGCCGGGGGGCGATGTGTACGAGGGCAGAGAAAATCCGGCGAGGAATTTCCTTTAAATGTGAGGTTTAATCCTTTTTCTATATATAAAAAAACCTATGTTCTTGCATTGGTTCATGATTTGTCTGCAAGAAAGGAGATTGAAGAAAACTTAATTGTAAAAGGTGAAGCATTGGACGCCACCCAAAATGGTGTCGTCATTTCAGATGCATTAAAAGAGGATCATCCTATTATATATGTGAACAAGGCATTTAGGAAACTTACCGGGTATTCAGAATCTGAAGCCCTAAATAGAAATTGCAGGTTCCTCCAGAAAGACGATAATGACCAAAGAGGCGTTAAAATAATGCACAAGGCCATAAGAGCAGGTAAAAAATGCAGGGTTCAGGTGAGGAATTACAAGAAAGATGGTACTTTATTCTGGAACGAAGTTTCCATTACACCAATACGAAATCGGGAAGGTAAGATAACTCATTTTATAGGGATACAGAATGATTTGACCAACCGTGTAAAGGCCGAGGAGGAAATACGCCATTTTTTAAATATTTTTGATGAATCACTTAACGAGATTTATGTTTTTGATGCGATAACCCTCATGTTTTCTCATGTGAATTATGGGGCACAGAAAAATACTGGTTATACTATCCGAGAGATTAAAAGGATTACTACTAAAGAGTTACTGGCCGACATCTCTGAAAAAAAATTCCGAAACTTAATCGATCCTATTCAGTTAAACTCCAATAAGAAAATTCAGATTGAAACAGAAATAAGGCGAAAGGATGGCTCAAAGTATCCGGTAGAAGTTCATTTGCAATCCTCGAGTCTGGGAAATAGGAAATTGATAGTTGCTATTGTCCTTGATATATCTGAACGGAAAAATTATACTCAAAAACTGGAAAAAACAGTTGCATTAAGAACACAGGAACTAAAGGAAGCCTTGGTTAAAGAAAAAGAACTGAACAATCTAAAGACCAAATTCCTTTCCTTGGTTTCTCACGAGTTTAAAACTCCTTTAAGCACTATCCTTACCTCAGCCACATTGGTTGGTAAATATACAACTACTGAACAGCAGGATATCAGGTTTAAACATTTAAAATCTATTAAAACAGGTGTACATCATCTTACCGGAATATTGAATGATTTTTTATCTATTGAGCGATTAGAAAAGGGAAAGGAAGTTTATAGACTTAATGATTTTTCGCTTAGTAAAGTTGTTAATGAGGTAATTTACAATGCGAATATGCTACTAAAAACAGGTCAAAAAATTAATTATCCCCTTAATATAGAGGATCTTACAATACATCAGGATGAGAAGATTATTTCATTGGCATTAACCAATTTGTTACATAACGCAATTAAGTATTCTCCTGAAGAAACTGAAATAGATTTAGAGATTGAAATTAATGAAGATAATATTCGCTTTCATGTTATTGACAAAGGCATTGGTATTCCGAAAGAAGACCAAAAGCATATATTTAACCTTTACTTTAGGGCAGACAATGTACTGCTGACTCAAGGTACCGGTATAGGCCTGAATATTGTAAAATCGCATGTTGAGAACCTGGGAGGGAATATTAGCTTTAAAAGTGTGGAAAACAAGGGGAGTAAATTCACGATAGAACTGCCTCTTGATGACAATCGCGAAGAATACTAGGTAGTTTAGTTATAAACCAAGGGGTTCTTTTTAAACCGTAATAACTGCTATTATGATCAAAAAGGTTTTATTAATTGAAGATGATACTGCTTTAAGGGAGAATACAGCCGAATTATTGGAATTAGCACATTACAAAGTCCTTAGCGCTCCTGACGGGGAAAAGGGAGTATTGGTTGCCAAAACTAGTCTCCCGGACGTTATCTTATGCGATATTATGATGCCAAAGTTAGATGGATATGGTGTTTTTACCGCCCTGTCCGAAGATAATAGGACCAAGTCAATTCCTTTTATATTTCTCTCTGCTAAAACAGAACGAAAGGATGTTAGGCAGGGTATGGATATGGGTGCTGATGACTACCTGACTAAACCATTTGAAGAATCTGAACTTATTGGTGCTATTGAGAGTAGGATAGCCAAGTCCAGTATTCTTAAAGAAGCACAACAAGAAAAGTTATACGATGATTTAGCAAGTGAAGCCAGAGTTAAGAGTATTCATCAGCTGAAGAATTTTATTGATGACAACGGCGAGGAATTCAGGTTTAATTTGGGGGAATCAATTTACAGGGAGGGCGATAACTCAAATTTGGTGTATCTGGTAATAAAGGGGAATGCTAAAACTCATAAACTTGATGAGCAGGGGAAAGAGCTGATAACAGGAATTTACAAAGCAGATGATTTTTTTGGATTTACCAGTTTCACTAAGAATATACCATACCAGGAATATGCCACAGCTATGGAGGATTCTGTCTTAATTGGCCTTAATAAGGATAAATTAATAATGGTTTTGGAGCATAATGGGGAATTGGTAATGGAGTTGTTGCAACTTTTGTCGGAAAACCTATCTCAGATCAAAGAGCAGTTGTTGCAGATGGCATATGGTTCTGTGCGAAAAAAAACTGCGTCTACTTTACTTAAATTTACCGAAAAGTTGCAGGAGGATGAAGCCGGAAATATTCACGTCTTAAGGAGTGACCTTGCAAGTGTTGCCGGAATGGCTACTGAAACTCTTATTAGAACTTTATCTGCATTTAAGAAAGAAGGTATAATTGAGATTAAAGATAGAGATATTAAAATTTTAGATATGGATCGGTTACAAAAGATTCCCGATTGAATTTTTGATGATGAACAGTTAGTGTACATGATGATAATCATTTTATGGTTCAATTGGTGATCGTAGTTTTATCCTTTAACAAATCAGACTGCAATGCAACGTATTTTAATCCCGACAGATTTTTCCGAAAATTCTCGTAATGCCATTAATTACGGGCTCGAATTATTTAAAAAAACCAAATGTATTTTTCACATTATTCACATCAACCCGATCCCCCCATATTCAGGTGCCGGGTCTTCAGTTAAAGGCACCTCGATCCTGCTTAGGGAAACCGTTTTGACTGAGAGTAAAAAAGACCTTAAAAAACTTTTGAATTATATTGAAGAACATCATAAAAATGAATTACATTCTTATGTTTCCATGGCAAAGTATGATTTTTTTGTAGATAGCATAAAGAGAGCAGTGGAAGACAAAAAGATTGACCTGATTATCATGGGTACTAAAGGTGCAACCGGACTTAAAAAAGTTTCAATGGGAAGTAATACTGGCGATGTGATTACTAGAGTAAAATGTCCTTTACTCGCGGTGCCGGAAAATTCTACTTATAAAACACCAAAAGAAATTGCCTTCCCAACGGATTTTCATATCGCCTACGATATTAAGGTCTTGGATAATCTAGTTGAGATGGCCACAATGAACAATTCTATATTAAGAGTTGTCCATATTTCAAAAAAAGGTGAAATGCTGAGTGAAGAACAATTGAGTAATAAAGATTTTTTACACGATTATTTGAGGGGAATTGACCATAGTTTCCATTCTTTAACCGGTTCCAAATTGGAAACTTCGATTCAGTGTTTTGTTGAAAGCAGAGATATTGATCTTGTAGCCATGGTGGCCAAAAATCTAAACTTTTTTCAACGAATCCTCTTCAGGCCCGCCGTAGAAGAAATTAGTTACCATACAGATATCCCATTTTTGGTATTGCACGAGTGAAGAATAGCAGAAATTACTATGTCTTTAATCATTGATTTAAGTTCAAGATAAAACCATAATGGAAAGCAATCTTCAGAATGTGCTATTGTTACCTATAGGATTCAATGATATTAATTAATTCTTCCTTAGGTAATACCCCCGATTGCCTCCATACTTGCTTTTTATCCTTGAATAGCAGCATTGTTGGAACACCTCTAACCTGATATTTAGAGGCAATAGATTGATTTTTATCTACATCTATCTTAATAATTTTGATTTTATCTCCCAATTCTTCTTTTACCTTTTTAAGGATAGGTCCCAACATTTTGCAGGGCCCACACCAATCTGCATAAAAATCTACAAGAACAGGAATATTGCCAGCTGTTAATTTTTCAAAATTTTGTTTCATGTTCTGATAATTAGGTGTAGCTAATTTAGAAAAGTTATGGAATTCAGTAACTGATTAATGTCATGGTTTCTTGTCTTGCTTAGTATTAATTTTAGAGCGGTTCTAAAGATAAATTAGATATGAGGAAAGTTGTAGTGCCCACAGATTTTTCTAAAAATGCATTTAATGCACTCAAATATGCCTGTCAAATATTCAAGTACACAAGATGTGACTTTTTTATTCTACACGCGTATGCAGATGAGGTATACCAACAAGACCAGGAGGTAGTGCGAAGTAAGTTAGATGAGTTAAAGGAGGTAACCTATAAGGATTCTGAAAAAAAACTGGCAAAAATTTTAAAGGACATATTTGAGTATTCGCCTAATCCAAAGCATAAGTTCAAACCTATTTCGGCTTTTGGAACACTTACTGATGAGGTCAACGATCTTATAAATATGGAGAATGCAGATATTGTGATAATGGGCACAAGGGGTGAAACTAATGATAGAACAATAACCTTCGGAAGTAAGACTATTCAGGTTTTGAAATACGTGCAATGCCCTGTACTTGCAATTCCCGAAAATTACAAATACCATCAGCCAAAAGAACTTTTGTTTCCTTCAGATTATTTGGTACCTCATAAAAGGAGGGAATTAAAACTACTGTGTGAACTAACAGGTTCCTATAGGTCATCTATTCATATGCTTTATATAGATTCTAATAAGAAACTTTCATTTCGGCAGGAAGACAATATGCGATTTTTAAAAGAATGTTTGTACAAGGCCAACTTGTTTTTTGAAACAACAGAAGGGAAGGATAAAACCATTGCCATCACAAAATATATTGTCCACAAAGAAATAGACCTGCTGGTAATGGTCAATTCCAGACATTCACATCTTGAGCAAATGTTGCATCAATCCACTATTGAAAAAATAGGTTTACACATAAAAATCCCATTTTTGGTTTTACAAAATCTGTCCCGTTAACATTTAAAATAAGTACTGATGAAAAAAATAATTCTTCCTACCGATTTTTCCTATAATGCATATAACGCTATCTCTTATGCTATGAACCTCTTAAAAGATGAGAAGGCAACTTTTTATCTTATGAATACCTATACACCGGCTATTTATCAAACAGAATATTTGTTGCACAGCCCCGGTCAAATTGGTCTTGGAGATATTTACCAATCAGAATCTATAAATCAACTGGAAGAACTGAAAAAGCAACTTGAAAAAGAGTTTAAGAATCCAAAACACACTATAATACCACATTCTGCTTTTAATATCCTTGTTGATGAAGTAGCTGCAATGGTTGCAAGCGAAGAAGCTGATTTGGTTATTATGGGTACTCAGGGAGCAACCGGTGCAAAAGAAATCTTTCTGGGCACACATACGGTGCATGTTATTAAAAAAGCTACCTGCCCTGTGATTGCAATTCCTGCGGATTTTAAATATGAAATACCCAAAAAAATACTCTTTCCAACGGACTATGAAGTTGAGTACAGTGAAACACAATTAGCGGGTCTTCTTAATTTATCCAAAATACACAATTCCAGTGTTGAAGTCATTCATATTTCAAGCGGCTATGACCTTACCGATCTTCAATTGCAAAATAAGGCTAAATTGGAAAAAATATTAGAAAAAATCCCTCATTTGTTCCATGACCTCCCAAATCAGGAAATCATAACAGGAATAAATAATTTCCAACTAAAAAACAAGATGAACATGTTGGCAATGATACAGAACAAACACACCTTTTTGGAAAGTCTTTTTATAGAACCAGTTATTAAGAAAATAGGGTTTCATGTTAGCATTCCTTTTATGGTTATTCCGTAATGTAAATCTGAAAATTCAATGAAAAATATTCTTATTGCCACAGATTTTTCAAACAATGCTTACAATGCACTTTTTTACACCACCCAATTGTTTAAAAATCACAATTGTTCATTCCATATTCTCAATGCTTATACTGAGCATACCCCACTAAAAAGTAATTCCCAGGCTGCAGGGCGAAACTTAAGTTTGTTACAACAACTGGGTGAGGAGTCTCTGGAGGGTTTAAATTCTTTTTTACATAGGATTAATCTTGATATCGCGAATAGTAAGCATCATTTTAGTATTCATTCTAAAAATGAAAATCTAATTGATGCTCTACAGCAGGCCATTAAAGAAACCAACGCAGATCTTGTTGTAATGGGGAATAAAGGGAAGACCGGGGCCAAATCCATTTTTTTAGCCAGCAATGTGATCAAATCCATAAACGGTATCAAGGATTGTCCAATATTAACCATACCAGGTGAAAAGGAATTTGTGTTACCTAAAGAGATTGCTTTTGCTACGGACTATAAAAAGAATTATAACGCTAAATTGTTACAGCCTCTGCTGACATTTGCCAGAAATTGTGATTCTTCTGTTTGTATTGTTCATATAAATGAAGAAGAAAGACTCGGCCCTGTTCAGAAGTCTAATTTATATACCCTTAGAGAGTATTTGGGACCAATAAAACATTCTATTCATTGGATGCCTGATTTTTCTAATAAATCCAGCGCGATTACAAATTTTATTGATGAATTGGGTATAGATATGCTGGTAATGATTCATTACCAGCACGGTTTTTTGGAGAAATTAACCCGTGAACCGGTAATTGAGAAAGTAAGTTTTAATATTGAAATACCCTTTCTCATTCTCCCATATACTGACTGATCAACATCATATGATAAGTCATAGTTTGGATTTAGTTTTATATAGTCATGATAATTCTGAACGATATAGTCAATACTAATTTATAATAATATATCCATGAAGAAAATAGGAATTTGGTTAGATAAAGAAAAGGCACATTTGGTTACCTTAAAAAATGAAGATGTAAGTTTCAGGACTATTACTTCAGAGATTGAGTTTTTTCACCCAAAAGGCGGAGCACGCTCTAAGACCAAATGGGGTCCGCAGGATGTGGTACAGGATAGCAAATATTTGGAAAGAGAGAAACACCAATTGAAATCGTATTTTAAGGAATTGGCAAAGACCATGAAAAATGCAGAAGCCATAGCAATTTTTGGCCCTGGAGATACCAATACCAAATTTTACAAGGAATTAAATGAAAATCATAAAAACCTGGCATTAAAAGTTAAGACCGTAGAGAAAGTAGATAGTATGACCGAAAATCAGGTCAAAGCCCTGGTCAGGGAATTTTTTAATAAAAAAAGCAGAGTTTAAGATTTTACAAATCTATGGAGACCATCTCAATTATCGCTTATAATGGCAAATGAAGATTTTCTTATAGTTAAGGCTTCGGGTGACAAAGTGTTATTCTCAGAAGAGAAGTTACGCACGTCGCTGAAACGAAGCGGCGCAGACGATAAAATGATCTCTCAAATCTTGACTCTTGTAAAGGATGAATTATATGATGGAATCACAACCAAAGAATTATATAATCGGGCCTATAGTTTTTTAAGACGCAACAAACCGGTTTTCGCTTCAAAATATAAACTTAAAAAGGCCATATATGAATTGGGTCCAACAGGTTTTCCGTTTGAAAGGTTTTTAGGTGCTGTATTAACATATTCGGGATACAAAATTCAGGTTGGCAAGACTGTTACAGGGAAATGCGTGAGCCATGAAATAGATGTGATTTCCGAAAAAAACGGATCTATCATAATTATTGAATGCAAATTTCATGGAGAACAAGGTCGCAATTGTAATGTTAAGATTCCATTATATATTTATTCCAGATATCAGGATATAAAAAATTCAAGGTATAAAGATATTTCAATTATTAAGGAGCCAGATGAATGCTGGGTAGTTACCAATACACGTTTTACTAAAGATGCCAAAATATATGGTAATTGCATGGGGCTCTATCTTCTGAGCTGGGATTATCCGAAAGGGGATGGTTTAAAAGATCGAATAGACAGACTGGGTCTATATCCCATAACAGTTTCAACACTTTTGACCAAAAGAGAGAAACAATTTTTGCTAAGCCGTGATGTAGTCCTATGTCGTCAATTATTAAAAGATAGTTTTTATCTCGACCATTTAGGCGTCTCGGATATAAGGAAAACTAAAATTCTAAACGAGGTAGGCAAGCTTTGCAAGCTTTGATGCAATTAATTCGAGATAATGGTTAAAGTACATTTTTTAGGGGCTTCGGGTACGGTCACAGGATCTAAATTTTGCATTGAAACAGATGAGCCAAACATTCTCATAGATTGCGGGATGTTTCAGGGCAGGAAGGACCTAAGAAAATCTAATTGGGAACCATTACCTTTTTCGGCAGACTCAATAGATGTTGTTTTATTGACACATGGTCACCTTGATCATACGGGTTATTTACCCAGATTGGTAATAAACGGATTTAATGGTAAAATTATAGGAACTGCCCCTACACTTGCCATAACAAAAATAATATTGCTCGATAGTGCAAAGATAAATGAGGAAGAAGCAGAATTAGCAAATAAGGAGGGGTATAGTAAGCATAGGCCAGCGCTGCCACTTTATAACATAAAGGATGCAGAAAATGCAATAGCTCTGTTTAGACCTGAAGAATTAAACCAATGGACACAACTTACTGAAAATATCCGGTATAGATTCAGGTATAACGGGCATATAATTGGTTCAACTTTTATCGAAATAGAAATTTCCGGAAAGCGTTTTATTTTTTCCGGAGATGTAGGGAGGCCAAATGATATTTTGTTAGATCCACCGGTAAAACCTGAGTGGGCCGATTTTCTTTTTATTGAAAGCACTTATGGCAATAAATTGCACCCACAAGATAATGTGGAGGATAGATTGGTCGCCCTGGTCAATAAAACATTATATGAAAGAGGAAACCTGCTCATCCCTTCTTTTGCTGTAGAACGTCTGCAATCTCTGATGTATTTATTCTGGAAGCTTTATAGGAAGAATAAAATACCAAATATTCCCATTTTTATTGATAGCCCTATGGGCAACAACGTACTTTCCATATTCGAACGTTTCCCAAATTGGCATAAGTTATCTCCAAAGGAATATAAGGCGATGTGTGCCCACGTAAATATTATAGACTCCTACAGACAAACATGGGAAACTATAGACGATCCCAGACCAAAAATTGTTATTGCCGGAAGCGGAATGGTTTCAGGTGGAAGAATTCTCACTTATTTACAACAATTGGTAGATAATCCGAATACCAATGTTTTATTGGTTGGTTATATGGCTGAGGGAACGCGAGGAAGAGCACTTTTGGAAGGGGCTCAGGAGCTTAAGATTTTTGGAAAATACTATGCAGTGAAAGCCAGTATTCATCACGAAGAAAGCTTATCAGCCCATGCAGATCAAAAAGAGTTAATAGACTGGATGGATTCTATTAAAAATATTCCGGAGCGTGTTTTTTTGATTCATGGAGAGCAGGAAGCCCTACTAGAATTTAAAATTAAAATTTCAGATGTATATAAATGGCATGTGCATATTCCTGAAATATTTGAAACGGTTGAACTTATTTTTTAACATTCACATGATTTTTATCATTGCTCGTAATTCAGATCAGGAGTAGTTTTAAAAGAAATGGGATTAAAAATCAATCATGGAAGATCAAACTGCAAATAATAAACTGGATACTCTGCAAAAATTACATTTAGATACACAGAAATGGAAATCTTCATTTTTCTTAATGAACGATGAATTATTATTCATAGAACAACTACTTCACTCCTATGTATTTGAGCCCAACACGCCTAATTTGTTTGAGCGTTTACAAGACTATCTTGAGCGTCTGAAGCATATTAAAGGTGATAAGACAAATATGCAGAAACTTTTAATACACCATGAAAATAATCTTGGAGGGTCCATTGAATGTAAAAACAGCAAATGGGATGAAGACGTTTATATGGAACATGAGAAGCTTAAGGCCAATGTGGCAAATTGTTTACAGAAGTTTCAAATCTTAAAGTCGGAGATATTCAATTATGCGGGTGGTATTTTAAAAAAAAGAAGACCCGACTATAATTAATCCTAACAGGCATAATAGCTACCTGATAATTATCATTTCTTTTGTTTTTATAAAAAACTAAATTGGAATCACATAATACATATTCACTATTATAAAATTTAACAAAATGAAAATTAAAGAAAACGCGCATCGTTATATTGAATGGATAGATCCGGAAGAGATGCACAGAACAAGCCTACTATGGCTATCGGAATTAAGATTTATGAAAGATGAACAATTGTTTTTAAACAATCTTATAAAACATTATACCGTACAATTGGTTGATATAAAAATTTTTGGAAAAAGTAAAGCAATTGTAACTGCTCTTACTGATCTGGAGAAACAAGTCATTGCTCTTATGAAAAAGGTTCAGGCTCATGAAAATAAATTAGAATTAATGATTGATGACGTTGATC
The DNA here is from genome assembly GCF_947260015.1 of uncultured Eudoraea sp. GTDB lineage: Bacteria > Bacteroidota > Bacteroidia > Flavobacteriales > Flavobacteriaceae > Eudoraea. The sequence continues at coordinate 21,458 of NZ_CAMYOM010000012.1, read as the reverse complement.
AAATAGAATTGGAAAAGGCTTACCGCGATACCCACAGAGAATTGGCCAGCAGCATGGATCATTATAAAGAAGAATACAGGGAAATTAAAACCAAACTTTTTGATTTAGTTTCAAATGTGCTAAAGAAGGAGAAACAAAAGCGATTATTAAATTAATTAAAAGCATATGAAGAAAGCACTTACTTTAGTTGCATTATTATTCATGGGATGTTCGTCCTCGGAATTGGTAGATAATTGGAAAAATCCGGACATTATAATTTTTGACGCCAATAAAGTACTTGTTGTGGGGATGACTGCTAATTCTAAAGCTCAGGAAGAATTTGAAACTAAAATGAAAAGGCATTTTTCCAAAAGGGGAGTGGAGGCTATGCGAAGTGTGGATTTATTTGATGTTGGATTTACTGATTCTGAAAGGTCAGAAGAAGAACTCGATGATGTTGAACAATCACTTCTGGATAAAGATTTTGATGCCATTTTATTTACCAAAATTCTGGGTGCTGAAAATAAGGAGACCTTTAGGAAGGAGATAACAGATATAGATAATTTTAATGCTAAATTCAAAGACGATTATATATCACATCAGGATATTTATTATGATGAGAATTATTATGATGAGTATAAGGTCTATCATGCTGAGACTTCACTTTATTGTATATGTGTAGGGAAGGAACGACAACTCATATGGCGTGGTATTATAGATATAACAGATCCCTCAAATACTAAAAAGGCAATAGATGACTATATAAAACTCGTGGTTTTTGCCATGGAGGAACAGGATTTGATTTTCCACAAAGAAACGGATGAAGAAGATTCAACCAACCTTTAGCAGCCATTTCACTTGATTTAAGATTAGAAAATTTCATGCTTAGATTTTTTAAAAGCCAGGGATGATATAATTAATATTTTAGACTTGGCGTATCAATTAAATTTGTAATTTACTTTGATAAAAAGGCTTGGTCATGCGACGTGTAATCGTAGATTTTAAAAAACTAAATAAGGACATTCTGGATCTTCTTGTCACCAAATATCCTGATGGATATGATGATGACAATATTATCACATTTAAAAATACATTAAACGAAATAATAGAATGTGTAGAAGTAAGGACGGATGATACTGTATATCTGGTAAAAGTAAGTAAACGTCTGGTCGAGGCCATGGAAGATCATGACCTGGAAGACAATGAAATCATCGTAGAAGATGATGAGGATGAATTGGAAATAGATGAGATAATGGATGACGAAAAATAAAGAATACCTTTCCAATTAAGTTAAATACTACCAGCCTGAACCATAACTGGATAATGAATTCAAAATCACATCTTGCCTTCCTCTGCTTAAATTTCAATATTTCTTTAACTCATTTAAAACTCATTGTTTTTGCCATCGAAGAGCAAGATTTATTTTTCCATAAAAAACAGACAAAAAGGAGTCCACAAGCTCTTAATAGCCATTCATCTGAATTATGATTAAACGGGAATTTAAACTTATTGTCGTCTCTTCGGCATGACAAGGCTATCCGCAGGATAATTTTCTTTTAAATAGGTCATTTGATCTTGTGCCCAAACTATAATCTTTTGCCTTTGTTCTTCAGTAAGATTGGCCTCTTTGTGTAAGCCGAAATTGGTGTAAGAGGGTAATGGCATTTCTTTCTCTTCTACCATTTCAATAGTTTCTTCAAATTTATGATTCTGAATGGCTATGGGCATTTTTACAAAAGTTGAGAAATTTAAATGTTTCTTCCCATCTATCACATGATCATTAAGCCACCATGCTACCGGTTGTACATTTGCGTACCATGGGTATTCTGTTTTATTGGAGTGGCAGTCTTTGCAGGAAACCTGCAATAATTGGTTTACATCATCGGGAACCTCATATTTCGTGGAAACGTCATAGGTTCGTTCGTTGGATTCGTTTTTTTCAGGGCGGAAAAATTGTATTATTATCAATACAATGCCCAATCCTATAAAAACTTTCCTTAACATGATTTATAATTTAAGTTAGTGTCTAAATAAATTTAATTTTAGACTTTGATTTTATCCGAAGGTTTAATTAATAAATTTTCTGCGTACTCTCTTATAAGGATAAAGAGACAAAAGTATATCCTTTACTTCAGGTTTTTATTAAAAAAATTAATTGTTCTTTTCCAGGCCAATTCAGCGGCCTCCTTATCATAACGTGGAGTACTTGTGTTGTGAAAACCATGATTTACATCAGGGTAGGTATAAGCCACATATTCCTTGTTATTTGCTTTTAAAGCCTCTTCATAAGCCGGCCAGCCCTCATTAACTCTTGTATCCAATCCGGCGAATTGCAATAATAAAGGGGCATTTATTTTATCGATATCTTCTTTGGGTTGGCCACCGTAAAAAGGCACGGCTGCTGAAAGACCTGGAACTTTAACGGCCATCATATTTGATATCCATCCGCCAAAGCAAAATCCGACTACGCCAATTTTACCACTGCATTCGTCTTGGGCTTTTAAATAGTCATAAGCAGCAATAAAATCTTCCAGCATTTCATTTCGGTCACGTTCTCTTTGCATTTCCCTGCCCTCATCATCATTCCCCGGATATCCGCCGAGGGGGGTCAGTGCATCCGGGGCCAGTGTGATAAATCCTTCCAAAGCTGCCATTCTTGCCGTGTCTTCAATATATGGGTTTAGCCCTCTGTTTTCATGTACTACAACTATGCCCGGCAATTTTCCTTTTGTCTCCTTGGGCTTGGAAAGAAGACCCTTAATGGTTCCCCCACCTTTAGAAGATTCATAATTAATATAATACGAATCCAAACGGGGATCATTCATTGATACCAGCGCAGTATCTAGGTAATTAGGCATCATAAAGCTCATAAGAGAAGAAATAGTGATACCGCCTACAGCATAAAGGGACAATCTTTCAATAAATTCACGCCTTTGCATTTTATTATGAGCATAATCATCATAAAGATCAAAGACTTCCTGTTTAATATCTTCTTTTTTAAGTTTTTTCATAATCGTATCATTTTGAAATTAATTAATAATCGGATCAAACTTTCAAATTTTTTATTCCAATTTGTTGTCGCGCTTATATTTTCTTCTTAACAATCTATTCTCTTTCATCATTATACGGTATTCACTAAGCGAGTCCCTTTCCTTAAAATATTTCTTCTCAGATAAATGAAGCTTGTATTGAGTTTTATCGATGTCCTTATCTTTACTTTTAGCCTCTATATATATTTTTTTGCCGGCTTCTATATATTCTGTTTTTTTCGGAATTTTGGTTATATCCCTATTTTTAAAATTGGATAATGGTATTGCTGTCCACAGGCTGGTAGGAACATCTTCAAAACCCAAATGCCCGGCAACAAAAAAATCTAATGCTGTGGATTGCACCTCCATTAAGGGGAATTCAACCGTATTATTTGCAACATAAAGGATATTTTCAATGGATCCGAACCGAATATCTTCAAAACGTTTTTTCTTAAAAATGATATTTCCGATTTTAATAATGGGTTCAAAACCATTAATTTCTAATTCCTGAAGATCAAACCCTATAGTTCCTCTTAATGAATTAGATACTATTCCCGTACTATCTATTAAATCGCCTTCAAGTCGTGTATTAATACTTACTTTCCCATCTATTTTATCGGCTTCCCTAATGGAGGGGATATTAAAGTAATCAAACGAAATTAGTAATTTTTCCAAGTCGATATTATCCGTTGAAAACCCAAGAGAGAACTGGGTTTCAAATGGATCCGTGATATCTAAATAAGCATCCAGATTTACTTTGCCCTTATAAAAGTCAAAAGCGGTATTCTCCAGATAAAGCAGATTTTCATTTTCAAAATAAAAACCCGTATTGAAATTGTTTATGATGAGTTTATTAAATATGAATTCATCTAATTTAACGGAAAGTTCTGGCTGGTATTTATTGTAAAAGTCTTTTACCACATTTTTTAAAGCCAGATTACGATTTGTTTTTTTTACTTTCTTTACAGAATCTACCGTATTGAAAAGGTCCAAAAAGTCACTAAAACGCAACTTCTTTGAATAAATATTGAGTTTTGAGCTCATTCTTTCATAATTGCCACTTATTTCAGGTAAAATTGACGTAATATTATTTAATTGTCCCTCGAGTATTATTTTGTCTCCGGACGGCAGATCAATATTCATAGATTTAAGGATAGCATCATCATTGAGCATATCTATTTCAAGTACACTAAATGGTATACTTACCTTGCTTGAGTTATGCACCATAGCACTATTCTCTATCTTGAACATAGCCGTAGCAGAGGATATCAATTCATTCATGTTTTCAATATCACCTATGACTTTTGCGGTAATTTCCAAATCGCCTCCCTCAAGTAAAAAGGTGTCATAGTTTAAAAGTTCATTTAGCTGCGTAGGATCACCAAATGCCCTAACGTCTACATCTACATTAGTTCCTGCAGATTCGGATATATCTAACTGAGCAGCAAATTCTACATTACTTTTTTCATTGTATTCAAACCCACTTTCCTTAAGAACCAGGCTATTGGGGCCATCAAAATATAAACCAGCAAAAAAGCCTTCTAAAACCATCCAATCTAAGTATTCAAACCTGTCAATGGCTATACCTAGTTTGGGATTGAACTTAGTTTGAAGCTCCCTTAGGGTTTCTTTGATACGACTATTAATACTTGCTACAGAATCTTTTTGTTCTTTTTTTGTTCCTTTTTGAAAAACATCTATAAAATCGTCCCATTGCAATCTATCAGAATGAAGATTGATAAAGGTATCAACCTGGTCAGTATTGGTTGAAGAAAGAAATCCACCAAAATTCTCCAGTCTTCCGCTGAAATTTATTTTATCTTCCTCTCCTATCCCTATTTCCAGGGAGTTGAGGATAGCCAAATTGTTATCAATTTGTACATCCAATAAATCAATTGGTACGGTAAGGTTAATGGGTTGGAATAATACGCTGCTATTTGCTAATCTTAAAGTGCCATTTAGAGCATTTAAAAAATCATCCATTTGGAGTACGTCCCCATAAACCTTCCCATTTAAAGTAAAGCGACCACCATTAAAAAAGAAAGTGTCACTTTTAAAGATATCGTTCAATATTTCGGGGGAGCCTGTTACATCAACTTCCGCATCTATTATAATTTGTTCAGCTTGTTCAAAATCAAGAGCAGCATTGAGCTTAACCGCTCCTTCCCTGATTTCAAAAGCCGTGTTGTTAAGATTAAGATGATTTACATCACTAAAGGTCAATCCTGTGGAGAAATTAGTCAATTGAAAGGATTTATATCCAAATTCCTCAATATCTACGGCAATGGAAGGATCGAATTTTAAATAGATTTTTTGAAGTAATCTTTTTAATACAAAAGAAGATTTTTTTACTTTTTCTTTAGGTCCTTTATTGGGATTCTCAAAAATGTTCACAAAATCTTCCCATCTCAATTTAGTGGATCTTAAGCGTAAACTAGTTTTTGCTGAGACCTTGGCATCTTTGTTTAAAAGAGAGGAAAAATGAGAAGCCTCTCCGTATATTTTTAGATGATCAGAAGAACCCAAAGGAAGTTCTAAAATCTCTAACACAGCCCTGTTTTTTTTGAGATTAATATTTAGTTGTTTTACAGGAATAGAGAGCTCGTCTTCTATGTCAAAAATGTCCGTATTTATCACCTTTAATGTGATATTTGACTGCGTTAGCAGATCGGCAGCAGAAGTTGCATCCCCTTCTAATTCGGCCATTAAATTAAAGTGGCCTCCCTTAAGCGTAAAAATAGCGTCATTGGTTAGTGAAACTAAATTTTCAGGGATACCGTCTACTTTTAAAGAACCTTTAATGAGGGCTTTATCTTTTGGAGTGCTTATTAACATACCGTTATTTAACTCAAATTTGGTCTCTTTGTATATCCCTGTAACGGAACTGAATTTGAGTTTTGAATCTTTTTTGTCTTCAGTTTTGGCCCGCTCATCGTCATATATTCTGTTGGTAAAACTTCCAGTGAATGACAAATTATCCAAATCAAAACGGTCAATTATTAGGGCAGAATTTTCAACACTATTAAATTTAACATGCACAAGAGGGTTAGAAAATGGCGCAAAACTTCCCTGAAGGGTGGTGTGGGTGGAAAAAGCCCGGTCAATCTTATACTTGTTAAGTTTAAATTGTATATGATCCGATAGAAGGCTTACAGTTGGCTCATATTCTGTTTCTTCATTCACAAGCTCAAATAGAAAACTACTTTGTCTGGAAGTGTCAAAATCTGCTGTTAGCTTGAATATTTGATCTTTTATGGATAAATCAAATGAAGGGATATGAATTTTGTTGTTAGCCAGGTCTATTTCAGGATACATGGTGCCTTCAATCTTGGAATCTTTGAGATAACTCCCTTTTTCAAGGTTAAATCCCAGTTGTGTGATGTGAGCATCCAAATCCATGGAAGAGGTTATTTTATCCGGACCAACGAGGAGGTTTGATGATATTTCGTTTATCGTAAATTTAATTCTTTTATGACGCGGAATATTTTGTATATCGAAGGTAAAATTTTCAATATCAAAGGACATTTTGTATGGCTTGAAGATTTCAGAGACTCTATTTTCTTTAGGAAGGGAGTCTTTATTCGCGGTCAAAGCTGCCAGATCTTCTTTAGTAATGACGGAGGAATAGTTCGCATTTTCTATTCGCACAGATTTTACCTGAATCTTTTCTTTCAATAAACTCCTTACGGTTAGATTTAGATACACCTTCCTGGCTTCAAAACGGGTAATTTTTGAATCGGACGAATCTAAAAGCACCATGTTTTTCACGTAGAATGCCGGATTGGTAAAATTGCCCCAACTTCTTAAGGTAACATCGTCAAAACTGACCGTGCCATTATGTTTTTCTGAGATGGTATTTATAACGAAGTTGACGACTTCTTCTTTATGCCCCTTTACATAAAAGAAAATAGCCCCGAGTGCAATTCCTAAAATCAGAATTAAACCGACAATAAATTTTATTATTTTTTTAAGCATGGGGTATTTTTCTTTTTATAGAGGAAGGCATTAATAAAGCTGCGTTTAAAAATAAGAATTTTGGATTGATGTATTTAATATTTATTCTTTTTATAACATAATAATCGTTAGACTCATCTTATTATTTACTAATAGTGATTGACTTCTAAATGTAGCATGATTTTACAACTGGGAAACACAAAATTTATTTGATAGCTCTTCTGCGAATTAGAGGAATAATCAGAATAAATTGGCGTGCAGCTCGTATTCATGTAATTCCAAAGCTCGATAAGTTGTAACACGGGTAGTGCCCTAAATTATACCTCATGACTTTCGGGCGCAATATAGACTCGTTCATTATAATTGATTGCCAACCATTTCTAAAAGTGATACGGAAAACCTTTATAGCCTTTCTGTATGCTGTGTTTTGAGTTGGTCATCTATATCAAAGGCAATTAAGTATTATAAGCACCCTTTCACCTATAACCAAAGGTAAAAAGGCCTAAGAAGAGTATTGTAAGAGCTTTGTTGATCATACCTATTCCATTTTTAAGCTGAAGGATGTATTATGAGTGTCATCCGAATTTGTACCCACAAAAATTACAAATTCTCCGGGTTCCGAAACAAAATCTAAATCGTAATTATAAAATTTAAGATCTTCAATTGATATAAAAAAAGTTATTGGCCTGGTTTCTCCTTTATTCAATGCTACTTTTTGAAACCCTTTCAATTCTTTAACGGGCCTGGTAACTGTTCCAACTACATCACGAATATATAGTTGCACAACTTCCTTACCATCATAATTTCCTGTATTGGTTACATCTACTGTAACAGCTATGGAGTCGTTTTCATTCATTATATCTGAGCTTACTCTTAGATTGTCATAATTAAAAGTGGTATAACTCAAACCATATCCAAATGGATAAACGGGCTCGTTCCTTTCATCAATATAGTTGGATGTGAATTTTTCAAATTTACCCTCCTTGTTTTTAAGAGGGCGTCCTGTATTTTTATGATTATAAAAGACTGGAACTTGCCCTACATTTTGTGGGAATGTAGCAGTTAGTTTCCCAGATGGATTAACATCTCCAAAAAGCACATCTGAAATTGCTAAACCTGCTTCGCTTCCAGGAAACCAAACATTTAGTATGGCAGGCACTGTTTTACTTTCTTCTTTTAAAACTAAGGGTCTACCGGTAAATAATACTAAAACTACGGGCTTCCCCGTATTTAATAAAGCTTTTAGTAAATCCTTTTGAACTTGAGGAATTTCAATATTAGTTCTGCTACTGCTTTCGCCGTTAAATTCTGCCGATTCTCCTATGGCCGCAACTATAACGTCAGCTTCTGAGGCTATTTCCAGGGCTTCATTTAATAACTCTAGGTCAGATCTATTGTCCCTGTTGATTTCTTTTCCAAACATAGTTGCTCTTTTCTCCAATTCGGCATCATAGGTTAAATTGCTTCCTTTTGCATATAGTATCTTTACCTTATCGCCGGCAACATTCTTTATACCTTCTAAGAAAGCAATTGACCTATTTTGTTCAGTTGCAACACTCCATGTACCTGCCATATTCTCCTTCGTATTTGCTAAAGGACCCACAACAGCTATGGTTCCTGTCCTTTTTAACGGTAATAACTGATTTTCATTTTTTAATAAAACCATTGATTGTGAAGCAACTTCTCTCGCAAAAAGTCGATTTTCATTAGTGAAAATCTCTGTTTTTGCTCTGTTTACGTCACAATATTTATATGGATCGTCGAATAATCCTAAATCATATTTGGCTTTTAATATTCTTCTTACGGCATTATCAATTTGAGTCATCTTTATTTTCCCATCTTCTATAGATTTCTTAGTTGTAGTTAAAAAACCTTCGCCTACCATATCCATATCAACACCTGCATTTAAAGCTAATGCCGAACTCATTTGTAAATCACCCATTCCGTGCTCAATCATTTCATTTATTCCTGTATAATCAGTTACAACAAAACCTTCAAAACCCCATTGTTTCCTTAAAAGGTCAGTTAGTAACCATTTATTTCCTGTGGCAGGAACTCCATCAATTTCGTTAAATGATGCCATTACAGTTCCGGCGCCGGCTTCTACTGCGGCCTTATAAGGAGGTAAATATTCATTATACATGCGAATTCTGCTCATATCAACTGTATTATAATCTCTTCCTGCTTCGGAAGCGCCATATAATGCAAAATGTTTAACACATGATAAGATGGTATTGCTTTTAGTCAAGTCATCTCCCTGGTATCCACGAACCATCGCCTTTGCTATTTTACTACCTAAATAAACATCTTCTCCAGACCCTTCAGAAACTCTTCCCCAGCGCGGGTCTCTGGAAATATCAACCATAGGAGAGAAGGTCCAGTTAATACCATCTGCACTAGCTTCCGTCGCAGCCATTCGGGCAGTTTTTTCTATCAATTTCATATCCCAGGAAGTTGACAATCCCAAGGGTATCGGAAATGTGGTTCTATAACCATGAATGACATCTAAACCAAATAATAAGGGTATTTTCAAACGACTTTTTTCAACTGCAATTTTTTGAACCTCCCTTATTTTTTCAACCGATGTTATGTTCAGTAATCCACCAACCCTTCCTGCTTCAATATTTTCAGCGACATTCGAATTTTTTGCCTGGCCGGTTATCACATCACCTGCCCCCGGTAAATTTAACTGACCAATTTTTTCATCCAGGGTCATTTTTTTTAAGAGTTCTTCTACTATCAGAATAGTCTCTTGTGTTTGCGCTTTGGTAATTGCAAAACAAATAAGTAATATGGGCAGGTAATGTATAGGTCTGAATTTTTTCATTTTATTTCAATTATTCTACAGTGATAATTTTTGATTTTCCTGAAACTCATTCTTTAAAAAAGACATCAATTCGTAAATTGGGATTTTGAGTTTTTGTACTTGCCCAGACATTTAGCATACCTGATATAATTATTCCTTTAAAAATAAACTAATGTATAACACCGAAAAAATGAACTTATCAGGAGTTTTTAACTTGTACAAGTGTTAGGCCTGATTATTTTTTTCCGAAGTCACATCCTATGGGGATAATTGAAATTTAGCTCAATTACATACCCTAAAACTTTGACCGTGAAACCTGGTTGGTAATTTCATCGTATAAATTAGCTTGTTATAAATCCAATAGTTATTTAACAGAAAGACGTACCTTACCAGGAGGGTTATTTTTTTGCCGGGTATAGAAGATTTTACAAGAAATAAATTAATTCCAATTTTTCAAATATAGATTTTGAACATACGTAATTTGAAACCCATTTTCAATTATTTTTTTGCTATAACCTTGCTATTATCCTGTAATGGACATGAGCAAAAAGAAAAGACAATCACTTTTTGGTCATCAAATGCAAGTCAGGAAATTCTCTTCACAGCTTATTTTGCCGATAAATGGAATGAAAATCACAGTGAGAAGCTGGAATCCCAGCCCATACCCGAAGGGCAATCAAGCGAAGAGGTTATTATGGCCGCTGTAGTAGGCCGCACAACTCCGGACATTTATGCGAATATGTGGCAGGGATTGGTAGAAATGTATGCAAAATCGGGGGTTCTTGTTCCTTTGGATACCATCGAAGGATTTACAGATTTTATAATGGCGCGATCCGGAGAAGCGGTAGTTAAGGAAATTACTTCGGCTGATGGTCATATTTACCAGATCCCCTGGAAGATAAATCCATTTATGACCATTTATAATGAAAAAAAGATAGCCCAGCTTGGGCTAGATGTAGTGCCTACTACCTATAGCGCTTATCTGAAGGCCGGTAAAGATTTTTCAAAAGATACCGATGGAGATGGCTATGTTGACAAGTGGATAGGAGATACAGAGGTAAAAAACATCTGGCATCAACGGCTGAATAATTTTTATCCGTTATACCTGGCAGCATCTAATGGAGCCCCTTTGATAAAGGACAATAAAGCCGTATTTAATAATGAATACGCTGTTGGGGTGTTTAATTTTTTGCAGACAATATATCGTGAAGGTTACTTCGCCAAAGAATCTAATACAGTAGGGTCAGATAAATTCCTGGCAGGGCATACAGCTACAAAATGGACCGGGGCATGGGATGTAAGCTATCTGGAGCGATACAAGGAGGACGACTTTGAGTACAACATAGCACATTTGCCGGTACCAGATGACCATCGGGGAGTAGTGTACACCTATGCAGATCCAAAGAATATAGTACTTTTCAATACCTGTAAAAACCCTGCATTGGCATGGGAATTTATAAAAACAATGATCGATGAAGCGGGGGATTTAAAATTTTTGGAATTATCAGGTCAGATTCCCAGAAGACAAAAGATAAAAGAAAATGAAGTATTTCAGGTATTCCTGAGAGAAAACCCAAAAATAATTCCATTTATTGATCAATCCAATTATGTATATGGAACTGACAATTGTGAAGTATTGATCGAAGTATTAGACATTATATCTCAGGAATATGAATCCTGTGTTATTCACAACAAAAAAACACCAGCAAAAGCTATTGCTGATGCTTCCAGGGCAGTAGATATTTTATTGGGGAATTTTTAAGAAGCCGATATGCAAGTAAGACCAAAAAAGAAACGCAGCATTTTACCATATCTTTTGGTATCGCCTTACATGCTATTCTTTCTTGTATTTGTGGCGTTTCCGGTATTATTTTCATTCTTTTTGACTTTTCATAAATGGAATATTATCTCCCCAATGGAATATTCCGGAATGGATAATTACACAAGAATGTTTAATGACCGCTTATTCTGGAAGTCGCTGAGAAATACGCTATGGTTTCTTGTTATTCACATTCCATTGCAGATCATTTTTGCCCTGGGATTGGCGGTTTTCTTAAATAGTAAAATAAAGTTCAAAGGTTTATTCCGTTCTGTTTTTTTCTTGCCGGTTATTGTGTCAGGAGTAGTAGTTACTATCATGTGGCAACAATTATACGGTTTCAACGGCGGTGTAATAAACCAATTACTCAACTCTATTGGACTTGGGCGTGTAGGATGGCTAACAAACCCCGCTATGTCCATGCCCTCAATAGCGATTATGGCTACCTGGAAGAATGTAGGGCTTTATATTATTTTATTCTTGGTGGGCCTGCAGGCGGTACCTGAACATTATTACGAGGCCGCGGAAATAGATGGTGCTTCCTCCTGGCAAAAGTTATGGTACATCACTATCCCGGCCATCAACCCTACCATATTTATGGTGATTATTTTATCAACTATTGGCGGTTTTTCCCTATTCATAGAACCTTATGTAATGACCGGTGGCGGGCCTTTGAACAGTTCGCTCTCTTCGGTATTATACATTTATAAGCAGGCATTTGAATTCTACCATATGGGCTACGCCGCTACCCTGGGTTTTGCTTTTGCATTTATCATATTGATCATTATAGTAATTCAAAAGAAATATATAGAAAAAAAATATTGATGCGGATGTAACATGAAAAAAGCACTGATATATATCTGTTTAATAGTAATGGCCATTACCTTCCTGTATCCATTTTTTTGGATGATAATGGCATCGCTTACTCCGGAAAAACTAATAGGAAGTCTGACTTTTATTCCAGACAGCTTCACATTTAATAATTACCTGGCCATGTTTGGTAAGATACCTATTGGCAGGGCTCTGTTGAATAGTATGTTTGTCTCCAGTGTAATTACACTTGGGGTAATTCTTATTGGGGCCATGGTTGGCTATGCGCTGGCTAAAACCAGATTTATGGGGCGTAATTTTATATTTTATCTTATAATATTTACAATGACCCTGCCATTTCAGATTACCTTAATACCGAATTATATAACCATTGTAAAACTAGGTTGGGTGGATCAATACACGGCTCTGATAATCCCTTTTCTGGTCAATAATTTTGCAATCTTAATGTTCCGGCAATCTTTTATGTCTGTGCCTCAGGCACTTATTGATGCCGCAAGAATTGATGGCTGCAGTGAATTGCGAATCATCTTCCAGGTCTTGTTTCCAAGTATTATCCCCACCATAGTGACCGTTGGGATCCTCACTTTTATGACTACCTGGAATGAAGTACTATGGCCTTTAATTGTGGTACGGGATGAAATGGTAATGACTATGCCGCAGCTGGTAACCTTATTTTCAGTTGGGGGTCGAGCTGATGCACAATTGGGTGTTAAGCTGGCTTCAGCAGTGTTGTTGGCTTTACCAATTATGATTGCCTATTCATTTTTTCAGAAATATTTTATTCAAAGCATGGCCAGCTCCGGCATTAAATAATATAGGAGATAATATTTATGATAGCTTTCAACAGATCAAAAACGGTTTTAAAAGCCGATCCCAAACGTGTTATTTTACTATTTAACAGCCTGGGCATTGGTACATATACAACCAAAAACAGGGCAGAGGATCTGGTTCAAAGGGTTTTAAAATTAACAGATGCAGAAATAGAAATCATGTACCGTGATTTACTTCGGGAATTTAATCATCGCCATAAAGATCTCTCATCAGCCTTTTTAAAGTTTTACGGTCATATCGTGGATCTTGTACCCACCGATCTTCAGCTTTCTAAAGAAAAGAAGCTGCTTTTGGGCGCACATTTTGCCAAAGAATATTCTATTCAATCAGCCGCCCTGTTCAATCCATCTATTGTTCCGCATCCCAATCAGGAAAACCTTGGGGAAGGCGAAAAAAGGTTTATCATCAGTTTGCGTTCAGTTGGAGAAGGTCATATTTCATCGATTGAATTTCGTGAAGGAATTATTTCTATAGATGGAGAGGTTACTTTGGATAAAATCACCCCCTTTGCCACACATTCTGATAAAGATCTTTCGATAGGTTACAACAAGGACCAACTAAAATTAAGAGCTGCAACAATTTCGAATTTTGACACTAGTATTTTTGAAGCTCTCCCAAGTGATTTTACTTATCCGGACTATAAAGCTGCACTTGAAGCAAAGGTATTTAGTGAATATGATACTGATGCACAAAAGTTTTTGTTTGATTTTATAGATACCAACTACAATCTGGTAGCTGATACCGAATCTCCTCTTAGTGAACGTGTAATATTTCCAAGTGCAAAAGGTGAATCAATGGGGATGGAGGACGTACGTTTTGTAGAATTTAAGCATGAAAACGGACAGAAGGAATTTATAGGCACTTATACTGCATATGACGGTCATAAAATTACTCCTCAATTAATTTTAACAGAGGATTTCATCCATTTTAAAATTCGTACCATGTATGGTAAAGCGGTATCAGATAAGGGTTTTGCCCTTTTTCCGGAAAAAATTAATGGAAAGTTTGTAATGACTGCCCGGCAAGGGGGAGAAGATCTTACCATTATGGAATCTGACGATCTCTATTACTGGAATGAATTTAAAGTTATAATGACCCCCCAATTTACTTGGGGCTTGGTACAACAGGGAAACTGTGGTTCTCCACTAAAAACTGAACAGGGATGGCTATTGCTTACCCATGCGGTGGGTCCCCTGCGAAAATACGTGATCAGTGCTGTATTGTTAGATTTGGAACAACCAGAAAAAATAATAGGTAAGTTGAATTTTCCCTTAATATCGCCCAATGAGGAGGAACGAGAAGGCTATGTGCCTAATGTAGTATACAGTTGTGGGGCCATGATGCACAACGACCACCTTGTTATTCCTTATGCGATGTCTGATTCTGCTTCAAGCTTTGCCACGGTTTCGGTTTCTGAGATTTTAAAAAATATGAAAGCATAAAACACGAATTGATATTTTATGGAAAGAATTGTAAGCATAACGGGAAAAAGCCAAAAAATAGACCTTTTTAAGGTAGTTCACCGCTATGAAAATAATCCCATTGTTACATGTCACGATGTCAATAAAATATGGGATCCTCCTCATTTGAAAGTGGTCACTGTTCACAATGCCGGAATCACTCAGTATAAAGATGATATACTCATGTTATTCCGCTCGCATCTTCGGAATGGTATCTCTGTTCTGGGAATTGCCCGCAGCAAGGATGGCCTCTCAGATTGGCGTATAGATCCATCACCTGCTATGGTTCCTTGCGACTCGGACGATGAATTTGCAGAGGGAACAGACATAACTTCCCTAATAGCCAATGAAGGAGGCGGATTGGAAGATGCGAGAATTACACAGATTAATGAGCACTATTTTATTACGTATAGTGCCTATCATGGTAGTATACAGCATAGGGTTCGGGTTTCTCTGGCTGTCACAAAAGACTTTAAAACGTTTGTCCGTTATGGCCCTGTTTTGGAAACCGACATGCGTAATGTGGTGATTTTTCCAGAGAAAATCGATGATAATTTTTTCGCTCTTTTTCGCCCAAATGATTCTACAGATGGGCATACCGGAGGAATATTCAGGCAAATTCTATTGGGAAAGACGGCAGATTGTCTTTCTAATACCTGGGACATAAACCCCAAGCCCATTATGAACCAAAGTGGTCTTCCCAGTTTCTATTCCGATAAGATCGGTCCGGGAGCACCTCCCATAAAAACCAAACATGGGTGGATCAACATTTTTCATGGAGTAAGGAGCACCATGGATGGCAATCCCTATTATTTAGGAGTAGCGCTGCACGATTTAAAGGATGTCTCCAGGATCTTGGTGGCTAATTTTCCAATACTCATGCCTTCAAAAGCAGATTGCAGGGTAGGAGAGGAAGATTATATACATGTTCCCCAGGTGATATTTTGTTGTGGAGCAAGTAGAAAGGACAATGGTGAAATCTATATATATTATGCAGGTAACGATACGGTGATGAATGTTGGTGTCACCCATGAGGATATATTGGCAGAATTGTGTCATCGATATCCCCAGGATACGGCTACAGGAGTGGCTTTGTATAGTTTAAAATCAGAATAAAATAAATACTGGAGTATGGCACAAGTAAAGTTAAATCACATCGAAAAAGTATATGAAGGCGGTTTTAATGCGGCAAAAGATATTAACCTGCACGTTAAAAACAAGGAGTTTGTGGTTTTTGTGGGTCCCTCCGGTTGCGGGAAATCTACCCTTTTGCGTATGATTGCCGGACTTGAAGAAATCACTTCGGGTGAATTGTATATTGGTGAGGACGACGTCACCACTACGCCTGCAAAAAATAGGGGCATCGCCATGGTTTTCCAGAACTACGCCCTATATCCTCATATGACGGTTTATCAGAATATGGCATTTGGCTTAAAAATTAAAAAGGTAAACAAGAAGGAAATTTATGAGCGGGTTATGGAGGCTTCCAAAATACTGGAATTGGAAGATCTAATGGACAAACGTCCTGGTCAAATGTCCGGGGGACAGAGACAGCGGGTAGCTATTGGCAGAGCTATAGTAAGACATCCAAAAGTGTTTTTGTTTGATGAGCCTCTGTCTAATCTGGATGCCAAATTACGAGGCCAGATGCGGGTTGAAATAGCCAAGTTGCATACTAAACTTGATGCTACCATGATTTATGTAACCCATGACCAGGTTGAGGCCATGACCCTTGGGGACAGAATTGCAGTCTTGAATGACGGGCGATTGGAGCAGTTTGATACCCCAATGAATTTGTACAATAAGCCTGATAATATATTTGTGGCAAGATTTATTGGATCTCCACCTATGAATCTGATCGAGGGCCAGCTTTCCAATCAGGAAAAAGGGCTTCGCTTTAAGGATACCAGTGGAAACCTGGAATTTGATATTCCTGAAGATTTTCAAAAACGCCTGATAGCATATACAGACAAACGGGTGATTTTGGGAGTACGTTCAGAAAGTATTACTGATAAAAGGGATGCGGCCAGCATCAATTTCCAGGGGACTATAGCAACTATAGAATTGTTGGGCAACGAACAGATTATAGCCGTTACCGGGCTTACTGACACCGTTATTTGCAGAGTTTCTACAAAAAGGGTTTGTGCGCTCGAAGACACTGTAGAATTATTTATGGATATCTCTTCAATCTACTTTTTTGACAAAGAATCTGAACAACGAATTATTTAATACAAAATTTAGTCTTTATTGATGGCACTTTCCATAGTAAGCCCCCCTGAAACAGAACTTTTGTTAAATGTAACTGAAAGTTCACTTAATTGAGTTTTTAGCTTACTTTATTAATAGTTTATTTGAACTTTAGAGTCCCGATAGCTCCTTCTCCATAGTATTACGAAGGAGAAGCTATCGGGATGGACCAGAGCTTTTCATAGGAGGTTTTGTTGTAGCACGTTTTTATTTCTGCAATTCATCTTCAACAGTTTTAAAATCATTCAGATTACTCAATAAATCATTAGAAAATTCGTCAATACTTAAGAAGTCTTTTTCCATATATTTTATGCTATTTCCTGAGCGAAACACTTTGGATATCTCAATTAACTTTCTCTTATAGACTCCATATCCAGAAGATACTTGTCTTGCATAAAACAAATCGGTCAAATACCCGTCTGACATTTCATATTGGCCATTAGCTAGTTCTTTTAATTTTGACCGTGGGTTGAATTTTTTACTCGATTCAATAGATTTTTTTTCCCGTTGTTTGAGTTCAAAAATTAATCCATGCACGTTTCCTTTTGTTACATGAATTTGCTCCACTCCAGTATTAAGAATTACAAGCCCATCTTCTAGAAATTGAATTCCGAGATTAGGATTATTTGAAAATTCAGTTTGATTAACAACAGAATTCTCAAAATCCTTTAAATCTGAAATAAGTTTATAAATATTTTCTATTTGTAAATCTGTCATTTTGTCAAATGTGCTACAACTTGGTTCTATAGATGTAAAATACATCTTTATGCGTCTAATTTAAAACAAAGTCGATGTTTTTTATAATCATTTATTTGAACTTTGATAACAGCCATGTATTTTCATCAATTAAACAGAATGGGCTTTTATTGGTGTGTTTACACTTTACCATAAACCGGTACAATAAAATTCCCGTTTAAAAATCGCTTCGGATCTATTTGACTTTGCAGGAGAACCCCACTATAAAGGGATTCGAGCATTAGTTGAGCAGACTGAAGCAAGGGCACTGCCGTGGCCATTTGGATGGCCCGTAATTGATGTTTTCCCACTGTTTGTGGTTGTATCTGTTTGGAGATCTCTCGTCTGTACAAATTCCCTTCTATATCCTTACCCTCCACAGCTGCATACAAAATGATCTTGTCGTCTTCGATGTGTGGAATCATCGCTTCCATTTTGTGCTGTAAGGCGTCAATAGCTTCATGGGTATTTCCCAAACCGGTACGTTGTTCTTCTACCCATGCATAATGTCCGGGATACCGCAAAGTCTTGTAATCGAGAAAACCCACCTTTTTAGCTAAAGCATCCGGTAGGTCGGCTGCACCGCCGGAAGTAAGGTCCTCTTCATAGGTAATGCCATCGATAATTATGGCAGCTCTTTCTGATAATGAAGGAAGTCTTGTTTTTTTATAATCACGAAGCGCCAGGGTATCTTTTAGGTATTCGGTAGCTACCCCGACCGGACTCCAGGTGAATCCATAATAATGTGGGGCAACAGCATGGTCTGTCAGGGCACCTACTTTAAACTCCAGCTTGTCCACTTTGTCTACTTCAAAATCGCTGCAAAACTGTTGGAAAAGCAGGTTGGCGAGGATATTGATGTAGCCGGGAGCAAGACCGGTTTGAAGAACGAAACCCGTTGTAGCATCCTTTGCCAATGCCATTATTTCTCTGGTTTCTGCAACATACTCGGTCAGGTTGGCATAGTGCAGGTGAAAGTCTTTGGCCAGCATGGCTATTTTTGGAGCCAGGCTACCAGGGAGGCAATCGAGGAGTACATCACCCTGGCCCAGGATTTCTTTCATTTCCTCTGTAAGGTCTTCCCCGGGAAGATGAAATGCCTTAACGGAACAGGGATTAGTTGTACCCTCCTCTATCCATCGGGCGACCTTTATCGCTTTTGAAAGCGTTCGGTTTCCGATAAAAACGGTAGGTGGTACTGCACTCCTTTCCATAAGGAGCAGACCGGCCGCTTCGGCAATACCGCCAGCCCCGGCAATAATGATGTTATAGTGCTTATTCATTCCAGAAATATATCATTCTTATCGAGCTTTATTTTGAACATATTACAATTGTTTATTTGAACTTTTGTGTCCCGATAGCTCCTTCTCCATAGTATTACGAAGGAGAAGCTATCGGGATGGACTAGGGCTTTTCACAAGACATGTTGTTGTCACTAGTTTTTATTCTTTTTCGTATTTATAACTGCACCCTTCAATACAAATTGGTCCACTTGTCGGTGTTGCTATAAAGTGATTCGATTCATATTCCAATTTATATGTTATAAATCCTTCTTCGTTCTCCAATTCCGATTCAAATCCCTCACAGTTAAATTCTAGAATCAATTTGGAAGAATCGATTAAAAAAATTCATCCAGCACATTCTGAAAATTTACTTGAGGTAAATGTCCCATTCCCATAAAAAACAAACTCTTCTCCATCTTCAACAGTGATTCAATATTGCGGGCCCGCCTTAGGAGGGCAGGCCCGCCTTAGGAGGGCAGGCATGTAATAGCCTGCATTGTACAGTTATTTTTTAAGATTTGCCAGCAAATCTTCTATTTCTTCCTGATAGATTTCATTTAGGTATTCCTTGTATGTATCATCCCTTTTATAAGCTATGTTCTCTTTGGCCTTTCTCAAATAGTCTATACCTTTAAGCGTGTCTCCTAGCTGCAGATAAGTTCTTCCTAAACCAAAATCGGCTTCACATGTTTTATCATATTGGATCAGGGCACTCTCAAATGATGATATAGCGCCATTATAATCAGCCAATTCGTAATGACAAAGGCCTTGATAAATGAAGGTTTGGACATCTGCCCAATCCGTGCCCTGGTTTGATAAACTTTGCTGGAAATATTCGAGAGCCCTGGTATAATCTTTAAGCCCGAAATAGCTCTCACCTCTTAGAAAATCTATGTCTTCTCCCCAGGGTGCATCCTTAACATTTGGTGTTAAGCTATCTAGTCTGTTAAAATCAATTAAAGCGCCTTTAAAATCTCTGAGAAAACGCAGTTTCATGTATCCTCTATATCCAAGATGTTTGTTTGGCTCTAATTCTACGGCCTTATCCAGATAATAAAATCCAGTTGCATAATCTCCACGTTTATTAAACGCGACTGATCTTTCAAAATAGGGATCGGAATAATTAGGATGCTGCCAATTGAGTATATCAAACATAGCTTGTGATAATCCGAGCCCTTGCATATTTCCCGCCAGGTGAAATCGTTTTTCCTTTGGCGTAAGGAATAGTTGATATGCCAGTATTAAGCTGTAAACGGTAAAGACAGTTGCAAGAATTATTTTTGTTATTTTCAATACTAATCTCATAGTCTAGAAAATATCAATGATTTTACCTTTATAAAATTTAAAGGTGATTTGAACGTAACTATCTTGCATTTGGTTCTGAATCATGCCAGGCTGCCATTTTTGCAGCTTTGCAAGAACGGAATACAATTCGGAAAGGTCTTTATTGGAGATATCAATTTCATTCAATTCAGGATCAATCATTTTAGCTCTGAAATAACCCGAATCTCCTTTACAATTGACTACATAACGTATGGTTAACAGGCCGTTCTTTGGTAAATTTTTGATTTGAGTATTCTGAAGAATATCTTGTTTCATTGCCCTTTTCCCGCCTCTATAATCTGTATTTAACGAGTAATATTGAAATATTTTGTCATCATTGCATGGTCTAAATTCCAGTAAATCTTGCTTACGGTTAAATGCTATGTCTCCAACTTGTTCATCTAGCTTAAAATAAATCCATACAGTAATCGAAGCAGCAACTATAAAACTACATATAAGCCACAGATTTAGTTTATTATTCAATGAATCTTAATTTGTATGATAAATGTAGGATTAATCTTTATTTGGTGCAAATTAAAACTACATATAAGCCACAGATTTAGTTTATTATTCAATGAATCTTAATTTGTATGATAAATGTAGGATTAATCTTTATTTGGTGCAAATAAGTGTGTTGAACCGGCAGGGGGCGAGGTCAAAATTAAAAATCTGTTTCTTTAAAAAATGATTGGCATTTGGTGCTTGGGATTTATTTCCTTGGCTGGGGTTGACTCCCTCAACCTTCACCAAGGTTTCTGGTGACATATTTGGTCGTCGGACTTAACGCTCACAAACTGTAAAAGAAAAATCTGTTTATTTAAAAGAACAATTGGCATTTGGTGCTTGGGATTTAGATCTTCGGCTGGGGTTGACTCCCTCAACCTTCACCAAGGTTTCTGTTGACATATTTGGTCGTCTGACCCAGCGCTCACAAACTGCAAAAGAAAAATCTGTTTATTAAATAGAATTATTGGAATTTGGTGCTTGGAATTTATTTCCTCGGCTGGGGTTGACTCGCCTAGTTTATCATACCCATCGATCGTTTTCTTAATATACATAATAATCTGAATAACATGATATAATTTAAATCCTTGGTAAGTATTTACCCGCTTTCGGACAAAATAATACAGTGTTCATCCTAATACTATTTCAAAATCTGAT
>NZ_CAMYOM010000011.1 GCF_947260015.1 uncultured Eudoraea sp. | reverse complement strand
CGGTATCTGACAAAAACTTGGATTAAGTGCAAAAAAGTGTCGATGAACGGATCTAACCCCTAAAACACCTTAGCGATTTAATGTGTATTTAACCGATAATCGGAAGACAATTCAACGACAAAAAATAGGAGAAACAATAAAAAAAGAATCCTTTTAAGCTTGTTTAGAGCTCAAAATAGTGCGATAAATGCTAATTTTAGCTCGCATCTCTAATCAATTTCTTTCTAAAAAACCCATATATGAAGACAATTTGGACGTTTGGTCTCTTCTTTATCCTGCTATTAGTAGATATAAATAGTCCCAAAATTACAAATCGACAGCATCCTCCGCCTTCTGTACTTCTTTATTCCGATTCTTTAACTCAGGCTTTAAATAAGCTTTATAGTAAGGGTTATATAAATGGCTTCGCAGTAACCTTAGTGAATGGGTCCGGACCTCTTTATCAAAAAGGATTTGGTTATATGGATGTTGCAGCAAAAAAGCCTTATACAGATAGTACAATTCAAAATATAGCCTCTATTTCAAAAACCTTTATTGGAATTTCACTCATGAAGGCACAGGAATTGGGAAAGTTAAAATTGGATGATCCTGTAAATAGTTATCTCCCTTTTAAAGTAATCAACCCATATTTCCCTGAAAAAGAAATTACCATTAGGAATTTAGCTACACACACTTCAACTATTACGGATACCAAGTATTACGATAAAAAATCCTATGTATTAAAAGATGACATTCCTGCTGATAAGCTAAAGGATCTGAATGAGACGTTTAATTCACCTTCCTCTAAAACAACTTTATTAGAATTTATGCCAATGGTTTTAGACACTAAAGGAAAATATTATAAGAAAAAGGGGTTCTTGCGTGAATTACCTGGAACAAAGTTCGACTACTCCAATATAGCTGCTACTTTGGCAGCTTTGGTCCTTGAACAGGCCACAGGAGTTCCTTTTGATGCATTCACCGTTAAATACATCCTGAACCCATTAAAGATGGATGATTCTGGCTGGTCTTATGATCAGATTGATTTGGCTATGCATTCTAAACTGTACTCCGACAAAGAAACTGAATTACCCTTTTATGAATTAATTACTTATCCCGATGGTGGAATGCGTACTACCGCAAAGGATATGGGAAAGTATCTGTCAGAATTGATCAAAGCCAAGGCGGGTAAAGGAACCCTTTTGAATCCGGACAGTTACAAAGAGTATTTTAAAAAACAACTTAACGAATCTCATTTTGAGGAACGCGATAGCGTATTCCCGTATAATGATGAATACAATATGGGCATCTTTATGGGATATAGTGGCAATGGAGCCATTGGACACTCTGGTGGTGATCCAGGAGTGGCGTCATTACTATTTTTTGATCCTACAACCGGAATAGGCAGATTTTTAATGATAAACACTTCTCTAAACAGCCAGGAAAGCGCAAATGAATTTTTTGGTATTATGAATGCCCTGGGAGAATATTCGGCTAAACTGAACCAATAATACTTTATTAACTCAATTATTACAAATACAGTTAATGCAAGTGTTTTTTAAGAATTCTAAGGGATTAGATATTAAGCCAATTTAGCTTTATTTCTTTTTGTAGTAAAAGATAAAGCTTTCTTTACTCGGCTATTCTTGTTTTTGTACAAACGAGCAACAGTGTTTTCTTTTGTAGTTGAAGTAACTATACTCATTTCTATAGTTTCTACTTTGGTATCAACTTTAGAATCCTGAGCTTCGGTATCTGACAAAAACTTGGATTAAGTGCAAAAAAGTGTCGATGAACGGATCTAACCCCTAAAACACCTTAGCGATTTAATGTGTATTTAACCGATAAAAGGAGGTGTGATTTTTAGCAATAAATTGGGGTCAGGGCAATTTTTTTGATACATATTAAGGTCTTTTTGCGCACAAACGCCTGGATAATCTCCCTTAAAGCCGCCCAATTCCTTTATGATTTGGAAGTGAAGATGGGGTGCATAGTTCACATTAATAGTTGTATCGCCCAAGGTCGCAAATGCTTCCCCAGCATTGATTTCTTTGTTTTTATACAACCCCTGGAGTGATTCTATTGATAAATGCCCGTAAAGTGTATAAAATTGTATGCCATTCAGTATATGCCTTAAAATAATAGTTGGGCCATAATCCCCGGATACCTCATTGTTCTTAAAACTGTGTACAACTCCTCCTAAGGGTGCTATTACTTTAGTGCCAGCCTTAGCCCAAAAATCAATTCCGAGATGAATATTGCGTTCTTCTTCCCCTTTAACACCAAAGCCAGGACTCTTGCTATATAAGTTACGCCTTTCCAAATACCCACCATATGCTACTGATGAGGAGTCATTGTTTAGGACTTTGTCAATATACTCCTGGCAAACAGATGGATTGCCAATATCCAGGGTTCCCAAGTCTCTGTTCAATACTGATAAATCAAGCGGAATATATTTTCCAGTGGGAATCTCCCGGTCTAAAATAGCTATTAGCCCCTCAGAACACTTCAGAAGTACTTTTTCAAGCAAAGTCATAGAAATTCCTCTAATGTTGGTGAAACCGCAGCTTCTGAAATACGCAAAGACATTAATTAACAGGTCTTTAACCTCATTTACAGAAAGATTTATTGATTTTTGAAATAAATTCGAAAAATGAAATTTCTGAAAGCAGGTATTTTACTAGCCATAACTTTGTTCACCACTAGTTGTGAATCCAAAATTAAGAATAAAATAGAGCCAGCCCAAGAAGTAGTGCTGGCTGAAAAATATTCCAAACAAGATCTTCAAAAATACGAAACCGCCTATTTTGCAAGTGGTTGCTTTTGGTGTGTAGAGGCCATATTCGAGAGCGTAAAAGGAGTTAAGGAAGTAGTCTCGGGGTATGCCGGGGGAGCAGAAGAAAATCCAACTTATGAACAGGTAAGTTATGGAAAGACTTCCCATGCCGAAGCAGTAGAAGTATATTATGATCCTAAGGAGATATCCTACATAGAGCTGGTCCAGGTATTCTTTGGGTCCCATGATCCAACCAGCCTAAATCGTCAGGGACCTGACAGGGGAGCTCAATATCGTTCTATAGCCTTCTATAAGAATCCGGAAGAAAAGAAAATTATAGAGTCCTACATGGCCGCATTAGAGGAAAGTAAAATGTATGACGACCCAATTGTGACAGAAGTCACAGCTTTTGTCAAATTTTATGATGCTGAAGATTACCATCAGGATTACGAAAGGAAACATCCTGATAATTCCTATATCCGACAAGTATCTGTTCCGAGGTTAAATCGATTTAAAAAGAACTTTCCGGATTACCTTAAAAAGGAAGTGCATTAGGGTAATTTTATAAAACTTAGGCAATCAAACATAAAGCAACTTTTTTAAGTTGCTTTTTTATTTGTGCACACTTCAGCCTATATTTAAAAAATATAAACACAAATCGGACTCCTAATCGAATGAAAAAAAGCACCCCTATTTACAAAGCAATATTAATTCTAATGGTACTCACTTCGCTGGGATGCTCAGATTCCAGTAAGGACAACACACCTTGGATTCCTTTGTTTAATGGGGAAACCCTTAATGAATGGACTATCAAAGGAGGAGAAGCGCATTATGAGGTAAGAGATGAAATTATTGTGGGCAGTACGGTACATGATACCCCTAATACCTTTTTAACTACAGACAATATGTACGGTGATTTCATCCTGGAATTAGATTATAAAGTAGATTCCACTGTGAATTCCGGGATTCAAATCCGAAGCAATAGCTTCCATCATTATATGAATGGCCGTGTTCATGGTTACCAGATAGAGATAGATCCCTCAGACCGGGCATGGAGCGCGGGAATTTACGACGAGGCCAGAAGGGGATGGCTATGTACACTGGATAGTAATCCAAAAGCTCAACAGGCATTTAAACCAAATGACTGGAATCATTATAGGATTGAAGCACTTGGAGATACCCTGAAAACATGGATAAATGACGTTCCGGCCGCCTATCTGATAGACGATAAAACCAGTAGTGGCTTTATTGGACTTCAGGTGCACAGTATTGGAAAGGACCAAAAGGCAGGTACAGAAATTCAATGGAAAAACATTAGAATCCTTACGGATAGCCTGGCTAAATACTCAAGAAAAAGCACACTTACACCTGTCATTACTAAAAACCAACTCACCATTGATGAAGAAAAAAATGGTTGGAAACTCCTCTGGGACGGCACTACTAATAATGGATGGCGGGGGGCCCGCCTGGATGACTTCCCTACTGAAGGCTGGATTATAGAAAATGGTGAACTTATAGTCTTATCATCAGGTGGAGAAGAATCTGCAGCAGGTGGCGATATTGTGACAGAGGACCTTTATGGTAATTTTGAGTTACAATTAGATTTTAAACTTACAAAAGGTGCCAACAGCGGTATAAAATATTTTGTGGATACCGACCTTAATAAAGGCCACGGATCATCAATTGGCCTGGAATACCAAATTCTGGATGACGATAATCATCCCGATGCCAAGTTGGGCAATCATGAAGGTAGCAGAACCCTTGCATCCTTATATGATCTTATAAAGGTAGATCCGGATAAACCTGTGAATCCTATTGGCGAATGGAACCATGCACGTATACTTTCCAAAGACAACCATGTGGAACATTGGTTAAATGGCATGAAAGTCTTGGAATACGAAAGAAAAAGTGACACTTATAAAAAATTGGTTTCAGAGAGTAAATACAAGATCTGGCCTAATTTCGGAGAAGCTGACCAGGGCAATATACTGCTTCAGGACCACGGTGATCGTGTTGCATTTAAGAATATTAAAATAAGACCAATCTTAAGCGAATAACCCATGACAACAAGACGAGATTTTATTAAAAAAACCACTGTTGGGGGTGCTGCCATAACCTTAGGTGGTTTTGCCCTGCCGGGAACCCTTAACGCAAGTATTTTAGGGGCCAATGATCAATTACAGGTTGCCGTTATTGGAGTACGAAGCCGTGCTAAAGCACTGACCATGGGTATTTCAAAAAGTCCAAATGTAAAGATCATTTACAATTGCGATGTAGATGATACCATTATTGAGGCACATAACATTTGGTGTGAGGAAATAATCGGCTACGTTCCTAAAGTTGAAAAAGATTTCAGAAAAATGCTGGAAGATAAAGATGTTGATGCTGTATTTATAGCAACCCCTGAACATTGGCATGCCCCAATGGCCATAATGGCCTTACAAGCAGGAAAACATGTTTATGTAGAAAAACCTTGCAGTCATAATCCTTACGAGAATGACTTGTTGGTTGAGGCACAGAAAAAATACGGCAAGAAAGTACAGATGGGCAACCAGCAGCGTTCTGCCAGGACTACTATTACTGCTGTTAGGGATATTAGAAACGGTATTATTGGAAATGTTTATAAAGGGGAAGCCTATTATTCCAATAGCCGTTCATCTATTGGAAATGGGACTGATATTGCTGTGCCATCGACCTTAAATTGGGATCTCTGGCAGGGACCAGCGCCCAGGATGGCATATAAAGATAATATTCATCCATATAATTGGCATTGGTTTCGTAACTGGGGAACGGGTGAAATTCACAACAACGGTACCCATGAAATAGATATCTGTCGATGGGCATTAGGAGTTGATCTCCCTGAAACTGTTACTTCTTTTGGAGGAAAATATACCTATGATGACGATTGGCAATTTCCGGATAACCAGCAGGTGACTTATACATTCAGCGATAATAAGTTCATTACCTGGAACGGACATAGCCGGGGAGTAATGAAACCGGAAAGACAGGGAAGGGGTGCAACCATTTATGGCAGTAAAGGTACTATAGAACTAAGCAGAGAAAGTTATAAATTATATGACTTAGAAGGCCGACCAATTAAATTTGAATTTGAAACTGGAGGTAGCGCCACAATAGATACTATGGGCGCAGGTGATCTGGATGGGATGCACATTGCTAATTTCTTTAATGCCATTCGGTTAGATGAAAAGCAAAACTCACCCATAGCAGATGCTAGTATAACTACTATGCTTTGTCATTTAGGTAATATGGCTCAGGATGCCGGCGAAACGCTTAAAGTGGACACCACGACAGGTAAAATTTTAAATAATAAGCAAGCAATGGCCGCCTGGAAAAGGGAATATGAAAATGGATGGGAACCAAAATTATAGGTGAATTTAATTATGAAGCGGAGAGGATTAATAAGGTTATTTGGGACCTTAGAATTAAAAGAGTAGTTATTGTTGAAGCAGGATATCGCTATACCTGGAATCTATTACTATTGACTTCCCGGTATTCTTTTGCATATAATACCCGCTGTGAACAAAGCTATTTCCATTTTTTTCGGATACCAATTTTAAATCCGATGGCCCGGAGTAATCAGAAGAAGTACCGTCTATAGTAATACTAAATGGAGTAAGGGGTAATTTACATACCAATTCACCATTCTGAATGGATATATCCAAATCCTTAAAATCATTAGCAATTGTATTGATCCTTAGGGCCCCAAGGTCATTTTTAATTTGCGCACTTTTAAGTAAACGATCTATTGTAACAGAAGAGGAAGTAGCACTTAAAGTCAATATATTTACGTCCTTTAAAGCCACTTCATCTGAGAAATTGATATTTAAGTTCCCATAATTCCATCGTTGTACTGACACCGGAGAATAGGAAGCCACAATATTTGTCTTCTCTCCATCTATAGTGGAGGCAAGCAACCTTGCATAAGACAAGGTTGCATTCATGTTTCTTGTATTCTCTGCCAGCTTAACCTCCCCATGTCGCACATTCATTTTGAGCTTAGTAGATTTTGGCATTTTAATCTTGATAGTCTTCTTTACTTTATAATTCCTTTCTTCTCCATCTGAAGATCGATAAAAAATATTAGGACTATCTTTCCCTTGCCGGGAAATA
The DNA here is from genome assembly GCF_947260015.1 of uncultured Eudoraea sp. GTDB lineage: Bacteria > Bacteroidota > Bacteroidia > Flavobacteriales > Flavobacteriaceae > Eudoraea. The sequence goes on along the minus strand of NZ_CAMYOM010000011.1, from coordinate 49,812 downwards.
ATAACATTCTTATGAACCTCGCGTTGTTCATGCGCAATTCTTCTCTGCGCCTCCATAACCTCTCGTCTTTCTTCCTGCACCTCTCTTCTCATTTCTTCACTTTCTTTACCCATTTCTTCTCTTTCCTTCATCATTTCTTCACGGTCCCTCATCATTTCTTCCCGAGCTTCCTCACGTTCTTCAACCCTCAACTTCATTTCTTTGCCCCATTCTTCCATTTCCTTTTGATACTTTTCATCAAAATTCTTTTCAAACTCCTTTGACCACTCGTTAAGGTACTTTTCACCATCTTTCTCATACGCCGCATAATCAAAATTTTTGAATTGCATTGGAGGCATCGGGGGCATCGGAGGCATTTCCATAATAATCTCTGGAATTTCCGGAATATCAGGGATTTGTATGTCAAGAAAAAGAGGTTCTATTTCTGGCATCTCGGGAATTTCCACAATAATATTATTGTCATTACTATGTGCTCCTCTTAAAATCCATGCATTTTCCCCTCCGGTTTTTATAGTTATTTCCTGGCTATTGCCAAGGATTTTGATCCCTCCTTTATTAAAATACGCTTCTGCTTCTTCGGGCGTAGCGCCTTCAAGTTCAATTGTGGCTTCAACTACTACCTGGTCCTTATTCCAGGTTGAAAATTCAATATCGGCATGACTTGTGTTGATATTGACAACAGCCTCCTTCCCTACCGTAAATGTTTCTTTATACTTTTTAGACTGCACTTGTCCATAGCTGCCAACTGTAAAGAAGCAAAGACTCAGGGCAAAACTTTTAAACACTATTTGATGTAACTTGTTCATTTTCTGATGATTTTAATTGATTTAATTTTTCTTTTAACTTCTGCAATAACTGTAACCTTAACTGTAAATTTTTAATAAGAGCCGTAATGGTCTGATCATTCGGGCCAATTTCATTCAATTCTATATTTAACCTTTTGTATTCTTCATCCAACTCGGACAATCGGCGCATATAATCATCTACCATTGCCTTATTTTCATTGGAAACTTCCAAACGAGATAATTCCAGGTTTATATTAGCTACATAATAATTTTCTATTTTCTTTAATTCCGGGGAAAGATCCCCTAGAGAATAACCCTGAGCTTTTGTATTCTCGATTTCATTTTCAACAACTGCCGGCTGTTGCAGCGTATCACTTTTAAAATTTATATAGGTATAAATCCCCAGGCTAAAAAGCACTAATACTGAGGCTGCAATTTTTATAAAATAAAAAGTTGATTTTCTTCTTAAGGGCAACTCTTTATCCAATAATTCTAAAAACCGCTCTTCGTGCCCATCTTTCATTGGGTACCTTTTATCATTCTCCTCCTTGAATAATTCTCTAAGATCCTGTGCCATAACGTTTTTCTTTAAGTAATTCCTTTAAATGCCCTTTTCCTCTTAACAATCGGGTCCTGCTTGTGGTTTCGGTTAAATGCAATATTTCAGAGATCTCACTATGATCATACCCCTCCATTAGAAAAAGCTGTACTACGAGCCGGTATTTTTCCGATAATTGATTTATTGCTTCTTTTATCTCATCAATTGATATTCCATCCTCCACAGACCAGTCATCATCCTCAACAATATGTATACTATTCTCATTAAGTTCCTGAAAGCGTTCCTTTTTAGATTTGAGAAAGTCTATACTTTTATTGATTACAATTCGCTTTAACCATGCGCCAAATGTGACTTCACCTTTGAACTGATGTATCTTCTGAAACGCCTTAATAAAGGATTCCTGTAAAACGTCTTCAGCATCATCGGGATCGCTTATAAATCGCTTAGCCACATAATACATACCATCACAATACTGTCTGTAAAGCTTTATTTGTGCTTTTCGATCGTTGGCTTTGCAACGCTCTACCAGATCTATTTGAAACATTTGGCCGGTTTCGAATTTTGATATTAGTTGTTGTTAATTTAAGGACGAGAGAAAATTATGCATGTTGCAAAAAACAAGTATTTTTAAGAAATTTTTAAATAGTTCACCTTGCAACAAGTTACAATTAAAAACGAATTTATATCCTTGAGTGTCCTTGATTATGGAGCTATTATTCAAAAAATTCTGTTTAAAGACCGGGAAGGAAATACGTTGAACTTAGCAGTTGGATTCGAGAATCCGGATAGTTATCTGGAAGATCAAATATCTCTGGGCGCATGTGTTGGGCGATTTGCCGGAAGGATATCAAATGGAAGCTTCAAACTTAAAGGTGATACTTATAATTTATACTCTGAAGATGGGGTGCATCTGCATGGTGGAAAGAGTGGCTTCGGAAAAAAATACTGGATTTTTGATTCCATCGAACACAATAAAGAACCATTTGTTAAATTGAGTTACCAAAGTCCTCATATGGAAGAGGGCTATCCGGGAAATCTGAAGGCCAGCGTAACTTACAAACTGGTTGATAATTCGTTGCATATTATTCATGAAGCTGTGACGGATAGGAGTACTGTCATAAACTTAACCAACCATTCCTACTTTCGGCTGGATAATACTGGTTCTATTGATCACTATCAGCTCCAATTACAATGCCCTTCAATATTAGAAACTTATGATAATTTGCTGCCAACAGGAAAACTGATTTCTGTTGTGGATACAGATTACGACTTCCTTACCAGAAAAGAGATAGCAAGAAAACGACTAGACACTCCCTATGTGGTTTCAGAAAAAGCTAAAAAAGTTGCTGAACTATATTCCCCGGTTTCTGGAATATCAATGAAAGTTAATAGCAATCAACCTGCCGTAGTTGTTTATACTCCCCTGGAGTTTGCAGCTATTTGTTTTGAAACCCAAAACTATCCGGATGCACCTAACATTCAATCATTTCCTTCGGCAATCCTAAATCCCGGAGAAACCTATTATAACGATGCAGTTTTTACTTTTGATTTAGTAACTTAGACAAACTAATCAACAATGCTATAATATGAAAGTATTTAAATGGATTTTGATCGTATTGGCGGCAATAGCCTTACTTTTTTACTTCGTGGCAATGCCATATCTAAAAGAACAAACAAAAAAGAACAGTCCTCAAAAGACCGTTGTTTACACTGAAAATGGATTGGACCTTACACTAAAATACAGCAGTCCATTTAAAAAGGAAAGGGTAATTTTTGGTAAACTTGTCCCTTATGATACGGTATGGCGCACCGGTGCCAATGAGCCTGCTACTTTTACAACAAATTCTAAAATTTATATCATCGATAAAGAACTTCCGGCAGGGACCTATTCAATTTGGACCATCCCGGGTAAGGATAGTTGGCAAGTAATCTTTAATAAGAATGTTCCTGAATGGGGGGTTACACTTATGAGCGGCGGTAAAGAAACAACAAGAATCCCTGAAGAAGATGTCGCTATTGTTGGGGTGCCGGTTATTAATTTGGTGGAAACTGTTGAAAGTTTTACTATGGATTTTGAAGACACCGGTCAATTATACCTCAGTATCGATTGGGATAAAACCAAGGTCCGGGTACCTATTAACAACTAACATTGAGTTCGGAAAAAAATAAAGATACAAAAGGAGTCCTCCAGGTAAAAAAGCACCGCAAAAAGAAGCTCTCCGTTGAGGATCTCACCTATGGAGTCCTGAATGGAGACAAAGCCATTTTGGCAAGGGCCATAACCATCGTGGAAAGTACCAAAAATGAAGACCTCAAGAAGGCATATGCCTTGATTGAGAATTGCCTCTCAAAGGAATCTAAAAGCATTAGAATTGGCATAACCGGAGTCCCCGGCGTTGGTAAGAGCACCTTTATTGAAATCTTTGGCAAAACCCTTACAAGTCTTGGCAAGAAAGTTGCCGTATTGGCGGTAGATCCGACAAGTACCCTTAGTAAGGGTAGTATCCTTGGTGATAAAACTCGCATGCAGGAGCTGGTTAAAGATCCTAATGCTTTTATTCGACCATCTCCTTCAGGTGAGTCTCTTGGAGGAGTGGCCCGTAAGACGAGGGAAACAGTTATCTTATGTGAAGCTGCCGGTTTTGATATAGTCTTAATCGAAACTGTTGGGGTTGGGCAAAGTGAAACTGCCGTGCACAGTATGGTTGATTTCTTTTTGCTTTTAAAGTTAGCCGGTGCGGGAGATGAACTTCAGGGAATAAAAAGGGGTATCATGGAAATGGCAGATGCCATCGTCATCAACAAGGCTGAAGGCGATAATCTAAAAAGAGCGCAACTTGCAAAAGTGGAATTTGAAAGGGCTTTGCAACTCTATCCTCCTAAAGAAAATGGATGGAATCCTATGGTCAGCACTTGTTCAGCTATTGAAAATAAAGGGATAATTGAAATATGGGAGATGATTGTGCAATTTTTGGACACCACAAAAGACTCCGGATATTTTGAGAAGAACCGGCAAAATCAGAATAAATTCTGGCTCATGCAGACCATAGATGAACTTTTAAAGCAGCAATTTTACCGGACATCTGCGGTTAAAGAGAACCTGGAATCTATGCTAAAGAAGGTTGCTGAAGATAAAATCTCCCCTTTTCGGGCTGCCGAAGTACTAATGGTCGGGTATAAGAAAGAACTTAAATAAAAAGCATAAATTTGTCCGAACATTTATCCGCCATAATGAACCCGGTTACCGCCTCCCTCTTATCTATAGTTGTTCCACTCTACAATGAAGAAGAAAACGTAGTACTTCTTACATCTAAAATTAACGAGAGTTTGCAGGGTTATATCTATCAGATTATATATGTGGATGATTTTTCTACAGACCATACCCGCAAAAAGATAAGTGAGATGAAAGATCCCAGAGTTCATCTTATTTCACTAAAAAAGAACTACGGCCAAAGTTTGGCATTGGCTGCAGGTATAGATTATGCTGAAGGGGAATATATCATAACCATGGACGGGGACCTGCAGAATGATCCCCAGGATATTCCTAAAATGCTGGAGTATGCGGTAAGTGGTGAATATGATGTAGTTACAGGAATCCGACAAAAAAGAAAGGATTCATTGGTTAAGAAAATCCCTTCTAAGATTGCTAATTTCATGGTTAGGCGCGTCACTAAGTTAGATATTAAAGACAATGGATGTGCCCTTAAAGTATTTACACGGGATATTGCCAAAGATTTAAACCTTTATGGTGAAATGCACCGTTTTATTACCTTGCTGGCCCATTTGGAAGGTGCTCAGATAAAACAGGTTCCTGTAAAACACCACGCGAGAAATGCAGGAGTTTCCAAGTATGGACTGGAACGTATTTTTAAGGTTGTGGCCGATATGATGTTACTCCTTTTTATCAGGAAATATTTCCAACGACCCATTCATTTATTTGGTATTCTTGGTGTACTATTAATCATATTGGGAATCTTTATTAATATCTATCTGCTTATTGTAAAACTGGTTTACGGGCAAGACATAGGAAACAGACCACTGCTCATTTTTGGAATGATGTTCATATTAGCCGGAATTCAGCTTTTTACCATAGGTATAGTCATGGAACTGCTTATTCGAACCTATTACGAATCGCAAAATAAAAGACCCTACAGAATTAAAAGTATATCTATAGGTGGCCAATAATCGTAAAAAAGGGATTACCCTCCTTAAAATCCTTTTTAGCTTTGTTTTGCTGTATTTTGTTTTTACAAAAATTCAATTCAGAGAGGTTTGGGATATTCTTAAGGGAAGTAATTTAGGATACCTGTTTATAGCGCTCTTGTTTTTTATCTTATCAAAGGTTTTATCTGCCTTTCGCCTAAATTTGTATATACATCAAATCAATATATTTCTTACTCAATTAAGCAATCTAAAACTATACCTCCTTGGCATGTTCTATAACTTGTTTTTACCAGGTGGAATTGGGGGAGACGCTTATAAAGGGTATGTATTAAAAAAAAAATATGAGGTAAAGACCAAGAGCGTTGTATCTATTCTTGTATTAGATCGTCTTAATGGTCTTTTGCTAATCTTTGTGATCAGTTGTGTGCTTGCACTTTTTTTGGACGAAGGCAGGTTACAGCTTTATAGATTGCTTTTTGGCATAGCTATAGTCCTCAGTATTCTTGTTTTTTGGCTTTTTAATAAAAGGTTTTTTTCATTCGTTTATCCTGTTTTCTGGAAATCCCTGGGTTTTTCGGCTTTGGTACAGCTTGCGCAATTAATTAGTGTTCTATTTATTTTAAAGGCCTTAGATGTTGAGGGAAATAATATTGCTTACTTATTTATATTCCTGATATCTTCTATTGTTTCTGTATTACCACTTACCATAGGCGGAATAGGTAGCAGGGAAGTTGTTTTCTACTATGGAGCGCTTTGGTTGGGATTAGATGAGAATACTTCAGTTAGTATTAGCATGCTCTTTTTTCTAATAACCGCCACAGTTTCACTTTTAGGAATTATTTACCATTTTAGAAAACCCGAATTAGAAGAGATACCAGCTTAAATTCTTTACTCGAGCAGGTGAATTAAATGCATATTGTTTAGTACTTGCTTCCTCGTAGAAGGATTTAAAAACTTTGCTTGCAAACGCGTTATCCTGAATTGGTCCGCAGTGAAATGTCTGTCCCAATCCAAACCGGATTCTTTTAGCTTTTTAAGATCATCATCAGTTCCATAAACCCATACAGCTCCCATATCAGATAAATTCGAAGCCTCGGTAATTTTAACTGGATGTTGGTTGTAAAAATCCATAGCCCATGAAGACCTAAAGGTAATTTTGTATATCCGCTCTGCCGGTATGTCATTTTCAGCAACTATGCCGGACATAGTTGAACCTGCCTGATACTTTAATAAAGATGGATAAAAATGCAAATTCAAAACGGCATTTAGAAGAAGAGAACTGTATAGAGAGATGGTTATTAATCGAAGACCGTATTCCTGCTGCTTCAAACAGAAATACCCTATTAGTACAAGAGCTGAAAATAATAAGACATAGGCATACCAGTTTGAAATTTTAAAAACAAAAAAACAAATCAGAACTGTTGTAATACACACTAAACTCAGAATGAAAGTTTGCAGCCCAAGAAATACTTTCATCTTTTTAACTTTTGCAGAATTGATTAAATCTTGCATAAAGGAAGCCGAAAGTACCGCGAACAATGGGATCATTATATTTAAGTAGTGTGGTAGTTTAAATTGTGCAAAACTTATGATTAGAAAAATTAAAGTAATACCCCCAATTGTAAGAAACTCCAGACCCGAACCTCTCATGAATTTAGTATTAAAAAATGCCTTGACCCGTGTCCAGTAAGCCGCAAGGCCAATTATTGTCCATGGTAAAAATACCCATAAAAAAGTATGGAAAAAGAAAAAATAATCACTGCTGTTCTTTCCTACCCCTTGTCCGCTTAATCGTTCAAAACTTTGCTCCCAGAGAATAAAGAGTATCCCACTCCTGTGATCTTTTCCCCGGATGACCTTCTCAGGATGTAGATCGAACTGCAGGTAATACGCGTATAGTATAGGTGAAATAGATAATGCAAAAACAGCCAAAGCAACTAATACCTTCCAACTGAAAAGCAATTTCCATTTATTGCTATAACCTAAATGGCAAAGTATCGGAAGCCCTATAACTAATAGCGCAATCTGGCCTTTCGTTGAAAAAGCAATTCCGGCACCAAAAGCACCCAGAAGTAAATGTTTCAGGGAATTTTTTTCTATATAAGTTGCAAGTTGCCAAATGGCTAAAGCGCTAAATCCTGTAAGTACAGCATCAGTCCGAACGTCAATATTGGACAGCATAATGGTTTGTGCTGTCATAAAAATAAGTGAGGCTACTTTGCCTACCTCCGTATTATACAGTAGCTTACCTAAACCAAAACAACTATAGGCTCCTAACAAAGTGGCCAGGATAGCCGGAATCCGATAGGCCCAATCGTAAAGACCGAAAATTTTAAAAGAAATGGCCGCCAGCCAGTAATGCATATGAGGTTTATCCAGGTATTCCTCCGGACCTTTAAACAAATTTACAAAGTCGTTCTCCTGTACCATTCTCATTGCCATTACAGCAAACTGAGCGGAATCATATTCAAAAAGTGTGACAAACATTCCCGCCAGATATACCAGGACAATAAGTAAGAGAAAAAACCAATACTTCGTATTTGAGATCATATACGATATTTGTGAATTGCAAAGATATATAACTTTGCAAATAGCCACCCAAAGAGTACTCCTACGGCCATTCCTGTTATAATATCCAATGGAAAATGAACTCCGATGTATATTCTGCTGTAGGAAACAAAAGCGGCCCAAATAATTAAAAATATACCAACATATTTATAGGTAGAGCTAAAAAGAAAAGTAAAGAATAATGCCAGTCCAGTAGAATTGGCTGCATGTGCAGAAAAATAGCCAAATTTTCCACCGCAATGGTCTTTTACCAGACGCATCAAATGGCTTATTTCCGGATCATAACATGGACGTAAACGTTGAACACCATATTTAAAAAAATTGGACAATTGATCCGTAACTGTAATCATTAAAACCACGCTGATAACGAGAAAAATCATTTTTTTAGCCCCAAATTGCTTATATGAAAGTATTAGCAATAAAAAATACAAAGGAATCGCGCTCCACTTATTGGTAAGAAACATCCAAAAACCATCCCATTCAGAACTTCCCAGTTTATTGAGAAAAAGGAATACTTCCTTGTCGAGATGCACTAGTTCTTCCAGCATTTTAATCCTCGTATCTTGCTATTTCCCTGTCGTAAAAGACAGTGGCAGCTTCAATTAAACTTTCCGCTTCGGAAGACAATTCTTTTTCATCTTCGGCAGTGAAATCTTCGAGCCATTCCACCTCATCATTTTCAAGGTTTAATATAAACCTCGGATATTCTGTGTGTACAATAAAGATAGCAGTTGGGTAATCGGTATTATCACCAAGTAAAAATTTAGGAAATTGCATAATTCAATTCATTTTTTATTTGTCGGGTAATGAAAATTACCAATGAACTGTATAAGTACAGATATATGAAAAACTCTTAAGAACTTATGAGTTGCTTGGTCAATTTGTTAAATCGAATATACAACATAATTGCCGATGCTGTTAAGCCTGCCAGTAATCCTATCCATATCCCTATACTTTTCAATTCTGTGTGCAAACCGAGGTAATAACATATCGGAAAGCCTATCAACCAATAAGCAATAAAAGTAATAAAGGTTGGAATTTTTACATCCTGTAGACCTCGTAAAGCACCAAGTATAACCACCTGAAGACCATCTGAAATCTGAAAAAAAGCTGCGACCAGAAGTAATTTTGACGCAAGAAATATTACTTCCATATTATCCATATGGTTAGCCGGATCGTTAACATCCAGATAAATAGTTGGAAACCAATGTCTTCCCAGAAGGAATAATAATGCAAAGATAACTTCCAAAATAAATGTGAGGAGAAAAATGGATTGAGATATTCGTCTTAATTCCTTGAAATTCTTGAGCCCCTTCTGATTGCCAACACGTATCATTGCTGCAACTCCAAGCCCCATTCCAAACATGAATGTCATACTGCTGAGATTTAAGGCTATCTGATTGGCAGCTTGTGGATTTTTACCTAGTACCCCACTAAGCCATATGGCTGCTGTGAATATAGCCACCTCAAAAAACATCTGCAAAGCAGATGGAAATCCAAGATGAATGATTTTGTTCATTACCCTTTTTTCAATCTTCTTGAAATTAAATCCGGTGACATAATCATGAAATTTTTTCTTTTTTTCCAACAAATACCACAGCATAATCAGCATAATTATTCGTGAAGCAAGAGTACCTATGGCAGCACCAATAATTCCGAGCTTTGGAAAACCAAATGCGCCAAAAATCAATAAATAATTAAGTGCGATATTGACCACATTAGCCACGATAGTGGCATACATTGGATATTTGGTTTGAGACAAACCTTCCGAAAATTGTTTATAAGCCTGAAACATAACCAGCGGGACCAATGAAAAGGCTACCAGATCCAAATAGGGTATAGATAACTCTACCACCTCAGGGGGTTGGTCCATTAAATACATCAATGGCTTTCCTAATTGAATTAATCCGAAAAGTGCTAATCCCAGTAAAGTACAAAGCACTAACCCGTGTTTTAATGCGCTTTTGGCACCAGCTTTGTTTCCTGCGCCATCCGCCTCGGCAACTAATGGTGTAATTGCCGTAGAAAAACCTATCCCCAATGACATTGCTATAAAGACAAAACTATTTCCCAAAGATACCGCTGCCAATTCTGCAGTTCCCAATTGCCCCACCATAATATTATCCGCAAAGGCCACAAAAGTATGGCCCAGCATACCTAATATAACAGGTACGGCTAGCCTTATATTATATCTGAATTCTTTGGTATACTGTTGCAACAAAACTGGCTGTTTTTTGAGGCAGCAAAGATAGGATTTAGGATTGGTTTAATTAGATAATTGCAGAACCACTGATCTCCCCGTTTCAAGAGTAAGTGAAGAAAATTCATGATAAATGGAAATTTTTATGACGTCGCTGGCAAAGCTTATATTTTCTTAGCCTCCTCCCAATATACATCCATCTCGGCAAGTGACATTTCCTTGAGTGTTCTATTGTGTTCTTTAGCTTTACCTTCCAAATATTGAAAGCGTTTAATAAATTTCTTGTTAGTTCTTTCCAGGGCATTTTCGGGGTTAATATCCAAAAATCTGGCATAATTCACTATAGAGAAAAGTACATCTCCAAATTCTGCTTCTAATTTATCCCTATTTCCTGAATTCACTTCTTCCTGCAATTCTGACAATTCTTCTTTAACCTTTTCAAATACTTGCTCTGGTCGTTCCCAATCAAATCCAACACCAGCAACTTTTTCCTGAATCCTATTGGCCTTAACTAATGCAGGAAGACTATTTGGAACCCCCTCAAGAACACTTTTTTTACCTTCTTTTAGTTTTATATTTTCCCAATTCCTTTTTACATCCTCTTCATTTGTAACAGACACATCTCCATAAATATGTGGGTGCCGGTTAATGAGTTTATCACTAATAGAATTAGCAACATCGGCAATATCAAAACTATTAGTTTCGGATCCTATTCTTGCATAAAAAACAATATGTAACAAAAGATCTCCAAGCTCATTTTTTACTTCCTTAAGATCATTTTCCAGGATTGCATCACCCAATTCATAAGTTTCTTCAATGGTAAGGTGCCTTAGTGTTTGCAATGTCTGTTTTTTATCCCATGGACATTGCTCCCTGAGCTCATCCATAATAGTAAGTAAGCGATCAAAGGCCTTAAGTTGTAATTCTCTTTTATTCATAGAACGCGCATTTGGGTAAAAATACAAATACCATTGATAAAGGAGTATGGAAAATTTAGACTAATTTAGAAGAATGCAACTCCTTTAAACAAAACAAAAACATCATGCAAAGCAGAAGAGATTTTTTAGTGCGATCTGCAGCTTTTACCGTAGGCTCATTACTTCTCCCTTCCTGTACTTTTGCACAAATTAAAACACAACAATTTGGAGTTCAATTATATTCATTTCGCAATGAAATGGCTGAGGATGCAATTGGTACATTAAAACAAATTGCTTCTCTTGGTTTCAAAGAGATTGAAACGGCAAGAAGTGATAAAGGCCACTACTACGGTCTCAGCCCAGCAGAGATGAAATCTGTTTGTGATGACCTGAATATGAACCTAAAGAGCGGACATGTACATTTAGATGAAAAGTGGCAGCAAACCATGGAAGAAGCAGTAGAATCGGGGCAGGAGTATCTTATTTGCTCTTCAATGCCCAGTAAAGGACAAAATGTAGACAATTATAAAAAAGTGGCCGAAGAATTTAATAAGGCCGGTGAGGCATGTAAAAAATTAAATCTTAAATTCGGTTATCACAATCATGAATATGAATTTGAAACTGAAAATAACCAAGTTCTTTATGATGTTCTCCTTTCAAATACCGAAGCAGAACTTGTTTATATGGAATTAGATCTCGGATGGGTGGTTGTGGCTGGCAAGGACCCATTAGACTATTTTAAGAAATATCCCGGGAGATTTCCTCTATGGCACCTTAAGGATATGGACATGAATAAGAAGGAAAGTACAGAATTTGGCAAAGGCGGCCTTGATATTCCCGCAATGATGAATCATAAAAAAGCTTCAGGTGTAAAGCACATCTTCATAGAACAGGAAGAATATGCCAACAACCCTTTAGAAAGCATGAAACATAACATGGCTTATTTAAATAAACTTTCATAGAAATTTTTTCACACGGCAAATTAATTAAGCATGTCTGTATTATTAGATCCCTATTTACTATCCTCAGATAAAATAAAACAACCTCCTGCGACTTTTAAAGAAAGTTTTAAATTTCTGGGACCAACTTTTATACTTTCATTTTTCAGTGTTAGCTCGGGAGAATTAATAGCGACAACCACTTTAATTGCAGAAGCCGGATTTATTATATTTTGGCTTATTATTTTTAGCTGTTGTGTAAAAGTAGTGGCCCGGCCAGAATTTGTAAAACATACAATTCAGACCGGGGAAATTGCAATGCTGGCATTTAATAAGCTTCCCGGTACTGCCTATGGCAAGGCTATGTGGACTGTTTGGACGGTATTGGTTGTTATAATTGTAAAACCGTTACAAGTTGCGGGCATTGCAGGGGGTATGGCCATAATATTAAACATAAACATTCCGTGAAAAAATTTCTAATTCTGCAATTACGGCCTGAAACCGAAGCCTCCGATAGTGAGTTTGAGGCTATTTTGCGGGTTGGGGGATTGTCATATGATGAAGTCGATCGTATTAGGGTTGAACAAGGTAACATACAAAATATTAATATAGATAACTACTCCGCAATAATTGCCGGGGGCAGTCCATTTGATGTGAGTATCCCGGAAGAAAAAAAAAGTATGGTTCAAAAGAATGTTGAACAATTTTTTGATACACTTTTTGATAAACTGATCCCGCAGGATTTTCCATTTCTTGGCGCCTGTTCGGGAAATGGACTTTTGGGCAGGTACTGCGGAGCAGCTATAACAAATAAATATGCTGAACCTTTACAAAGTGTTGAAGTTAAGGTAACAGACAAAGGTATTAATGATCCCCTTTTAAAAGGACTACCAAAGAAATTCTCTGCATTAGTTGGCCATAAAGAAGCCTGCGACGATGTTCCGCCCGGGGCCGTACTCCTGGTTACTTCAGATCCTTGTCCGGTGCAGATGTTTCGGGTTAAAAAGAACTTATATGCCACACAGTTTCATCCGGAAGCGGATGCAGATGAATTTATATTGCGGGTCAGAGTTTATAAATATGCAGGTTACTTTCGGCCCGAAGAAGCAGAAAATCTAATCAAGGCTATACGGAAATCGAATACTCCGATTCCCAAAATAATACTAAGTCGCTTTGTTGGCATATACAGATCCTAAAAATAAAATTAGTTCAGTACCTATTTCCTTACTTTTTTTAAGTAAATTAAGCCTACACTATTTCTAGTTGGCATGGCTTCTCAATCATTAAATATTAACAACAAAAAGTATGCTGTAGATCTTAATGAAGATACTTCATTGCTGTGGGTACTAAGGGAACATCTTGGACTGACAGGTACAAAATACGGTTGCGGAATTGCATTGTGTGGTTCTTGTACAATTCATGTGGATGACAAACCAATGAGGGCATGTTCACTAACCCTTAGTGCCTTAAACAAAGGGCAAAAAATTACGACAATAGAAGGCTTGTCCAAGAATGGTGATCACCCGATTCAACAAGCCTGGGTAGAGGCACAAGCTCCACAATGCGGCTATTGCCAATCAGGCCAGATAATGCAGGCAGTGACATTGCTAGCCGAAAACCCGAATCCAACAAGGGAAGAGATAAAAGCATATATGAATGGAAATTTATGTCGTTGTGGCACATATTTGCGTATTGTAAAAGCTATTGAAATAGCGGCAAAAAAAACATCAGTAAAAACTTAAATCGTTTTCAAGGTATAAATCTATTGTGTAACTAATGAATAAGGTAGTTAGTAGAAGAGAGTTTCTAAAAACCTCAGGAGGGGTTGCTTTATTTATTGGCATTTCCGGTCTTCTGCCTCAAATGATCGCTTGCAAAAACAACAAGGAGGTACAAAAACTTTTAAAAAAACATCAGCTAACAGCTTGGGTGAAATTAGCCGAAGACGGTCAGATTACTATTTATAACCCGGCAGCAGAAATGGGCCAGGGATCCATGACCTCATTATCTGCAATCTTTGCTGAAGAAATGGATGCAGATTGGTCTAAGGTCTCTGTTGAGTTTTCTCCTCAGGAATCTGAAATTTATGGCTCGGATAAATGGAGCCCAAATAATAAAGTAATGTTAAGCGCTGGCAGTAGGGTAACCTATGGTTACTATTCCATAATGAGACAGGCTGGAGCTCAGGCTCGTTATATTTTGATGAATAGCATTGCCGAGCACTGGCAAGTACCTATAAAGGAGCTTAGTACGGCAAATGGTGAAGTAATTAACAGGCGGGATAACAAAAGAATTGGGTATGGCGAGATTATTCCCTATTTGTATATGCCTGACAAGCTGCCCGAATTCTCGGAATCAGAGTTCAAAGATCCTAAAAACTATCGGTTCATAGGGCTAGACCTCCCACGAGTAGATATTCCCGCAAAAGTAAAGGGAACCGCCCAGTTTGCCATTGATATTCAATTACCTGAAATGCTCTATGGGGTGTTGGAGCGCGGTAGTCTACATGGAGCAAGGCCAAACCTAAATAATGAATCTGAAATCCTGGCCTTAAGCGGAGTGTTAAAACTAGTCCCTTTTGATTATGCCATTGGCATAATTGCAGAATCTTTAGACCAGGCTCTAGCTGCCAAAAAATTGCTAAATATTTCGTGGAGTGAGGCTCCTGCAAGCGGTTTCAATTCTCAGGATTGTTATAAAAAATATGAAAAAATAGCCTCAGAGAAATCAGCAGGTAAAGTGATTACAAATGAAGGGAATATTAATAGTGCTATTAAATCAGCAGGAAAAACCTTTAGCGTTGATTTTAAAAATGATTATGTATATCACGCTCAAATGGAACCTCTTAATGCTGTTGTGCAGGTTGGGACAGATGGAAACTCAGCTGAGGTTTGGGTTGGAAGTCAGCAAGGATTCGATTCTAAACTTGGAGTTCCCAGCTACCTCGGGATTCCGGCTGAAAATGTAAAAATTAATCTGCAGTATTTGGGGGGTGGTTTCGGCAGAAGGAGTATGACAGATTTTGTATTGGAAGGAACCGGTTTAGCCAGGGAGGTTGCTCCCAGACCAGTAAAATTAATTTGGACACGTGAGGATGACGTTAGTTATGGTGCCTATAGGCCTTTAACTTTACAACGATTAAAAGCCTCTACAGATGCTCAAGGGAAAATAACAGGTTTTTCACATTGTGTGGTTGGAGATGGTGGTAATTTGGTTGCCAGTGGTATCCAAATAGATTATTATGATATTCCGAATAAATATGCTGAATGGCGGGAAGTTTCTGAAGGTATAAGGCTAAAACACTGGCGTTCAGTCGGCCATGCCCCCAACAAATTTGCGATAGAGTGCATGATCGATGAAATAGCTACTTATTTCAAGAAAGATCCAGCGGATTTTAGAAGGATTTTATTGGCCAAATCACCAAGAGCACTGGCTACTTTAGACAAAGCTATATCAATGTGTGATTGGTATTCAACCATTGCCGATAACCATGCCAAAGGGATTGCTTTTTTAGAACGAAGCGGTACATTAAGTACAGGAATTTGTGAAATTTCTGTGGATAGAAAAACAGGCATAATAAGCGTACATCGTTTTTGGAGTGCTAGTGATGCAGGAATTGTAATACAACCAGATAATGTTAAAGCACAAATGGAAGGTGGTATATTAATGGGTATTAGTAGTGTACTTAAAGAACAGCTGACCATAGTTAACGGACGTGTACAACAGTCCAACTTTAATAATTATGAAATATTGCAAATGTCAGATATTCCTGATAGTGTAGAAACTGCTATAATTGAATCGCGTGAGCCACCCCGGGGAGTAGGTGAATCTGGCACACCTTTAGTTGCCTGTGCTATTGCCAACGCCTTCCTCAAATTAACCGGTAAACACCTCAGACACTTACCTTTTACTCCGGAAAGGGTGTTGAACGCCTTAAATTCATGATTTTTATTAGGCCGTAAGTCTATTTAAAATGGCGGTTAACCCACCATTTTTATTACCTTTAATATTAGGTTTCAAAAGATTTTTAAATACAATAAATGATAGTCTTTCAAATCCGTAATTAAAAATAATTCCTACTAAGGCAGCCATAATGAAAAGAAGAAAGTTCCTGTTATTATCGCTTTTTGGTTTATTTATAAGTTTAGTTGCCATTTGGTATTATAAATATAAATCTGCAACAGACAGAGATCTGAGACACCCTTTAGATCTTACAGAAATCTGCAATCGAAAAACTTTAATTAATATTGGAAATACATATCGGAAGTTAACCGATGAGAATAATAAAAAATATTTGGAAGAACTGTTATATGAAAATGCAGTAATGCGCGACAACGTAATAAAAGATCTTTTGAAAACGAAAGTGGCAGAAGACTTTGACAATGGTAATACAATTCTTATTGATGGCTGGTTGCTTTCAATCACAGAAGCGAGGCAATGCGCCCTATTATCAATCGCCGAAGAAAAATAGGATTTATGCATGTAGACGCCAGAGAACTTGATAACAACACCGTAATTGAAGGAGATCTTTGTATTGTTGGTGCCGGTGCGGCAGGTATAAGTATGGCATTGGACTGGAATAAAAGTGGTAAAAAAGTAATCCTTCTGGAAGGTGGAGGATTTGAATACGACAGTGAAATTCAGGACCTGTATTCCGGTAACTCAACAGGACAAAGGTATTATCCTTTGCGCTCATGCAGGCTGCACTTATTTGGAGGAACAACAGGTCATTGGGGGGGTATGTGCGCCCCTTTGGATCCCATAGATTATAAAATAAGAAGTTGGGTGCCAGATAGTGGTTGGCCAATTACACCGGCCGATCTTGTGCCCTTTTACACTAAAGCCCAAAAGTTATTTGAATTAGATTCTTATAATTACAGCTTGCAATATTGGCAGGAAAAGTACCCGGGCCTCGCTCCTTTTCCACTGGACAAAGATGTTATCTGGTCAAAGATGTGGCAATTTAGCCCGCCTACCCGATTTGGTAAGACCTATAAAGAAACCATTGTTAAATCACCGAATATACATCTGTACACATATGCCAATCTCACAAATATTATCGCAAATGATGAAGTTAACGGCATAAAGCAGCTCATAGTTAAAAATCATGGAGGAAAAACCCACAACGTAAGAGCTAAAAATTTTGTCTTAGCATGTGGTGCTATACAAAATGCAAGGATGCTACTGGCATCAAGAGGCCAGGCCAAAAATGGGATAGGCAATGACAAGGATGTTGTTGGGCGTTATTTTATGGAACATCTGGAAGTTAAGTCCGCCGAATTATGGCTCAAAAAACAATTTTCAACCGAGTTATACACTTTTGATTACAGCACACGTAAGCCAAGGGCAGAATTAGCACTGACCGAAGGTATTCAAGAGAAAACTAGAATTCTAAACGGTTCTGCCTCTCTAACACCACTAGCAATAGCAAAACAGCAAACGCCTCTCATAGATGTCTGGAGTAATGAAGATCCAAGGATATCCTTCGATAAATTAGTAGCAAATTTCAGAAAATCCAGAGAGAAAAACTATACTGGGAAGGATGAGAACAATAATAGGGCTTTTGAATTATATACGCGAATGGAACAAGCACCTAACCCTAATTCTAGAGTAATGCTTTCAGATGAACTTGATGCCTTGGGCGTACCACTTCCTCAATTACATTGGGAATTAACCGATTTGGATAAATACAGTATCAGAAATATGTACCACATTCTTGGTGAACAAATTGGAAAGGCTGGCTTTGGAAGAATAAAATTAGAAAAATTCCTATGGGATGAATACGACAACTCAATGCCAGAAAAGTTAGGTGGAGGTTGGCATCATATGGGTACTACACGAATGAGCAGAGATCGCAATAAAGGAGTGGTAGATGTAAATTGTAAAGTTCATGGTATTTCTAACCTCTTTATTGCTGGTTCTGGTTGCTTTAGTACGGCCGGTGCACCAAATCCAACTTTAACACTGGTTGCATTGTCTTTAAGATTGTCAGATTATTTAAAAACAAGCTAAGAATTAATAATTGGCTTATCAATATCGTAAATTAGTATAAAAAGTAAACCCATGCCAACGGGTAGAAAATTTATTACTGAAAATCCGGGTAAATCGGCCCGATATGCCCTGTCTGTTCTTGCCCCTTTTATCTCAGCTTATTTGATATTCTTTGTAGAATTAGACCCTGATAATCCGGCTATTACTAATACTCTGGCGGTAGCAATCTTAATGGCGCTTTGGTGGGTAACCGAGCTAATTCCGCTCGCAATCACCTCCCTCCTGCCTATTGTACTTTTTCCTGCTCTTGGAATCATGAATGGCCGGGAAGTTTCAGCTACTTATTTTAATCACGTCATATTTTTATTTATTGGTGGTTTTTTGGTTGCCCTTGCCATCCAAAAATGGGGGCTACACAAGCGAATTGCATTAAAAATTCTTCGAGTTATAGGTAGTAGTCCGGGCAGAATACTATTGGGGTTTATGTTTGCCACTGCTTTCCTCTCCATGTGGATATCAAATACAGCTACGGCAATGTTAATGGTCCCAATACTTTTATCAATAATTACTAAGTTGGAGGAGATAAATGGTAAAACATTGGTAAAGCACTTTGCTGTAGGCCTTTTACTTTGCATTGCCTACAGCGCTTCTATAGGAGGAATTGCAACTCTTGTGGGTACACCACCTAACCTTTCATTCGCTCGTATCTTCTATATTTACTTTCCAAATGCTCCTGAGATTTCCTTTGCAACCTGGTTTTTTTATGCCTTTCCAATATCCCTGGTTTTGTTCTTTGTTTTATTCGGCTACTTATACCTAATTTTTGTCAAAAGAAAAAAGAATTGGAAAAGTTTGAGTAAGAATGAAATTCTTAGTGATTATGTAAAACTGGGAAAGAAAAACTTTGAAGAAAAAGTATTGATAATTGCTTTTGCCTCCCTCGCGTTCCTCTGGTTTTTCAGGGCGGATATAATTGTAGGTGGATTTAAAATTCCGGGATGGTCAAACTTATTCAATTATCCACAATTTTTTAATGACGGGACAGTGGCCATTTTTGTTGCGGTGATCCTATTTATGATTCCATCTAAAACACAACCAGGGACTTTCCTCATGGATTGGAAAGCCGCAGAAGAGATTCCTTGGGAAATAATTTTACTGTTTGGCGGTGGCTTTGCTCTGGCTAGCGGATTTAAAGAATCTGGTTTATCCTTGTGGTTTGGACATCAGTTAGAATGGTTAGGAGGCATGCATCCTCTGATTCTAATTCTTTGCATAAGTTTCCTTGTAACTTTTATGACCGAAATTACTTCAAATACAGCAACTGTAGAAACCTTATTACCCATTCTTGCCGGCCTGGCAGTTAGCATAGAAACGAACCCCCTTCTCTTTATGCTTCCGGCCACAATTGCAGGTTCCCTCGCGTTTATGTTACCAGTAGCTACCCCTCCCAATGCCATAGTTTTTGGCAGCAAACGTATTTCTGTAATTCAGATGGCTAAAACGGGCTTTTTCTTAAATATTATAGGAATAATCCTGGTATCTGTGATAACTTACTATTTCGGTACCTTTATTTTTGATATTGTGGAAGGCGTTTTCCCTGAATGGGCAAAGATCGACTAACAGGAATTTCGTATCTTGATAAGCATTCAAAATGAAAAATACTATTCATTCTTTAGTTTTTTATCTCAGAATCAGCTAATAGGCATTTAGTGAAAACAGCACGCTTTTGGAGATGATAAATTTTTGTTCGAGGGAAAAAGACAATTTCAAATAACAATGTAGAAAAAAGATATTCCCCATGTTTACAGAATGATTAATTTCATATATAGCGACACCTATTGGAGTGGGGTACTGCCAGAAGTATTAGAATTGGTCTGGGATACATTTCATCAATATTGATATGAAAGAATATGAAAATTAAAACTACTCTTATGGCCTTATTTTTTATTACAGTTATGAATGCACAGGAAAAGTTCGCTCAGGACCTGCCCTATTTTCAGATTCCAGACTATCCGGATAGTTATACAGCAGGAACTGTGGTTGCCCGAATGATAGATGGTTTGGGATTCAGGTATTATTGGGCGACTGAAGGACTGCGGGCCGAAGACATAGCCTATAAGCCTTCGGCAAGCAATAGAACTATTAATGAAACCTTAGATCACCTTTATAACCTATCGCGAGTTGTTTACAACTCTGCTGTAAAGGAAATAAATGATAGAACGCAAGCCAGGGAAGATGCACTTTCTTTCCAGGAGAAAAGAAGGCGCACTTTGTTCAATTTTAAAAAAGCCAGTGAAATTTTTATTAAAGTCAAAGACCTAAATGAACATCTGGTGATCTATAAATCCAAATCAGGTACATTTGAATACCCGTTCTGGAATCTGATAAACGGGCCTATTGAGGATGCTATTTGGCATAGCGGGCAGATAGTGGCTATGCGAAGGGCATCGGGTAACCCAATAGATCCAAAAGTTAATGTTTTTATGGGCAGCAGAAGGTCAGATTAAATAAGGAAATACAAAGTAATGGATTTTTTAATTTTTTTTCTTACCAGCCGAAAGGATTTACACCATAATGGGACTATTAATTCAAAAGGGAAAAGTACATGGTCTGGTGCGAAATGATTCTATATATTTTCCAATTGGGCTTTTTGTGAAATGCGAAAATCTGTAAAATAACCTGACAATAACATTTTTATTATTATCTACTCAATTAAACACTTTAAATAACAAACAAATGAAAAAAATTCTTCTTCCAATTATTGCGATTTTATTGCTCAGTTTTAGTCTCTCAAGTTCCAAACTAACGGACCAAGAAAGGGTAAAAGGAGCTCTAGAATTGACTAAAACACAAGCACATATGCTGGAATCTCTTAACGGACTAAGTGAGGAACAGTTAAATTTTAAAAGTAGTCCTGAATCATGGTCCATTGCCGAATGTGTTGAGCATCTGGCCATTTCCGAAAATGCTTTTGATCAAATGCTTCAGGAATCCTTAAAAACACCAGCCGATCCATCTAAGCGTGCCGACGTAAAAATGACAGATAAAGAGCTTATGGCTATGATTAGAAACCGCGATACCAAAATAAAAACCTCAGAACCTTTTGAGCCATCAGGGAAGTTTGGATCCTATGAAGAAAGCCTGAAAACTTTTCAATCAAAAAGAGTAGAACATATAGTCTATATGGAGACAACGGAAGATGATCTGAGAAATCATTACGCGCAATTGCCTTTTGGCACCGTTGATGCCTTTCAAATACTTATGTTCATGTCTGGCCATACCGAACGACATGTAAAGCAAATGGAAGAAGTTAAGGCAGATAATAACTTTCCTAAAGAATAATTTTTCGCTGGATAATAGGAAAAATTACTATGCCCTTTTACTATTTTATTGGAGGAGGGCATATCCTTTTAAGAGCTATTGCTTATTTTTAAAGCAATGACATTTTTGACTTTCATAATCTTTACAGGGTTTGTTGCCCTGTATGCCACCTGGAAACTTCGCCGGGATAAATTAAACACGAAAGACGGTTATTTTCTGGGAGGAAGATCCCTTACAGGAGTGGTCATAGCCGGATCATTGCTTTTGACCAATATTTCCACTGAGCATCTTGTTGGAATGAATGGTTCAGCCTATAAAAATGGGGCCATCATAATAGCATGGGAGGTTACCTCTGCATTGGCGCTAGTAATTGCGGCTTTATATTTTGCTCCTCGATATTTAAAAATGGGCCTTACAACGATTCCCGAATTTTTGGAAAAACGATTTGATGGCCTTACAAGAACTCTGGTAGCACTATTGCTTATTATATCCTTTGTTGCCACTCTGTTACCAATAGTATTATATACCGGAGCATTAAATATAGAAGCCATATTTGAAATCTCAGAACTTCTGAATGTAAGTCAGAAAGAAGGAATTTGGATAACTATACTAATCGTTGGAGGTATAGGCGCTCTTTATGCCATATTTGGCGGACTTAAAATGGTCGCATACACAGACACCATAAACGGATTTGGACTCCTTGTAGCCGGTTTGCTTGTTCCTATTTTGGCACTTTGGAGTATTGGAGATGGAAATTTGGCGGATGGAATAAGCAAGGTCTTTGAGAAAAACCCGGGGAAATTTAATGTTATAAGCCAAGAAAGGGGGGTTGGGCCGGGATCAAGGTCAGCTATACTGCCCTTTGAAGTAATCTTCACAGGTTTAATGATTAACCAGATCTATTTCTGGACCATGCACCAGTCAATTATCCAAAGAGTACTCGGTGCTGTAAGTCTTAAAGAGGCCCAAAAAGGTTTGCTGTTTACCGGGCTTTTGAAAATACTGGTCCCTTTGGTAATAGTCCTTCCCGGCCTTATTGGGTTCTATTATTTTGGAGAAGAATTTTATGATAATCCTGATAGTGTATACCCCAATCTTGTGAAAATGGTATTACCAGCCTGGTTAACAGGATTCTTTGTCGCAGTTATGATGGGGGCTATACTCACTACTTTCAATAGTGCTTTAAATAGTGCAGCAACAGTTTTTAGTCTTGGTATTTATAAACGATATATCCAAAAAAATGCAGGGGAAAGAAGACTTGTGCGTATTGGCAAATGGACCTCCGCTATACTCGCTCTCTTCGCAATTGGAATAGCACCTTTTGTTGCCAATGCACCCGAAGGTCTTTATCAACTATTACAGCAACTTAACGGTATATTCTTCATCCCGATTGCGAGTGTAATTATTGCAGGTTTTTTATTGCCAAATGTCTCGGCTGTAGGAGCGAAAGCCGGTTTGTGCTTTGGCCTTTTATTCTATATTATATGCTACTTTATTCTGGAAGTCAATCTGCATTTTGTTCATATTTGGGGAATTGAATTTGTACTAAATATTGGCGTTATGCTTTTAATTTCCCGTTTTTTTCCAAATAATGAAACTTTTATTATTAAAGATGCCGGAATATTAAACATTGAACCGTGGAAGTTTGCCAGACCATTTAGCCTGTTTTTGATAGTATTCACGATTATTTTGTACCTTTTACTTGGAAATGTGTAGTATGGAAAAAGTATTTAGAAATTATAATAATATAGACGTAAATGCCGCAGTGCGAGACCATTATCGCAAAATGCGTGAAAGACAAACTTATGAATATGTTCAGGAGATGCAAAGGAAGTATTTGACATTTAATAAACCTATGGATCTCTGGGACGCAATGAAACATTTAAACGACCTTATTGACGTAAGCGATCCCGATCTGGATCTGCCTAATGTACAGCATCTCATTCAAAGTGCTGAGGCAATCAGAATGGATAACAGACCAGACTGGATGCAATTGGTTGGCCTGATACACGATTTAGGGAAAGTGATGTTTCTTTGGGGGAGCGATGAAGACGGCACTAGTCAGAATGAACAATGGGGAATGGTTGGTGATGTTTTTGTGGTTGGTTGTGCGCTACCGGCTTCCTGCGTTTACCCTGAATTCAATCAACTTAATCCCGATATGAAGGATTCCAGATATAATTCTGAACTAGGAATATATAAGAAGCATTGTGGTCTGGATAATCTTACTCTTGCATGGGGACATGATGAATATCTATTTCAGGTATTACAACACCATAAAGGAAACCTAATCCCGGAAGCTGGGATGGCCATGATAAGGTATCATTCCTTCTACCCATGGCATAGCGGAGGAAGTTATACCCCTCTACTTTGCGAAAAAGACATAGAATATTTAGATTGGATTAAGGATTTCAATAAATATGATCTCTATACTAAATCTAATAAAACCTATGATCTGGATGAGATTAAGGATTATTATTTACCCATTGCTCAAAAGTACCTGGGAAAAGGTCCAATCTATTGGTAGGAACTGAGCCGAAAGAAGAGTTCCTTTAATAGCAAACTAAATTAGCTAAGGACCTGCTTATTTGTCTGAATTTGGTGAATTATTATTTCCATACGAATCTTTAAAGCCTAATAAAATAAAGAATTGGAACAAATTATTTCAAGTAAAGAGTAAATCTTAATATTTCTGTACAATCATGTTCTGTCTTAAATAAATTTTTCGTAGGTGTTTTTCAAAAAATATTATGATATATTAACAATTTAAGATGATCAAAATCATTAAATTAGGATAAAATGGGTTATACTTTTGCAGGTAACAGTAATTTAAAGCTATACCATGGAGCATAAAATTTTTAGTAAATCGAATCATCTGCATATAAAGGTAATTGCATTTGTTATAATACTAATAGGACTAGCGGTACCTATTCAGGCATCTGTACTTTACCAGGTCAACCCGCAGGAAGTTACTTTATATCGCCAATACAAAGGTGAGGTAGTTGACAGTGAGAATAGCAAGCCACTAGTATTTGCGACACTAACCCTGGAAGGTAGTAATATTAGTACGATAACAAATTCAGAAGGTAAATTTCTATTAAAAATTCCAACAAGCATCAATCAAGGGAATATTATTGTCGCCTTTTTAGGTTATAAAAATTCCATAATTCCTTTAGAGCAGTTAAAGGAAAATAAAAATAAGATTGCCCTGACGGTCTCTATAACTAAATTGGATGAAGTAGATGTTGTTATTCCAAAAAATGCCCGTGTACTGGTAAAGGAAACAATGCGAAAAAAAGGGGAAAATTACTTTGGGGACCCAACACTTATGACCGCATTTTACAGGGAAACTATCAAAAAAAGAAAGAAAAATGTTTCACTTTCAGAGGCCGTCGTAAACATATATAAATCTTCCTATTCTTCTGGTAAAAGAGATGCCGTACAGTTATTTAAAGCTAGGAAGAGTACGGATTATAGTAAACTAGATACCCTGACGCTTAAACTACAGGGGGGACCCTTTAATACCCTATATGCTGATATTATGAAATATCCGGAATATATCTTTAATGATATTTCCATGGACGAATATGACTTTAGTTATGATAGGACTACCAGGATTAATGACAAATTGATTTATGTAATAAGTTTTAAACAACGCCCTGATGTTTTAGAACCTCTTTTTGCAGGAAAATTATTTATTGATGCCCAAAACAAGATACTTACCAGTGCCATTTACTCTTTAAATATTACAGATAAAGAAAAAGCAAGTAAGATGTTTGTTAGGAAAAAACCTCGCAATGCAAGTGTATACCCTACTGAAATTGCCTATAGGGTGGATTATAGGGAAAAAAACGGAAGATGGTATTATGGTTATAGCAACGTCCTTTTAGTGTTCAAAATCAAATGGGATAAAAAGCTGTTCAATTCAGTTTATAGTATGAGCGCAGAAATGGCTATAACGGACTGGGAACAAAATATTGATGGCCAAGTTCCTAAAGTTAAGGATAGATTAAAAACCTCGATGATTCTGAGTGAGGCGGCAATTGGTTTTTCAGATCCGGATTTCTGGGGAGCATACAATATCATAGAACCTGAGAAATCTATTGAATCTGCTATCAAGAAAATACAGAAGCAATTAAAAAAATCTAAGACTGGTGGGGAATCTGCACCTTAATGTTAGCTTAAGAATTAATCTTTATCGGCCTCATCTGAGGCCGATTTCCATTAATAAGGCCCGTTGAATAGCCCATTTAGGAACGAATTACAAACTTGATAGTTATGAACAATTGTTTATAAAACAAGTTCATAAACTGTTGATTTCTAATTTCTTAAAAATATTGGTTATTGCTCAAAAATGATGTATATTTATTTTATGGTTCAAGGGATGTACCTGTCTAGGGTTAATCATTAAAACCATTATAGAGTTGACGTTCTGTATATTATTGTTTAGTCTTAAAATTAAAGTAGGGTAATTTATTACCAGATTTTAACTAGAGATGAGCGTAACGAAGGAGAGCTGTAGTTTTCCAGAGGTATGTGGGTTTATTTACGTTAAATTTAGAACTTAGGTTTTATGTTTAAGATAAATGAAGTAAAACGATGAGAAGAAGCCTTCATGTGTTGCTTGGTTGAAAAATTAAGAACAAAGAAAGTTTCAAACGTTGATTTAGTTAGTCAAATGCAATCAATGGTTGCAGTACTGTACTCCGGTACAGAACAAAAAGTTTGCTAACTATTTCTAAAAAGCCATGTCAATGTACTTGTACAATGATATGGCTTTTGTCTTTTATAATTTTCCCCTTACCTTTCTTTCACTTGATAAGCTACATTAACTTAAACTAAAGTTTAAAAAACAGTGGTTTTATGACCTGTTAAAATTGTATATTTGCTGCGCTTTAAACAAATTCACTTTAATTTATGCCCAGAATAATATACACTAAAACCGACGAGGCACCGGCTTTGGCAACCCAATCATTTTTACCCATAATAAAGGCATTCACTAAAACGGCTGGTGTAGTCATTGAAGTAAAGGACATCTCCCTGGCGAGTAGGATTTTGGCAACTTTTCCAGATTTTTTAGAGGAGAACCAACAAACTCCTGATGATCTGACTGAATTGGGTAACCTGGCAAAAACCCCTGAAGTAAATATCATTAAACTGCCAAATATAAGTGCGTCAATTCCTCAATTAAAAGAAGCAATTGAAGAGCTTCAAAATAAAGGATACAAATTACCAGTTTATCCTGACGAACCTAAAAATGAAAAGGATTTTGAGATTAAATCCAGATATGACCGTATTAAGGGTAGTGCTGTAAATCCTGTATTACGAGAAGGCAATTCTGATAGGAGAGCTCCGGTACCCATAAAGAATTATGCCAGGAAAAATCCACATTCAATGGGTGCATGGGATACCAATTCAAAGACACATGTTGCCACAATGGCGCATGGTGATTTTAAATCCAATGAAAAATCACTTACTATTGAAAAGGCCACTGATGTTAAAATAGTTTTATCGGCTACTGACGGCTCTTTAAACGTTTTAAAAGAAAAAATATCCTTGTTGAATGGTGAGATAATTGATGCAACCATCCTGAGCAAAACCGCACTTCTGGAATTCTTAAAAGAGCAGTTGGCAGATACGAAGAAAAAAGGAGTACTATTCTCTGTTCATCTGAAGGCAACTATGATGAAAGTCTCAGACCCAATTATCTTTGGCCATGTAATGGAGGTCTATTTTGCTGAAGTATTTAACAAGTATGCAGAGCTTTTTGAGGAAATTGGTATCAGCTCTAATGATGGTCTCGAAGTGCTATTCGAAAAATTAAAAAACCTTCCCGAGAATAAAAGAATAGAAATTGAGGAAGATATAATGCAAGCTATGCAAGATGGTCCTGATCTTGCCATGGTAAATTCCGAAAAAGGAATTACTAACCTCCATGTACCAAGCGACATCATTATTGATGCATCTATGCCTGCTATGATCCGTACTTCGGGTCAAATGTGGAATACGGAAGGAAAGCTTCAGGACACTAAAGCCATAATCCCTGACAGTAGCTATGCAGGGGTTTATAAAGCTACCATAGATTTTTGCAAAAAGAACGGAGCTTTTGATCCGCGAACTATGGGAACTGTACCTAATGTTGGCC
Source organism: uncultured Eudoraea sp. (assembly GCF_947260015.1). Classification (GTDB taxonomy): domain Bacteria; phylum Bacteroidota; class Bacteroidia; order Flavobacteriales; family Flavobacteriaceae; genus Eudoraea. The sequence continues at coordinate 22,224 of NZ_CAMYOM010000011.1, read as the reverse complement.
TTATGGCTCAGAAAGCAGAAGAATATGGCTCGCATGACAAAACCTTTGAAATTAAAAAGGATGGTTTTGTAAGTGTTATTGACAATCTCACCGGAGAAGAGCTTTTAAAACATAAAGTTGAAACAGGTGATATATGGAGAATGTGTCAGGTTAAAGATGCCCCAATTCAGGATTGGGTAAAACTTGCTGTATCCAGGGCAAGAACTTCTGATACTCCTGCTGTATTCTGGCTGGATAGGGAGCGGGCTCATGATCGGGAACTGATCAAAAAAGTAAATAAATATCTTCCTGAAAGTGATACTTCAGGCCTCGATATCAGAGTATTGTCGCCCGTGGAAGCTACAAATTTTACACTGAATCGGATTATAGAGGGCAAAGATACAATCTCCGTTTCGGGCAATGTCTTGAGAGACTATTTAACTGACCTGTTTCCTATTCTTGAAGTTGGAACCAGTGCAAAAATGCTTTCTATTGTGCCTTTAATGAATGGTGGTGGGTTGTTTGAAACCGGAGCCGGCGGTTCTGCACCAAAACATGTGGAGCAATTCCTTGAAGAAGGTCATCTTAGATGGGATTCATTGGGTGAATTTTTAGCGCTTAGTGTATCTCTCGACTTTTATGGAAATAAAAATAATAATAGCAAAGCTTTAGTTTTGGCCAAAGCACTGGATAAAGCAACTGAAGAATTTTTGGATAACGATAAATCGCCATCAAGAAAAGTAGGTGAATTGGATACCCGAGGAAGTCATTTTTATTTAGGCCTATATTGGGCCAGGTCTCTTGCAGATCAAGAAGAAGATAATGAACTTAAAAATACTTTTACAAAATTTGGCAAATCACTTGAAAAAAATCGCCAAAAAATATTGGGAGAATTGATTGATGCGCAAGGAACTCCTCAGGATATTGGCGGATATTATAAGCCAGATCCATTGCTGATGAGCAGTGCCATGAGACCAAGTAAAACCTTAAATTCTTTATTAGAACAAGTTTAAGTATACATATTTAGAAATATTTGAAACCCCTGTGAAGATCGCCGGGGTTTCTCTATTTTAAATTACTGTTAACAATGGTTTGATTATAATCTTAATGCATATTTTAGCGGAAAAATTGCTTTAATGTACCAATCCTTGCGACTATTCTTAATTGCATTCCTTTTTCTAATTTCAAATTCTCTCTTTTCACAACAAAGGTTCACGGTAAGTGGAACAATTACAGAAGCTTCGAGCAATGAAACTTTAATTGGAGTTACTTTACTGGTCCCTGAAATAAATACCGGTGTTACCACAAATGATTATGGTTTTTACTCCTTGACGTTACCTGAAGGAGAATACCAAATCAGAATCAGTTATCTGGGATACCAGGAAATAGTCCAGACTATATCACTTACAAAGGACCTTAGAATAAATTTTGAAATGTTTGAAGAGGTTGAACAATTAGATGAAGTTGTTGTGACGGAAGATGTTGAAAAAGTTAATATTCGCAAGCCCCAAATGAGTGTAAATTCCCTTTCTGTGCAAACCATCAAGAAAATTCCGGTCGTTTTGGGTGAGGCAGACGTTATAAAATCGCTTATTCTTTTGCCAGGGGTAACCAGCGCAGGTGAGGCGTCCTCAGGCTATAATGTGCGTGGCGGTGCAGTAGATCAAAATCTTATTCTTCTGGATGAAGCCACTATTTTTAACTCTTCACATTTGTTTGGCTTTTTCTCTGTTTTTAATCCGGATGCCATAAAGGACGTAAAACTTTTTAAAGGTGGCATTCCATCGAGATATGGAGGACGCGTTTCTTCCGTACTTGAAATATTTCAAAAAGAGGGAAATAGTAAAAAGTTTCATATGACCGGGGGTATAGGCGCGGTAGCGAGCAGATTAATGGCAGAAGGACCAATCGTAAAAGACAAGGCCGCCTTTTTAATTGGTGGCAGAGCCTCTTACGCACATCTGTTTCTTCCTCTCTTCGATGTTCCTAATAAAGCTTATTTCTATGATCTTAATGCTAAATTAAATTATAAAATAAATGACAGGAACAATATTTACCTTTCAGGTTATTTTGGGCGAGATGTTTTTAGCATCTCAGATATTTTTGAAAACACCTATGGCAATGGGGTAGTTAACTTTCGCTGGAATCATCTTTTCTCTAATAAATTATTTTCCAACCTCTCCATAATTTACTCAGATTATTATTATGGTTTGGAACTTGATTTTGTTGGATTTATATGGAATTCTGGTATTCAGAATTTTAATGTCAAATATGACCTTAAACATTATCTCAGCGAAAAACTACGACTTAATTACGGAATAAATAATATCTACTACAAATTCAATCCGGGGAAAATCGTCCCAAATAGCCCAGAATCGGGCATATTAGAAGATCAACTTATTGAAAAATATGCCAATGAATTTGCGGCATATATTGATGTAGAACATAATGTGACCGAAGACTTAAGTTTGGAATATGGACTTCGGTTTAGTTATTTTATGAGATTGGGTCAAGATGAATTAAACGTTTATGAAAATAATAAGCCGGTAATTTTTGAACCAGGCCTTCAGATCTATAAGGGAGCGGACCCCATAGAAACCATAAATCCGGGCAGAGGGGAAACTTTGGCTACATTCGCAAATTTGGAACCACGGATTTCATTGGCATATACCTTAAACCAGGATAATTCGTTTAAAGCCAGTTATACAAGGTTAGCGCAATACCTTCACTTATTGTCTAATACCAGCTCACCTACTCCTTTGGATGTCTGGGCACCTAGCGGTCCTTTTATTAAACCCCAGCTCTTAGATCAGTATGCACTTGGGTATTTCAGAAATATAAAAAATGGAGATTATTCCTTTGAGGCAGAAGTCTTCTATAAAGACATTCAGAATAGGATAGATTATATAGATGGGGCAAACTTAATTGCTAATAACGCTATTGAACAGGTAATTTTAAATGGGATGGCCCGTGCTTATGGCCTTGAATTATTATTTAGAAAGAATCAGGGAAAGTTTCAGGGTTGGTTAGCCTACACATTATCGCGCTCAGAACAAAGGACACCTGGCAGAACTAATATTGAAACGGGCATTAATATGGGACAATGGTATAACACTCCATATGATAAAACACATGATATTTCAGTGTATGCAGGTTATACTTTAAATAAAAAATGGACTTTCAACAGTAACTTTATTTTTCAGACAGGACAACCTACCAATTACCCGGTAGGGCAGTTTGAGTTTCAGGGAATTGTTGTTCCCTATTACGGATTACGCAACCAGGAACGGTTGCCGAACTATAACAGACTTGATATATCTGCTACGCTCACTCCAAAGAAAAATGAAGGGAGAAACTGGAAGTCCGAATGGGTTTTCAGTATTTACAATGTATATAATCGGATGAACGCAGCATCTATTAATTTCAGGGAAAATCAGGACACCGGTGTCAATGAAGCTGTGCGTACTTCTATTTTCGGGATTGTACCCTCCGTAACTTATAATTTTAAATTTTAATCTGTACTATGAAAAAATACATCTACATCTACCTCCTGGCGGTTTTAGTTCTAAACGTTGCCTGTGAAGATGTCATAGACGTGGAAATTCCCACTGAGGAACCCAGACTTGTAGTTGATGCCTTGATACGGGTCGATATTGACGAACCATTTATTCCTGTTGAGGTTAAATTATCCTTAAGCAGTGATTTTTTTAATGATAATACTCCCACCTCCGCGGAAAGTGTTATGATTCAATATGATGAGTATGAAGATGGTGTAATCATTAATACACTTTTCTCTAATTTAGCCGAGTTACAACCAGGATCGGGGATTTACAAACCTGATCCTGACTTTTCATCAGATCAAAGAATTCCAACGAGCATTTTAGATAGGAATTTTGTTTTTAACCTATTAATCAGACATGAGGGTCGGCTATATCTTGCGACAACGGAATATGTGCCAGCAGTTCCAATAGATTCTGTAATTCAAGGAGAAGGAATACTTTTCAATGATGATGAAACAGAAATAACAGTAACATATACGGATGATCCTGAGAGGGATAGTTTTTATCTTTTCGATTTTGGTTTTAACGAATTTCTGGTCACGGAAGATAAATTTTACAAAGGACAGCAATTTAGTTTTTCGTACTTCTATGATCAAATTTTTGAACCTAATACGGAAATAGAGATTGGACTAATGGGGGCGGATCAGACTTTTTTTAACTATATGGATCTCCTGATTGAACAAACCACTAATGATGCAGGTGTTTTTGCCAGCCCTGTGGCTACTGTTCGGGGGAATGTGCTTGATATTACCGATATAGACAATATAGATGTAACAAATAATGTGGGTCAATCCAACGTATTTCCATTGGGGTATTTTGCGATTGTTCAGGAGTACAAAAGCAGTATTACCATAGAATAAGCCATTGGACCACTTACCGGAGAATAGATATCTTAATTCAGACTTCGCTTTTTCCATATCTATGTGCGCCCAACCCAAAGCAATGAACCCGGAATACCATTTCCATTGAAAAGGAGATAGTCCTTCACAGGGGAAAGTAAATCCGTCCTGCCAGTTCTTTTCCAGTACTCTTTTAGCCTGTTCAAGTAACTGTATTTCCATAGAATTACACTATTTAAGGAACTAAATATTGGGTAATATTCCTATTTTTGGTAAAATGGAACAAATTAAGGAACGGGTTTGAAAACGAACAAAGATTTAATTATTAAGGGAATAAAATACCTTGCCTATACACTTGTACTTATGTTTACTGCACCTGTTGTATTGTATCAGGCATTCAAAAATACCGAACATTCATTTTACATCCCCGTGCTTATCGTAGGTTGCATTCTCGCCATTAGTGCTATTGCTATGGGTTTTTATAGTATTAAGATACTTTTGGATGGTATTTTTACCAGTAACAAATAGTTAATCAATAAAATACTAGGGGTTTTAAATCCAATGAAAATCATTTAGGGATATTTTGCCTTCATATTTCTAAGATGTTATCTTTGCAAACTTAATTACTCATATCAGCATATGATTAAAATAACACTCCCGGACGGGTCAGTTAAAGAGTACGAAAAAGGCATTACTCCTATAGAAGTTGCTAAAAGCATTAGTGAAGGTTTAGCCAGGAATGTGATTTCTGCTACATTCAATGATATCGCAGTGGAAACTGTCACATCGTTAAATGAAGATGGTAAACTTGTCCTTTATACCTGGAGCAGTGCAGAAGGTAAAAAAGCATTTTGGCATTCTTCCTCACATATAATAGCCCAGGCCTTAGAGGAGCTATACCCTGGAATCAAACTTACTATTGGTCCTGCTATTGAAAACGGGTTTTATTACGACGTCGATTTTGGGGAGCAATCAATTTCTGAAAAAGATTTTCCGGCTATTGAACAAAAAGCTTTGGAAATTGCCCGTGGAAAACACGACTTTAAAATGCGTTCAGTTGCCAAGAAGGATGCATTACAATTTTATAAAGACCAGAGCAATGAATACAAGGTAGAGCTAATTGAAAATCTTGAGGATGGCACCATAACATTTTGTGATCATGATACCTTTACCGATTTATGCAGGGGCGGTCATATCCCAAATACGGGTATTGTAAAGGCAATTAAAATAATGAATGTTGCAGGAGCCTATTGGCGTGGCGATGAGAATAAAACTCAACTCACACGTGTTTACGGCATTTCTTTTCCCAAGCAAAAAGAACTAAAAGAATATCTCGAATTACTTGAAGAAGCCAAGAAAAGAGATCATAGGAAGTTAGGTAAAGAATTGGAATTATTTACTTTTTCTAAAAAAGTGGGACAAGGTTTGCCTCTATGGCTTCCAAAAGGTGCTGCTTTGCGGGAACGTCTTGAAAATTTCCTGAAGAAAGCTCAAAAAAAGGCTGGTTACGAAATGGTAATTACTCCGCATATTGGGCAAAAAGAATTATATGTTACTTCCGGACATTATGATAAATATGGAGAAGATAGTTTTCAACCTATTCATACCCCTAAGGAAGATGAGGAATTTTTGTTAAAACCAATGAATTGCCCTCACCACTGCGAAATATATAATTCTAAACCGGTGAGTTATAGGGAACTCCCAAAACGTTTTGCTGAATTTGGCACGGTTTATCGTTACGAACAAAGTGGCGAACTTCATGGACTTACTCGTGTAAGGGGTTTTACACAAGACGATGCACATATATTTTGCACACCGGATCAGTTACATCAGGAATTTATTGATGTGATTGACCTTTCACTCTATGTTTTAGGCTCATTGGGCTTTGAAAATTTTACCGCTCAGGTATCTCTAAGAGATCCGGAAAAGCCGGAAAAATATATTGGTTCTATAGAAAACTGGGACAAAGCGGAAAAAGCGATCATTAACGCCGCCGAGGAAAAAAATTTGAATTTTGTAATTGAAAAAGGTGAAGCCGCTTTTTACGGTCCTAAATTAGATTTCATGGTCAAAGATGCCCTTGGAAGAAACTGGCAATTGGGAACAATTCAAGTTGATTACAATCTTCCAGAGCGCTTTGAACTAACTTATAAAGGCAGTGATAATGAGGCACACAGACCTGTTATGATTCACAGGGCGCCTTTTGGCAGCATGGAACGATTTGTAGCCTTGTTACTCGAACATACCGGAGGAAATTTTCCATTATGGCTCACACCAGATCAGGCTATTATTCTGCCGGTAAGTGAGAAACATGAAAAATATGCGGAAAAAGTTTTAAATTCATTGGAAAATGACGAAATTCGCGCGCTCGTTGATGTTAGGAACGAGACCGTAGGAAAGAAAATACGTGAGGCAGAAATGAATAAAATACCATTTATGCTTATCGTAGGTGAAAATGAAGAGGCACAAAATACAATTTCGGTCCGCAGGCACGGTGGTGAAGACTTGGGAATGCTTAGTTTAAATGAATTTGCAAACTTGGTCGAAAAGGAAATAAGTAGTACATTAAAGTCGTTTTAAGAATAATAACGTTTAATTAAATATATCAGCCATAGCAATACGAAGAAGATTTAGGCCCCAACCTCGGAGGGAAAACAAGAATCCTCATAATATCAATGAAAAAATTACATCACCAAGTGTTCGCTTGGTAGGTGATAACGTTGAAGTGGGAGTATACCCTATTGCTAAAGCAATTGCTCTTTCAGAAGAACAAGGTCTGGATTTGGTTGAAATTTCACCTAAAGCAGATCCGCCGGTATGCAAGATTATAGATTACAAGAAATTCCTTTACGAGCAGAAAAAGCGAGAAAAGGTAATGAAGGCGAAGGCTACCAAAGTAATCGTAAAAGAAATAAGATTTGGGCCCAATACGGATGATCACGATTATGAATTTAAAAAGAAACATGCTGAAAAGTTTCTTAAGGACGGAGCTAAATTAAAGGCCTATGTATTTTTTAAAGGAAGATCTATAGTTTATAAGGATAAGGGAGAAATACTCTTGCTGAGGCTAGCACAGGAATTAGAAGAATTTGGCAAGGTTGAGCAGATGCCAAGACTTGAAGGAAAGCGAATGACAATGTTCATTGCTCCTAAGACGAAAAAATAAGAAAGAAAAGAAGCGAGATTAATAAATAAATAGGAAGAAAATGCCTAAGATGAAAACAAAATCCAGTGCCAAAAAGCGGTTTAAGCTTACGGGGACTGGTAAAATTAAAAGAAAGCACGCTTTTAAGAGTCATATTTTGACAAAGAAATCTAAAAAGCGTAAGCTTAAGCTAACGCATGCGACATTAGTACATGACTCTGATGTTGCCAATATTAAGGGACAATTAGGTTTAAAATAAATTATCCTTTAGGTAATCAGTATTAACCGTGGAGTTGGGCTTATAAAAGTGTTTTTAGAATAATTCTTAAAACCGCCTACTACAAAAAAAAATGTAAAAAAATGCCAAGATCAGTAAATTCAGTCGCTTCCAGAGCCAGAAGAAAAAAGGTGATGAAGCAAGCCAAAGGTTACTTTGGAAGACGTAAAAACGTCTGGACAGTAGCCAAAAATGCGGTGGAAAAAGCAATGGTATACGCTTATAGAGACCGTAGAAATAAGAAAAGAAATTTCCGTGCACTATGGATCACTCGTATTAATGCTGGTGCAAGATTACATGGAATGTCTTATTCGCAATTTATGGGTAAAGTAAAAGCCAACAAAATAGAACTTAATAGAAAAGTCCTTGCAGATTTGGCAATGAACCACCCAGATGCATTTAAAGCCATTGTGGATAAGGTAAAATAGTAAAAAGGATTCTCGCTCTAAAGCCCTGACTTAAACAGTCAGGGCTTTTTTTATACTACTTACTAAAAGTTAATTGCCAAAACAGCTTAGGATCAAACTACGACCTGAAGCGTTATTTCTGTGTTCGCATAAATATATCCCTTGCCAAATGCCCAGATTTAACTGTCCTCTGCTAATCGGGATTTGAATAGATGACCCCATTAGAGAAGCTTTTATATGAGCAGGCATATCATCTGAACCTTCATGGGTATGGACATAATATGGCGCATCCTCCGGTACCATGATATTCATATGTGCCTCAAAATCTGAACGCACCGTTGGGTCAGCATTTTCATTAATAGTTAAACTAGCTGATGTATGCTTTATGAACACATTCAGGATGCCCATCTTTATCCCTTGTAATTCTGGAAAGCTATCTTTAATGGTCTCCGTAATTAAATGCAAACCTCGCTTATAGGGTTTTAATCGTATTTCTTTTTGATAAATATTCATCTCAGTATATGTTAGTGTAAAACTTCATGAAATTTACTTGTAATTTAAACATAAAAAATACCTTTGCGCTCTACAACCAGTGATATGAATTTATCGGCAATTAAAATGGTAGTAACAGATATGGATGGAACGCTATTAAATTCCAGACATGAAGTTAGTCAGCATTTTTTTGAATTATATGAGGAATTAAAAAAAAGGAAAGTCCTTTTTGTAGCGGCCAGTGGCCGCCAACATAACAGTATTGCTGAGAAACTAAGTCAAATACAAAGTGAAATAATTATCATCGCTGAGAATGGAGGTTTGGTTGTACACAATGATCAGGAACTGATTTCAACTCCTTTGGATCCTGATTCAAAGAATACCATTCTTGAAATTTTAGATCAGATTGACGGGGCATTCCCTGTATTATGTAGTAAACATAACGCCTATATACTTGGTAACTCTCCAAAATTTATCAATACTCTTAAAGAGTATTATACCGAATATGCGATTTTAGACGATCTGCATAAGTTTAATGACGAAATAATAAAAATTGCTGTATATCACTATGGAGGCTCGGAAAAATATATCTATCCGGCTGTAAAACACCTGAAAAGCAAACTTATGGTCAAAGTCTCTGGTGAAAACTGGGTAGATTTATCTCATATAAATGCACATAAGGGTTTTGCTTTAAAGAATATACAGGAACAAAACGGCATTAGTCCTGAAGAAACTCTGGTATTTGGTGACTACAATAACGACCTGGAAATGCTTGCCCGGGCAAAATATAGTTTTGCTATGGCTAATTCACATCCAAATGTATTAAAAGCTGCAAATTACATGACCTTGAGCAATGATGAGTTTGGGGTAGAGCAAATTCTGGAAAAATTAATAAAGGATAAAAGCTAGGTCTTTTGTTTTTTCTTACGTGCTGCCGGAAATAAAACATTGTTTAAAATAAGTCGGTAGCCGGGTGAATTTGGATGAAGTTCCAATTCAGTTTTAGGATCCCCTACCCTATGCTGGTAGTCTTCCGGATCATGTCCTCCATAAAAAGTAAAAAACCCCTTACCCTTTATACCATGAATATAACGGGCTTCACCATTAATTTTATTTTCCCCTAAGACCAGTACAGTTGCCTTAACTTCATCTCTGGCAAAAGCTGTTGTCTGCCCCATAAAACCTTTAACCAAAGAGGTGTGATTCTGGCACAGCATAGTTGGAACAGGGTCCCATTTTGCTGAAAAATCCATCAAGCTAAAATAGTCAGTTTCCTTTGCAACATTGCTGCGTTTACTGGTCATATCAATAGATGAAAATTCATAGCGTAATGGGTTTCTTTCCAATGTAAAATTAGTAAAGGCAAAGGTCTTTTTTAAATCCAGTTTGCTTTGATAATTAGCATCTGACGGATCCCCATCAAACATTGGCTCACAAATATCAACTCCATCTGCAGCGAGGGCAATATCGAAACTATCTGTTGCCGAGCACATCGCGAACATAAATCCGCCACCTATTACATAATTTCTTATTTTAAGTACAACCTCTCTTTTTTCTTCTGATACCTTCTTGAATCCGAGCTTTGCCGCTAAGGCCTCAGCCTCCTGCTTCCCCTCAATATACCATGGAGCCGCCCTGTAAGCTCCATAAAATTTACCATATTGTCCTGTAAAGTCTTCATGATGCAAATGAAGCCAATCATATAAAACAAGTTTATTATCAAGCACTTCTTCGTCATAAATAGTGATATAAGGAATTTCCGCATAAGTCAATGCCATGGTTACTGCATCATCCCAAGGCTGATTATTCTTGGGTGAGTAGACCGCTATTTTTGGTGCTTTCTCAAGAATCACTGCTTCCTGATTTTTGGACGGGCTGCTTATCCCATCCAGAATTGATTGCGTCTGTCCGTCTGACAAGATTTCATAGGTAACACCCCGAATCTGGCACTCTTTCCTGATATTTTCCCCATCGGGTAATAAAAATGAACCTCCCCTGTAATTAAGTAGCCATTGTACCTTTTGTTGTTTGGTTAATACCCAGTAAGTAATGCCGTAGGCTTTTAAATGGTTTTCCTGACTTTCCGCATCCATGGGGATGAGAATTGTAGAAGCACTTGATTGAAATGAAGCCAATAAAAGAAATAGAACTAGAAAGGCGGTAGTGGCAGGCTTTCTAAATTGGAGTAAGCAGGTTTTAAAAAGGTACATCATTGTCATCCGGGTCTAAATCGGAATCCTCATTCATAGTACTTCCAAATGCTTCTTCGGCGTTAGGAAGGTTTTTTGTAATGAATGGATTATCCCCATCTATATTCATCTTTGACTGAAACTCAAATGGCGAATCAAAGTCATCCAAGTTATCAAATTTACCCAGTTGTGCAATGAACTTTAACCTAATATTATCTAAACCACCATTCCTGTGTTTAGCTACAATAAACTCTGCCTGTCCCTGAGTAGGTGTTCGCTCTTCATCATCCCATTCATCAATTTTATAATATTCGGGGCGATAAATGAAGGAAACGATATCCGCATCCTGCTCAATAGCCCCGGATTCACGGAGATCTGACAATATAGGCCTTTTACTACCTCCACGTGTTTCCACTGCCCTTGACAATTGAGACAACGCAATTACCGGAACATTTAATTCTTTTGCCAGTGCTTTTAAATTTCTTGAAATAGTTGAAATTTCCTGTTCCCTATTTCCACCTTTTTGGTTGCCACCCGCAGTCATTAGTTGCAAATAATCAAGAACTATTAGTTTAATATTATGTTGTGATGCTAATCTTCTTGCTTTTGCCCTAAGATCAAAAATTGATAGCGATGGGGTATCGTCAATGAACAAAGGAGCTTTTTCAAGTGCCTTAACCTTTACATTCAATTGTTCCCATTCATGTTTTTCCAATCTACCTGTTCTGAGTTTCTCAGAAGGTAAACCGGTTTCTGAAGATATCAGCCTGGTGATTAATTGAACCGAAGACATCTCCAAAGAGAAAAAGGCTACAGGAATATTGGAATTGACAGCCATATTTCTTGCCATGGATAGCGTAAGCGCAGTTTTACCCATACCTGGTCGTGCTGCTATAATTATCAAATCACTTGGCTGCCATCCGGATGTAAGTCTGTCTACCTTATCAAAACCAGAAGGAATTCCACTTAATCCATCTTTATTTGATATTTCTTCAATTTTCTTTTTAGCCTGAATCACGAGGTTTTGAGCTGTTTCAGCCGAACGCTTTAAATTTCCCTGGGTAACTTCATATAATTTTGCTTCCGCGTTATCCAAGAGGTCAAAAACATCGGTAGAATCTGTATAAGCATCCTCAATTATTTCGCTTGAAATTTTAATTAAACTACGCTGAATATATTTTTGTAGAATAATCCTTGCATGGAACTCAATATGTGCTGAAGAAGCCACTTTTTGAGTTAATCTAATTAAATAAAAATCTCCACCTATGGACTCAAGTCGTTCATCCTTGCGTAGTTGGCTGGAAACGGTTAATAAATCCACCGGTTCTGAACTTTCGAACAATTTAAAGATAGCTTCGTATATATAACGATGTGCATCTTTATAAAATGCATCAGGGTGTAAAATATCAATAACCTCATCCACGCCTTTCTTATCAATCATCATTGCGCCAAGCACAACCTCCTCTAAATCAACAGCTTGAGGGGGTATTTTACCCTTCTCAAGGCTTATGATTGCCGACTTACCTATTTTATGACCAATAACTGGACTGGGTTTTTCCATGGGTGTAAAAGTATGCAATTAACCTTAAGTTAACTTTAAATTAAGCTTTTCGGATATCAACAGTTAATTAACATTTAGTATGTTGATAAGTTACGAAATTGTGTTGATAACGAAAAAAATCCGAAGAATGAATTCTCCGGATTTGCCTCATCCTGATAAAAACGCTGATTAGCCGTTAAATACACCCATATTTGCGTATTTATTCATTCGTGCGGTAACTAATTCTTTTGGTGATAACTTTTTGAGATCCTCATAATTTTTAGCAATTTTATTTTTTACAATTTCAAAAGTTTTTTCTCTATTGCTATGAGCACCTCCAGATGGTTCCCGAATAATCTCATCTATTAGTTTTAATTTTTTCATGTCTGTTGCCGTGAGTTTTAAGGCGTCAGCTGCTATTTCTTTGTACTCCCAACTTCTCCATAAAATAGAAGAACAGGATTCCGGTGATATAACAGAATACCAGGTATATTCGAGCATCAAAACCCTGTCGCCTACTCCTATTCCCAGAGCGCCACCGGAAGCACCTTCTCCTATTATCACTACAATAATCGGTACTTTAAGGCGGGTCATTTCAAGTATATTCCTGGCTATAGCTTCCCCTTGTCCTCGTTGTTCTGCTTCAATACCGGGATAAGCTCCGGGAGTGTCTATTAAACAAACAACAGGTATTCCAAATTTTTCAGCAGATCTCATAAGTCTGAGCGCTTTCCTATATCCTTCAGGATTGGCCATCCCGAAATTCCTGTACTGTCTGGTCTTAGTATTATATCCCTTCTGTTGGCCAATAAACATATAACTTTGGTCGCCAATCTTGCCCAGACCACCTATCATGGCCTTGTCATCTTTCACGTTCCTATCACCATGTAATTCTAAAAAGGTATCCCCACAAATGGCTTTGATATAATCCAAAGTATAAGGCCTGTTTGGATGTCTTGAAAGTTGTACCGTCTGCCACGCCGTAAGATTTTTATAGATATCTTTCCGTGTTTCGTCTAATTTTTTTTCAATTTGCCGGCAGGTTTCAGTTACATCAACTTCACTCTCCTCGCCAATTATCTGGCATTTCTCCAATTGCTCTACCAGTTCCTTAATAGGAAGTTCAAATTCCAAATATTCCATTAATAAAGGTTTTTGCCACTTATAAAGATAGCATTAGTTTGATTGTCTGAACAAATATAAAATTTTATGCCGTCTTAAACATTAAATTAATAAACTCATCACGAAAGCTTACTTCTTATTCCATTTTCCTTATGTGATTTGCCCCTATTCTTTAGGATACCATTAGCAATTATGGTGCTAACTATAATAGAGGTTCAATATAATAAAGCGGACGCATCATTTCGCTTTGCCCAAAGCTTAGAAGTGCAGGGAAAATGCGATAAATTGGTTTTAAATTTATATTTAGCTTATCGGTATATGGACTGATGAATCTCATAACTTTTATTGTGGCAATAAAAGCACAAGCCGTACATACTGAGGCCAGGATAAGAATGAAAAACCAGTCGCTAAATAAGATGTGATTAGCATTCGAAACCAAACCAAAGGCATTGCATCTATTGAAATAATCTTCTTAAGTGCTGCCCTAAGGCCCAAATAACAACATCAGGTGAAGATGCCAGTAGTTTTTTAACTTATCGTTTGGCATTTTTAAGCAAATAAAATCCCAAAATCCCAAATACCAGATTAGGTATTATTACGGCCAGTAAAGGAGAAAATCCAGATTGCTCAGCCAGAGTACCAAAAACTTTGTCAAAAAATATATAAATAAAGGCAACCCCAATCCCAAAAGCAAGGTTTACACCCATCCCGCCGCGCCGTTTCACCGAAGAAACTGCCACCCCAATAACAGTAAGAATAAATGCGGTGATAGGTAGTGCCCACCGTCTGTATTTTACCAATATATAGGTATTTATATTTGATGCTCCTTTTTTCTTCTGAACCTCGATAAATTCATCAAGTTCAAATAAATTTTTGGTCTCGGCTACGTAGGAAACCGGGGTTAAGTCTTCAATATTAAATATAAACAAAGTATCCAATCTTCTTTTTTTCTCAATAATCTCAGTATTTGCCCTTATCTTCCGCTTAGTATATGACGTTAATCTATACAAGCTGTCTTTTGGTACCCAGCGAATATTACTTGCAGATATCTTATAATCCAATTGATTTTGATCATTAAAGTGTTCAAAAGTAAAATTATAACCTATCCTTCTTGCCGGATCAAAACTACTGACATAAATGAAATCATTCTCATTCAGTTGGTTAAAAATATTACTGGTTACCCGGTCTTTATTACCTCTTTTTAAATATTCAAACTTAAACTCATTGTACCTCTTGCTCGCATTTGGCACAATGAACATTCCCATAAAAAACATTAATATAGCAATAATACTTGCCCCTATCCAGTAGGGTCTCAAAAAGCGGCTATATGAAACTCCGGAACTTAGAATGGCCACTATTTCAGTATTATTAGCCAATTTGGATGTAAAGAAAATAATAGATAAGAACAAAAAGATAGGAAACAACAAACTACCAATGTAAATCGTAAAGTTGAGATAGTAAATAAGTATTTCATTCAGAGGAGCTTCATTGTCGATCATCTTCCCTATCTGTTCGGCAAGATTAAGCATGATGCCAATAGGCACAAACAGCAACAACATCGTTCCAAAAGTGACCAGATATTGTTTTAGTATGTATTTATCTAGAATTGTCATTTTTATAACCTCTTATCCATCTGCCGAACCATCTGATCTTTCCAGTTTGAAAAAGATCCTTCGAAAATGTGCTTTCTGGCTTCCCTAACTAATCGCATATAAAAACCAAGGTTGTGAATAGTGGCAATTTGTTTCCCCAAATATTCATTCGCCGCAAATAAATGACGTAAATATGCCTTAGTATATTCTTTATCAACAAAGGTAGTACCCTCCTCATCTATCAGGGAAAAATCATTCTCCCATTTTTTATTTTTGATATTAATAGTCCCATGTGCCGTAAATAACATACCATTCCTTGCATTTCTGGTGGGCATAACACAATCAAACATATCTATTCCTAACGCAATATTCTCTAAAATATTAATTGGTGTTCCCACACCCATAAGATATCGAGGTTTATCTTTAGGCAAAATATTACATACTACTTCGGTCATAGCGTACATTTCCTCCGCCGGTTCTCCAACAGAAAGACCACCTATGGCATTGCCCTCTGCCCCGGCATTTGCTATGTACTCTGCAGACTGAATACGCAGGTCCTTAAAAGTAGATCCCTGTACAATTGGAAAGAACGACTGAGAATAGCCATACTTATCGGGTATCTTATCCAAATGCTTTATACAACGATCTAACCATCTGTGGGTCATGTTCATAGATTGTTTTGCATAATTGTACTCACATGGATATGGCGTACACTCGTCAAAGGCCATAATAATGTCCGCACCAATTACCCTTTGGATTTCCATAACATTTTCGGGAGTAAACATATGTAAAGAGCCATCAATATGAGATTTGAACTTTACGCCTTCTTCCTTTATTTTCCTGTTGGCAGACAGTGAGTATACCTGGTAACCCCCACTATCTGTAAGAATATTTCTATCCCAACCCATAAACTTATGAAGCCCGCCTGCCTGTTCTAAAATCGAAATTTTTGGCCTCAAAAATAAATGGTAGGTATTTCCTAAAATAATATCGGGATCAATTTCATCTCTAAGTTCTCTCTGATGTACACCTTTTACGGACCCGGCCGTTCCAACTGGCATAAATATTGGAGTCTTAATTACACCGTGGTCGGTTATTATTTCTCCCGCACGGGCCTGTGTTCCAGAATCTGTATGTTCTAATTTAAACTTCAAAGCAAGAATTCAATGGCAAATATACTCAACTGACTTGCATAAAATACTTAACAAAAAAATAAAGTTCCACAAAGGGTTCCAACGTTAATAAAATATTATAACTACTCTTGTGGAAGCAAAAGTTTGCAACTACATTTGACCCTGAAAAAACAGAGATAAAATGTCAGAATTAAAGGAATTACAAGACCTCGTTTCACAAGTTCGCCGAGACATTGTACGTATGGTGCATAAAGTAAATTCCGGCCACCCTGGAGGCTCTTTGGGATGTACAGAATTTATGGTAGCCTTGTACAATGAAATCATGGACTTAAAAGAAGGTTTTGATATGAATGGACGTGATGAAGATCTGTTCTTTTTATCCAACGGCCATATTTCTCCACTTTTTTACAGTGTTCTGGCCAGGCGTGGTTACTTCCCGATTGAAGAATTACAAACATTTAGATTATTGAATTCCCGCCTGCAAGGTCATCCAGCCACACATGAAGGGCTACCCGGGGTAAGAATTGCTTCCGGCTCCTTAGGACAAGGTATGTCTGTTGCTATAGGTGCAGCATTGGCAAAAAAATTAAATAATGATGAGCACCTGGTATATAGTCTGCATGGAGATGGTGAATTACAAGAGGGCCAGAACTGGGAAGCGATTATGTACGCTGCAGGAAATAAAGTTGATAACTTAATAGCCACCATTGATCATAATGGTCAACAAATTGATGGTGCCACCACTGATGTATTACCTATGGGTGACTTAAAGAAAAAATTTGAAGCTTTTGGATGGGATACCATGGAAATTAAAAATGGGAATAATCTGGAGGAAATTATCCAGGGGCTTAAAGCAGCGAAGCAAAGAACGGGTAAAGGTAAACCGGTTTGTGTAATCATGGATACTGTAATGGGTCATGGAGTTGATTTTATGATGTATACACATGCATGGCATGGTAAAGCACCCAATGATGAACAATTAGAAATTGCATTAAGTCAGAATCCGGAAACACTCGGGGACTATTAATCCTCAATACGAAAAATCGAATTAATGAAAAAGTATATAGATCAAGGAAAGAAGGACACAAGAAGTGGTTACGGAGCCGGTATGACCGTGCTCGGTCGTACAAATCCAAAAGTAGTAGCTCTTTGTGCTGATTTGGTAGGTTCTCTTAAAATTCAGGAATTCATTAATGAAAATCCTGAACGTTTTTTTCAGGTGGGAATCGCAGAGGCAAATATGATGGGTATTGCAGCCGGACTTACCATTGGGGGATATATCCCTTTCACAGGTACTTTTGCGAACTTTTCTACGGGCAGAGTATATGATCAGATAAGACAGTCTATAGCTTATTCCGGTAAGAACGTAAAAATATGTGCTTCTCATGCTGGAATAACCCTTGGCGAAGACGGTGCAACACACCAGATTCTGGAAGATATTGGTTTAATGAAAATGTTACCCGGGATGACGGTCATTAACCCCTGTGATTTTAATCAGACAAAAGCGGCCACGATAGCCATTGCAGAACATGAGGGGCCAGTATATTTAAGATTTGGAAGGCCTGCCGTAGCTAATTTTACTCCTGCAGATCAGAATTTTGAGATAGGAAAAGCACTACTTCTAAATGAAGGTACGGATGTTACCATAATAGCCACAGGACACTTGGTCTGGCAATCTCTAATTGCTGCTGAAAACCTGGAAAGTAAGGGTATTTCAGCTGAAGTAATTAATATACATACTATTAAGCCATTGGATGAGGAAGCCGTAATTAAATCAGCACAAAAGACTGGTGCTGTAATAACTGCCGAAGAGCATAATTATCTGGGTGGACTTGGAGAAAGTGTGGCAAGGACTTTAACTACCAATTATCCTGTACCTCAGGAGTTTATAGCTACACAGGATACCTTTGGTGAAAGTGGCACCCCTGATCAGTTAATGGAAAAATACGGTTTGGATAATAAAGCTATAGAAAAGGCCGTTTTAGGGGTGTTAAAAAGAAAGGCGTAAAACTGTTGGCAAAGTATTAGGTCCCGTATAAGCCACTAAAACAAGAACATAATGAAAAAATCATTCTTAATTGCCCTTCTGGTATTAGGTTGTTTATCCACATTTGCACAAAAAAAATCAGGTTTTGGTATTAAAGCCGGACTAAACTATAGTTCCAACGGAGACTATCTTGAAGCAGTTGGGGAAGCGCTACAAAATCCGGATGCAAATGTCGGTTATCACGTTGGATTATTTGGAAAATGGGGAGATAAATTTTATCTGCGTCCTGAAGTGGTTTATACCCACACAAAATCCGGATATAGCGATGGTGACCTTAAAATAGACAAATTGGATGTGCCTGTTTTAGGAGGTTGGAGGATAATTGGCCCTTTAAATATTTTTGTTGGACCTTCTTTTCAATACATATTAAATTCAAAGTTCAGCGATATCTCGATAGATAATATAGAAAACGATTTTACTGTGGGATTGAATGCTGGAGTAGGAGTTAATTTGGGAAGAATTGGACTGGAGATAAGGTATGAAACGGGTTTTGGTGAAAATATAGCCACTTTTGTTAACACAAATATTACCTCTTTACCCGAAAGTAGGGTAGATACAAGAGCTGATCAGGTTATTTTTAGTTTATCTTTTAAATTCTGATTCTAAACATATATATAAAAAAGGCCCACAGATCTGTGGGCTTTTTTATGAAACAATTTTTCCAATTAACTGTCTGCATCAAGATAATCCGGGATCCCGTCTCCATCAGCGTCAGGAAATGAAATATTTCCTTGATTGTCAATAACAATTTCATCTCTGGTAAGTGTCCCATCCTGATCGTCATCAACATCTAAATGATTAGGCACAAACCCTAATCCTGATGACAGTTCCTCACTTTCATCGGTATTGTCATCAGAAAGATTTCCATTGCTGTTCAAATCCTCAATCATGGAAGGTACCCCATCATTGTCATAATCCGTATTTTCAATATATAAACCTGTATTTACCTGAAAAACAAGTTCCTCGTAAGCGCCGATTCCACTGCCTAATGGCGGGTTATTAAAATATGCCAATCCGGAAGGAAGAAACATCAAACCAATACCACTACCGACAATTTCCGACGTACCATCGGGATTAGAAATAATTTCTTCACCTACATTAAAATTCGAAATTCCGGCAGCGTATCCCCTAAGGAAAAATGGCAAGTATTGCCAGGTATAGGTACTATTACCGTCAAAAATTTCACCGGAAAGTAATTGACCTTCAAATTTAACAAGGGTTGAATCTGCTACCGTTGGACTCCCAGCTGTTCCGGGGCGTGCCGCAACATAATACAGCGTATGATCCACAGTTTCATCCTCATCCAAAAAAAATGATTCAGAGGAAACTGAAATAGTCATACTAGAGACCTGATCTATAAGAGGAATTTTATCTTCGGTTAGACCGGCAATAGTATCCAAAACTATCTTATAATTAAAATCCGGATCCGGATTCTCGAATTCTTCATAGTTATAATAATGCGTTTGTAAGTATTCTCTAATTGTTGCATCATTTTCAGCCTCAACCTCAGCCATGGACCTTGGGGGTGCAGATACAACACTTACCTCATCATCATTATTACAAGAGGATAAAATCGTCAATACCGCAATAAAGAGTATTACTCCTTTTTCTTTCATAGGTCTTCTTTTAAAGCCCGCAAGATACAATTTTCCACTATTTTTGTTTGAGTCGTTAACAAAGATTTTTATTTGCAAATGAGAATAGATAAGTATTTATGGAGTACCCGCTATTATAAGACCCGAAATATGGCTGCTGAAGCTTGTAAAAAAGGGCATGTACGAATAAATGGTAAAACGGTTAAACCTTCAAGAGAAGTCTATAATCTGGATGAAATTATCCTACGTAAAAATCAAATTAATTATGAACTCAGTGTCCTGGATATACCCTCCGGCCGGGTAAGTGCAAAACTGGTGGACATTTATAGAAAGGATACCACTCCGAAGGAAGTATTTGAAAACCACAAGCTAATGCAATTAAATAAAAATCATTATAGACAAAAAGGCGAAGGCCGACCTACCAAAAAAGAAAGGCGGGATATAGACGAATATCTGGATGAATCTGAATAAAGACTATTGGGAAAGGCGCTATGCCAGTAATAATTTGGGTTGGGATATAGGTACCGTGTCTTCTCCCCTCAAAGAATATATCGATCAACTTGAAAATAAATCGCTGAAGATATTGGTTCCTGGAGCTGGTAATGGTTATGAAGTAGTTTATCTCTACAATTCCGGTTTTAGAAATGTTCATGTTATCGATCTTGCCAGGCAGCCCTTGGACAAAATAAAGGCAGAAATTCCCGAGATTCCGGATAGTCAATTAATATATGGAGATTTTTTTAATCTGGAGGTGCAGGAATTCGACTTGATCATAGAACAAACTTTTTTTTGTGCTTTAAATCCAAAACTTCGCAAAAATTATGTACAAAAAATGTTTCAGCTTTTAAAACCTGGTGGCAGACTAGTCGGACTTTTATTTGACTTTCCCTTTACCATTGACGGTCCTCCATTTGGAGGTAGCCTAAACGAATATGAAGAATTATTTCATACTATATTTACTATAAAAGTATTGGAGCGGGCGAACAACTCTATTCCACCAAGAAAAGATAAAGAACTGTTTTTTATCTTTGAAAAATAATTTGGCGCCATTATGCAAAACAAAATACTTTCGCACGTACAGATTCAACATAAGATCAGAAGGATTGCCTATCAGATTTATGAGACAAATGTATCTGAGAAAAAGATTATAATCGCGGGTATTGTAGGGGGAGGATTAAATTTCGCAAAAAAATTACAAGCCGTTCTGAAAGACATAACTACAGCTGAAATTGTATTGTGTAAGGTGATGATGGACAAAAAAGATCCCATTAAAAGCGGGGTTACAATGTCTATTCCGGAAAGTGAATATAAAAACAAATCTGTTGTTCTTGTTGACGATGTTTTAAATTCGGGAACTACCCTTATTTATGGGGTACACCATTTTCTCAAAACCCCATTAAAACAATTGAAGACTGCCGTTCTGGTAAACAGAAACCATAAAAAATATCCTGTAAAAGCAGATTTTAAAGGCATTTCTCTTTCCACTTCCTTGCAGGAACATGTTAAAGTAGAATTTAAGGCAAAAAATGATGCGATTTATTTAGGGGAGTAGAGCTGTTATTTCTTCTTTTACTAATTCTGAATCCTTGTTGTCCCCAATTACCGTGTAATTGGCACGTGAATAATAAACGCCCCTTTCGAAAAGATGTTTCCCTATAAACTCTGGTAAATCTTCTTCCTTTAGATGCGCAATTAAAGGTCTGTGATCTTTCTCCTTATAGAGCCTTTCTATCAATGAAGCAATAGATAATCTAAGATAAAAAACCAGGTTTGTTTTTTGAAGAATAGTATCCATATTGACACCGTAGCAAGGTGTTCCACCACCTAATGCTATCACTAAATCACGATCATCATCAAGGATTTCATTTAGCAATGCGCTCTCTTTTTTCCTAAAGAACAGCTCCCCTTTAGTTGCAAATAGGTGAGCTATCTTCTCGCTCAACCTTGTTTCAATATAATCATCCAGATCTACGAATTCTAAATTCAATTCCTCCGCGAGCAGCTTACCCACAGTGGTTTTCCCACTACCCATATATCCTATCAGGACCACCTTCATTTTAAATATTTTGGTAAAAATGTACTAATTATTAAGGAATTCAAAGAAAACTTAAATTAATCTTTAATTGAACTTGAAAAATTAATTAATGATAGTATATTTGCACCCGCTAATGCCGTTTTGCAAATGGCTTTGGAGGAATAATTACCAAGAAAGACCTGGTAGCTCAGTTGGTAGAGCATCTCCCTTTTAAGGAGAGGGTCCTGGGTTCGAGCCCCAGCCAGGTCACTTTTAAGGTTATCAAATAAAAC
>NZ_CAMYOM010000010.1:65899-73697 GCF_947260015.1 uncultured Eudoraea sp. | reverse complement strand
GCTTTTACTCTTGATGCAATGTCTGACATAATAATTTTGGTTTTAAAAATTTAAATCGTTGGCAAAAATAAAAAACTTATGGTGTAATAACACTATTTGACGTAAAAATGTAGCGTAATTTATGAAATTTAAACTCAAGATTATTGGTTTAGATATAAATTTTCTACCCACAAAATGTCTTAAATCAATATAATGTTTGATTTTTTCTGTTAAATAAGTCACTAATTCCGGGTAGGCGAGCATCATATCTTTAATAAACTTAGGACTTAATTTCAAAAAGAATAATTTTGTCTAAATGAAACGAATAGTTCTTTTTGCTTCGGGCTCGGGCACAAATGTTGAAAACATTATACAATATTTTTCAGAAAATAAACAAGTTGAAATAGTCGCTGTCCTAACAAACAGGAAAGACGCCAAAGTTTTAGACAGGTGTGCGAGACTTAAGATTAGTGCTTTATATTTTAACAGGCACGCCTTTATGGAATCTAACTTAATTTCAGATTTTTTAAATATTCTCAATCTCGATTTAATTGTTCTCGCTGGTTTTCTATGGCGAATTCCAAAAAGGTTAATTGATTATTTTCCAGACAGAATTATAAATATACATCCTGCATTACTTCCCAAATATGGAGGTAAAGGAATGTACGGAATGAAAGTACATGAGGCTGTAAAGGAGAATTCAGAACCCGAAACAGGAATTACCATTCATTATGTTAATGAGCATTATGATGAAGGGGCTATAATCATGCAGGTAAAAACATTTGTAGACGAGGGGGATACCCCAGAAATAATAGCCCAAAAAGTCCATGAACTGGAATACGAGCATTTTCCAAGGGTAATCGAAGAACTATTGTATAAGGGAGATAATGGCTAAAAAGAATAAATTTTATGTGGTTTGGAAAGGCAAGAGACCCGGTATTTATGAAAGTTGGGATGATTGCAAAGCAGCAATTTCCGGTGCTAAAGGAGCTCAATATATGTCATTCCCCAATTTTGAAATAGCCAAAAAAGCTTATAACAGCAATTACGATGCTTATAAAGGAAAAAAGAAAAACGGCCCTCAGCTTTCCCCACAGGATCTTCTTAAAATAGGAGAGCCAAATTATCATTCTATTTCTGTGGATGCGGCATCCAGCGGAAATCCCGGAATAATGGAATACCAGGGGGTTGATACTAAAACAGGTAAAAGACTATTTAAACAAGGTCCCTTCAAAGAAGGCACCAATAATATAGGTGAGTTTCTTGCAATAGTTCACGGATTGGCTTTTCTAAAGCAAAAAAATAGCGATCGTATTATTTATACAGATTCAAGGACTGCTATAAGCTGGGTGAGGAAAAAAAGCTGCAATACCAAGCTTTTAGAGAACAAAAAAAACAAAGCCTTATTCAATCTCATTCGAAGGGCAGTTGAATGGTTAAAAAACAATTCATACAATACGCCGATAGTAAAATGGGAAACGAAGGCATGGGGCGAAATTCCGGCAGATTTCGGCAGAAAATAATTGAGGCCTTTTTTAGTTTTAATTAGGATTATTTGGAACATCAAAAGTGTATATTTGCACCATATTTCAAAAACCTTCTATGGGGAAACTTTTAATTGTTGGAACTGTTGCCTTCGATGCTATCGAAACCCCTTTTGGGAAAACCGACAAAATTCTGGGAGGAGCTGCTACATTTATTGGTCTAGCGGCCTCGCAATTTGATGTAGACGCAGCCATTGTCTCTGTTGTAGGCGATGATTTGCCCAATGAATACCTACAATTTCTAGAAGATAAAGATATTGATATATCGGCTATAGAAATTGTAAAAGGAGGGAAGACCTTTTTTTGGAGTGGTAAATATCGTAATGATCTGAACACCAGGGATACCCTTAGTACAGAACTAAATGTGCTGGCAGATTTTAATCCAGTTGTGCCTGACAACTATAAAAATGCAGATGTGGTTATGTTGGGTAATTTACATCCTAGCATCCAAATGAGCGTTATCAATCAAATGGAGACAAGACCAAAGTTAATTGTCCTTGATACCATGAACTATTGGATGAATCATACTTCGAAAGAATTAAATGACGTCATAAAACATACAGATATAATTACCATAAACGATGAAGAAGCAAGACAACTAACTAATGAACATTCTTTGGTAAAAGCAGCAGCGCAAATTCATACTATGGGACCAAAATATGTAGTCATAAAGAAAGGGGAGAATGGTGCTTTACTTTTCCGAGATGATAATATATTCTTTGCGCCAGCCCTTCCTTTAAAAGAAGTTTTTGATCCTACCGGCGCGGGTGATACTTTTGCAGGAGGTTTTGTAGGTTATCTTTCAGAGACAGAAAACATATCATTCAACAATTTAAAGAACGCCGTTATCCATGGATCCAATCTGGCTTCTTTTTGCGTTGAACGTTTTGGAACAGAGCGAATGGCCAATTTAAAGAAAGAAGAGGTGGAGCTAAGGTTACATCAATTCAGGGAACTGACACAATTTGATATTGAATTACAATAATAAAACACGCCTCGGAATAACGGGGCTTTTTTAATTCATTTAAATAATGAGTGATGCCATTAAACACGAATGCGGAGTATCCTTAATACGGCTACTAAAACCCTTGGATTATTACAAGGAAAAGTACGGCAGTATTTTTTATGGAGTAAACAAGATGTATTTAATGATGGAAAAACAGCACAACCGTGGTCAGGACGGTGCAGGTTTTGCCAGTATTAAATTAGACATGGCTGCTGGAGAGCGTTACATGAGCAGAGTGCGTTCTGTGGAATCACAACCAATACAAGACATTTTTGAGCAGATTAATGACCGTATTAATAGCGCATTAAAAGAAAACCCTGAATATATAGATAATACAGAGTTACAAAAAAAGAATATCCCATATATAGGCGAGGTACTACTTGGGCATGTCCGATATGGCACATTTGGAAAGAATAGTATAGAAAGTGTACATCCTTTCCTTAGGCAAAATAACTGGATGCATAGAAATCTAATTGTAGCTGGTAATTTTAATATGACCAATGTTGATGAGCTCTTTGATAATTTGATACAACTGGGCCAGCACCCAAAAGAAATGGCAGATACGGTTACGGTCATGGAAAAAATAGGCCATTTTCTTGATGATGCTGTAGCAAAACTATACAGGCAAATAAAAAAGGAAGGCTTTAATAAAATGGAGGCTTCTCCTTTGATCGCTGATAGATTAAAAGTTTCCAAAATTCTTAAAAAAGCAGCTAAGAATTGGGATGGTGGGTACACTATGGCAGGAATGTTTGGGCATGGAGATTCTTTTGTGCTCCGAGATCCTTCGGGAATCAGACCTGCCTATTACTTTAAAAACGATGAGGTAGTAGTAGTAGCCTCGGAAAGAGCTGCAATACAAACGGTTTTTAATGTCACTTATGAAGATGTGAAAGAACTCGACCCCGGCAACGCAATAATCATAAAGAAAAACGGTACCGTAAACACTACTGAAATATTAGAGCCAAAGGAAAGAAAAGCATGCTCTTTTGAAAGAATATATTTTTCAAGGGGTAGCGATAAAGAAATATATCAGGAACGAAAAGAATTGGGTAAATTGATTTTTCCGCAAATATTGTCTTCTATAAATGAAGATATAAAAAATACGGTTTTTTCATATATCCCTAATACCGCAGAGACCGCCTATTTAGGAATGATCAAAGAAGCGCAGAATTATTTGAATAAGAAAAAAGAAGAACAAATACTTAAATTAGGCCAAAATATTACCAGAGAGGCAATAAACAAAATTTTAGATGTTCGTCCCAGGATTGAAAAAGTAGCCATAAAGGATGCAAAACTAAGAACATTTATTACACAGGATAGCTACAGGGATGATCTGGTTGAACACGTATATGATATTTCATATGGTTCTGTAAACAAGAATGATAATCTCGTTATTATTGATGATAGTATTGTTAGGGGTACCACTTTAAAGAAAAGTATTTTACGAATTTTAGACAGGTTATCACCAAAGAAAATAATTGTTGTTTCTTCCGCACCGCAAATTCGCTATCCAGATTGCTATGGCATTGATATGGCAAAACTAGATGATTTTATAGCCTTTAAAGCTGCTCATGAATTACATAAGGAACAGAATTCATTGCAGCAAGTAGAAGATATATATCACAAATGTATTCAACAAATTGAAACTGCTGAAAAGGATATTATTAATTATGTAAAAGATTTTTATCAACCTTTTAGCGCAGAGCAGATATCTAAAAAAATTGCTGAACTCCTAAGTCCAGTAGACATTAAAGCTGAAGTACAAATAATTTATCAAACAATCGAAAGTTTACATCAGGCATGTCCGAAAAACCTTGGCGATTGGTATTTTACAGGAGATTACCCGACCCCGGGGGGGAACAAAGTTGTAAACAGGGCTTTTATAAACTTTTATGAGGGCAAAAATGAAAGGGCATATTAACATTTTTATCGATGAAATGCACAAATTTGTGCATTTCATCGATAATTTGTGCTATTTATCGGCTTTTTAGTCGCAACGAATTAAAGGGTGGTTACTTTAGACTTGCCATAGCATAAGTAGGTTAAGTTCATGGTAAGATTTGGGGCAAAAAAGGTGGAGACTTCTCCACCTTTTTTATTTTACATCAAATTTTATTTTATTTTACCTCACAATTAATACGACTTTTCTTCACCTATTATAGTATAATAGCCAGTCTAAGGTATTTCAACCAATTAAAAAGAAGTTTAACCAAAATTTTAATGGACTCCAATGCGTTAGCATACATTTGAAGAACCATAGCATAAGTAGGTTAAGTTCATGGTAAGATTTGGGGAAAGAGGCAGGTGCAAACCTGCCTCTTTTATTTTATATACCCACTCCTGATATCACATTTCACATAGCATTCTTTTTACGTATCTTATAATATAATGCCAGGTAGCGCATTTCAACCTATTAAAATGGCGTTTGTCCAAAACCTTTTTTCTCAGCCACTCATTCACTTACATTTGAAGAACCATAGCATAAGTAGGTTAAGTTCATGGTAAGATTTGGGGAAAAAGGCAGGTGCAAACCTGCCTTTTTTATTTCTGATTATCAGTAAATTACACCTTTTATAGTAGGTATTTTTCTACCTGACTTGGCTTAGATTGTTAATTGAAAGCCTAAAATTTACCAAAATTTCTTTGTTATTTCTCACAATACCAGTAATTTAGTAATGCCATAGCATAAGTAGGTTAAGTTTATGGTAAGATTTGGGACGAAAAGGGTGGAGACTTCTCCACCCTTTTCTATATAACAAAAAACCTCCCTAATTAATTAAGGAGGTTTAATTTCCAATAAAATTTGAATAAAATTTTACTTATTTGAGCTGTACAACTCAGCAACTTTATCCCAGTTTATAATATTAAAAAAGGCATTAACATAATCTGGCCTTCTGTTTTGATAATTTAAATAATATGCATGTTCCCAAACATCCAGCCCCAAAATTGGATGCCCACCACATCCGGTTTCAGGCATTAACGAATTATCCTGATTAGGTGTTGAACAAACTTCAACCTTGCCCCCTTTATGTACGCAAAGCCAAGCCCAACCAGACCCAAATCTAGTCGCCGCAGCTTTGCTAAAAAAATCTTTAAAGGCATCAAAAGAACCATAGGCCTCATTGATAGCTGTAGCAAGTTCTCCTGTTGGTTCACCTCCACCATCGGGAGACATTATTTCCCAAAATAAGGAATGATTATAATAGCCTCCTCCATTATTGCGGACCGCCCCATTAGACATGTCTAAATTTTTCAATATATCTGTAATAGATTTATTAGCAAGATCTGTATTCTCAATGGCCGCGTTAAGTTTCGCGGTATAGCCATTATGATGTTTCGTATGGTGGATCTCCATAGTTCTTGCATCAATATAAGGTTCTAATGCATCATATGCATATGGTAGTTTTGGTAATTCAAATGCCATTTCTAAACGTTTTAAGTTAATAATTAGAGTCACTCAAAGTTACTCTATTTCACATATATATTGGCCTAATTATTTGTTAAGAACTCTTTAAGATTACGTAATTTGCAACAAAAAATTAGTGCAGAGCAGCTCATTTAATATCTACAATGCTTCGGCCGGATCAGGGAAAACCTTTAAGCTGGTGCAAGAATATCTAAAAATTGCACTTTCGGCAGAAAATTCAAATATTTTTAATCAAATCCTAGCCATCACTTTTACCAATAAGGCTGCTAATGAGATGAAAAGTCGCATTCTTGATAGTCTTTTCGAATTTAGTCAACCCAAAAATTCCAAAAAAACTTCTACCTTATTTCGATTATTAGCTAAGGAATTAAATATTGAAGATGATCATTTGCGAAAAAGGGCTAAAGTCACATTAAAGCAAATCCTCCATAATTACGCTTTTTTTGATATATCGACCATCGATAAATTCACACACCGACTTATTAGAACCTTTGCTAAAGACCTTAAAATTCCACAAAATTTTGAAGTAGTTTTGGATACGGACCTTTTATTGGGCGAAGGAATTGACCGGTTAATAAATAAAGCCGGAACGGATAGGGTATTAACAAAAGTTCTGATCGACTTTGCCTTGGAAAAAATTCAGGACGATAAAAGCTGGGATATAGCTTATGACCTTGCAAAAATGGGCAAATTGTTATTTGAGGAAAATCAATCTTATCATCTTGACCTTCTAAAAAACAAAAGCCCTCAGGATTTTTTAACCCTCAAAAAATTAATTCAAAAAAAAATCAACCTTATAGAAGCTGAAGTTAAAGACCTTGCAAGTCTAGCCTTAGAAACAATATCTGAATCCGGTATTGGTTTGGAGGTATTTCCCAGGAAAACGCTTCCCAACCATTTTACTAAAATTTGTAATTTCGAATTTAATCCTTCTAAGCTTTACAATAACCAATTAGAAAATAATTTACGGGATGGTAAAATTTTTAAATCGGGATTTCAGGCTCCTAATCCGGAATTGGTATTCACCCTTCAAAAATATTTTTTAGAAATTAAAAAAAGGATATATCATAGGTCTTTTTTACGGAATTCCTATTTGAATATTGTGCCATTAACGGTTTTAAATGGTATACAACAAGAAATTAAAACCATTGAGTCAGAAAGGGATCAGATTCCTATATCCTCATTTAATACCATTATTTCAGATGAAATACGGAACCAACCCGCTCCATACATTTATGAACGTTTGGGCGAAAAATATCGTCATTACTTTATTGATGAATTTCAGGATACTTCACAAATGCAATGGGAGAATCTCGTTCCGTTAATAAGTAATGCCCTCGAAAGTGAAGATGAACAGGGTAATATGGGAAGCTTGTTGTTGGTTGGAGATGTTAAACAAGCAATCTACAGGTGGCGTGGTGGGCGGGCCGAACAATTTTTGAACCTCATTAACAAAGAAACAAATCCTTTTGTTATAGAACCGCATATTAGCTCGCTAGAAACAAATTACAGAAGCCGAGAGGAACTCATAAAATTTAATAATACCTTTTTTACCGTTACAAGCCCATTCCTTGGTAGTCCACAATATAATTTACTTTTTACGGATGGAAATAAACAAGATTTTAACGATAAAGTAGGCGGATATGTAGATTTGAATTTTATTAAAATGCCTAAGGAGGATAAGGATTTAGAGTATTGCAATGAGGTATTAAGATCAATCAAAGATGCACGCGCCGATAAGTATAATTATGCTGACATCTGTATTCTCACCAGAAAACGAAAGCATGGCATTATTTTAGCGGATTTTCTTATAGAACAAAATGTTCCAATAATTTCTTC
>NZ_CAMYOM010000010.1:0-65869 GCF_947260015.1 uncultured Eudoraea sp. | reverse complement strand
ATACAACTTTAATATTAACGAAGTAAAGTATAACTCTTTACCTGATGGCCTGGAACACGCAATAAACCAATTCAAGCTAGTTGAGCATTCAGATGCCTACCTTACTTATTTTATGGATGAGGTCATTGATTCTGAACAAAGGGACGATACCAGTATCTCTTCATTTTTAGACTATTGGGAAAAGAATAAAGAGAGACTCAGTATTGTAGCTCCAGAAAATTTGAATGCCGTTCAGATAATGACGATACACAAAGCAAAAGGGTTAGAATTTCCAGTTGTCATTTACCCTTTTGCGAACACTAAGATATATGACGAACTAGAACCTAAATTGTGGTTGCCGGTTGAGGATTTTGGAGAATTTAAAGAAGTGCTAATAAATAAGAAATCAGAAGTGTTGCATTATGGGGAGGCAGCCAAAACAATTTATGAAGAAGAACAGCATAAACTCGAGTTGGATGCATTTAACTTGCTATATGTAGCACTTACACGAGCAGTGGATCGACTCATTATTATAACAGAAATGTATCTTAATGCTAAGAAGGAATTTAGATTGGATAACTACTCCGGCCTATTTATCCATTTTTTAAAAACACAAGGAATTTGGGATGAAAACAAAATTAGATATTCCTTTGGGTCAGCTAAATCAAAGAAACAAGAAAAACCGCTCCCAAAAGCGCAACCATATATACCTTATATATATACTCAAAAAAATACAGCCAATTTCAATATTATTACCCAGTCTGGCAGTCTTTGGGACAGCAAGAGAGAAGAGGCGATTAAAAAAGGTAACATAATCCACTATACTATGGGGCTTATTAAGACTGAGGGGGATATAGACTCCGCAATCACGCACATGATCAGAAAAGGAGATCTTAAAGCTGAAGAAGGAACTCAACTAAAGAAAAAAGTACAACAAATTATTAGGCATCCTAAATTAAAAATATTTTTCACAGCAGAAAATAGTATTAAGAATGAAAGTGAAATTATTACGGAAAATGGTCTAATTTTACGACCGGATAGAGTAGTATTTAATAACGACAAGGTTACAATTATTGATTATAAAACAGGAAAAAAAGCTCCAAAATATTATGAACAATTATACACCTATGCAGATGCGTTGAAAACCATGGGGTATTTAGTTGAAAATATGATATTAGTCTATATTGATAAAAAAATTACTCCAGAATTCATTAATTAGTTATGTACGGAAAAATTAAAGAATATTTAAAAGAAGAACTTAGGGACATAAAAGAAGCAGGTCTTTATAAAGAAGAACGCATAATTACTTCTGCTCAGGGTGCGGAAATTAGAGTATCCGGCGGACAGGAAGTAATAAATTTTTGTTCAAACAATTATTTAGGATTATCTGCTCATCCTGAAGTGATAAAAGCAGCCAAAGAAACCCTTGATACTCATGGTTTTGGAATGTCATCAGTTCGTTTTATTTGTGGTACCCAGGATATCCATAAAGAATTGGAGCATAGAATTGCAAAATTTTATGGTACAGAAGACACAATATTATATGCCGCAGCTTTTGATGCGAATGGCGGAGTATTTGAACCGCTGTTATCAGAAAATGACGCAATTATATCAGATGCTCTAAATCATGCGTCTATTATTGATGGTGTTAGGTTATGTAAGGCCAAGAGATATAGGTACGCCAATAGTGATATGGTTGATCTGGAGGCTAAATTAATTCAGGCTAATAAAGATAATGCCCGATTTAAAATAATTGTTACTGATGGTGTATTTTCGATGGATGGATTATTGGCGCCATTGGATAAAATATGTGATCTGGCTGAAGAATATGATGCCATGGTAATGATAGATGAATGCCATGCAACCGGATTTATAGGTGAATCCGGCAGAGGTACTTTGGAAGAAAAAGGTGTAATGAACAGGATAGATATTATTACCGGAACGCTGGGCAAAGCATTAGGTGGTGCAATGGGCGGTTATACAACGGGTAAAAAAGAAATTATTGATATGTTAAGGCAGAGATCCAGGCCATATTTATTTTCAAATTCACTTGCTCCGGCAATCGTTGGAGCATCTATTAAAGTATTTGAAATGCTTGAAACTGATACCTCTTTGAGAGATAAGCTGGAAAAAAACACAAAATACTTTAAAATGGCAATGCAAAAAGCAGGGTTTGATATTATTGATGGGGATTCAGCAATAGTGCCGGTAATGCTCTATGATGCCAAATTATCACAAAAAATGGCAAAAATGTTACTCGATAATGGCATTTATGTAATTGGTTTCTTTTATCCTGTGGTTCCCAAGGATAAGGCAAGAATACGGGTGCAATTGTCTGCCGCTCACGAAATTGGACATTTGGACAAAGCCATTAATGCTTTTATAAAGGTAGGAAGAGAGCTAAAAATTATCTGAATACTGGTTTTAACTTAAAAAAACCTTAAAAAAATAGGAAATTGATTTTGTTAATAATTCTTAACAACTTACATTTGCTGCTAAATAAACACTTAAACTTAAAATTTTGAAAATGAAACAACTTAGCAGACTATTGGTTGTTGGCCTATTAGTAATGGCGTTTAACAGCATACAAGCGCAGAGTGAAGACAATCCTTGGCAAATTGGTTTTGGAGTTAACGCAGTTGACTTTTATCCAACAGGCAAAGTAAGTTCATTCGGTAATGAATATTTCAATGCCAATGATCATTGGAATATCCTGCCATCCATCTCTTATGTTGGACTGACACGTTATATTGGAGATGGTATTTCCGTTGGCGTGAGAGGTTCTTTGAACCGTATTAGAAAAATTGGTGACACTTCTGTTGACGACCAGGCATACTATGGTGCTGATGGAACAATAAAATACAATTTTATAAATAAAAGATTTACTACAATTGACCCATTTGTTGAAGTTGGTGGTGGTTATACCTGGGTTAATAATATTGGAGCCGGTACACTTAACGGAGGAATTGGAGCTAATGTTTGGTTTAACGACAATATTGGTTTGACCATTCAAACACAGTATAAGCATTCTTTTGAAGATTATCTGCTCCCACATTTCCAACATATGTTAGGTCTTTCTGTGAGATTTGGTGGATCTGATACGGATGATGACGGAATTTACGACAAAGATGATGCTTGTCCAGAAGTTCCTGGTTTAGAAGCATTCAACGGTTGTCCTGATTCTGACGGAGATGGTATTGAAGACAGTAAAGATGCTTGTCCTAACGAAGCTGGTTCTAAAGAAATGAATGGATGTCCAGATTCTGACGGCGATGGTATTGCTGATAAAGATGATGCTTGTCCAAATGAAGCTGGATTAGCTGCTTTAGCTGGTTGTCCTGATGCTGATGGCGATGGTATTGCTGATAAAGATGATCAGTGTCCTAACGAAGCAGGTCCTGCTGAGAATAACGGATGCCCATGGCCAGACAGAGACAATGATGGTGTATTTGACAAAGATGATCTTTGCCCAGACCTACCAGGTGTTGTTGCAAACAAAGGTTGTCCAGAACTTACTGAAGCTGTTCGTAAGACATTAAACGACTATGCCAAAACTATCTTATTTGATACTGGCAAAGCAACTATTAAAGATCGCTCTGCTGAGGTATTGCAAAATATCGTAGCTATTCTTGAAGAGTATTCTTTTGCTAGATTTAGTATAGACGGACACACTGATAGCGTTGGTAGTGCTTCATTAAACCAAAAGCTTTCTGAAGAAAGAGCCTATTCAGTTATGAATTACTTAATTGAAAATGGGGTTGCTTCCAACAGATTAGAAGCTACGGGTTACGGTGAAGACAGACCATTAGCAGATAACGGTACCGCTTCCGGAAGGAAAACGAATCGTAGAGTTGAAATAAATTTGATTAAACAATAATAAGGTCTCGAAACCTAATATATTAGAAAAAAGCTCCGCAAATGCGGGGCTTTTTTTATTTTTAAAAATGGAAAGTTTTTTAAATCAGATTACGAAAGAATTATGGAAAAAGAATGATTCTTTTGATAATTTTATTTTTATACTTCCCGGTAAACGGGCAGGCACCTTTCTTAAAAACAGCATCTCCAAAATTGTAAGTAAAACAATTTTTGCTCCTGAAATCTATAGCATTGAATCATTTGTTGAAGTGATTTCCGGTCTTTCATATGCCACCAACACACAGCAACTATTTGAACTATATAATGCCTATATAAATATGGGTAGTGAAGAAAAGGAAAGTTTCTATTCCTTTTCCAAATGGGGTCAAATTCTATTGCAGGATTTCAACGAAATTGACAGGTACCTGGTGCCTCCTGATAAGCTATTTTCATACTTATCGGTTGTCCAGGAAATGAACCAATGGCATCTGAAACCAAATAAAACTAAGTTAATAGAGGATTATCTCAGCTTTTGGAATAATCTTGAAGAATTGCACTCTAACTTTAATAAAAATCTTTTGGAAAATGGATTGGGCCATCAAGGATTAGTTTATAAAGAAGCATGCAATAAATTATCTGAATACATTAATAAATCAAAAAATAAAAAGCACATTTTTATTGGATTTAATGCCTTGAACAAAGCTGAGGTTTTTATTATTAAAGAATTTCTAAAAGAAGGTAGAGCCGATATCTTTTGGGATATAGACAACTATTTTCTGGAAGATAAAATTCATGATGCGGGTTTTTTTATACGACAATACCAAAAGGAATGGAGCTATTTTAAAGACCATTCATTAAAAGGAGTAAGTAAGTATTATTGCACCGCAAAAAATATCCAAATTACCGGAGTTCCTAAAAAAATATCCCAGGCAAAGTACGTTGGGAATTTGATTTCAAATATAAATAAAAGGGATCCGCAACAAATAAAGAATACTGCTGTAATATTGGGAGATGAAACGCTGCTTAACCCCTTATTAAATTCCCTCCCGGCAGAATTAAATAAGGTAAATATCACCATGGGGTATCCCTTAGATAAAACCCCCATGGCTGGAATGTTTACCCAACTCTTCGACCTTTATATTCAATTAGATTCACGAGGTTGGTTTTATAAGAATCTACTATCTTTTTTGGTTCATCCATATATTCAGAAATTACTTTCCACGGATGATCTAAATATAGTTGCGCGAATAAAAACGGAAATTAATAAGCGTAATTGGATTTATATAACTCCTTCAAAATTGGAATCAATATTTCCTGAAACTTCTGAAGGATTAACGCTGCTGTTTTCAGATGAAAATATTGACCCTTCACTTTTTCTCGAAAGGGTTATTGCAATTGTTGAACTCCTAAAAGTGAAATTTCAAGTACAGGAAAACAATTTAGAACTAGAGTATTTATATAACTTTTATACCCTATTTAATGAGCTAAAATTGCTTTCTATAAAATATCCGTTTTTAAAAGATTTAAGGGCTTTACAAAGTATATTCAAGGAACTTATATCCGCTGAAAAAGTAAACTTTAGAGGCGAACCTCTTGAAGGCCTTCAAATCATGGGGATGCTGGAAAGTAGAAACCTTGATTTTGAAAATGTCATAATTACATCAGTAAATGAAGGTATCCTCCCGGCAGGAAAGACCAATAACTCATTTATCCCTTTCGATATAAAAAGAGAATTTGGTTTGCCTGCTTACAAAGAGAAAGATGCTGTCTATACTTATCATTTTTACAGATTGTTACAAAGAGCTAAAAACATCTATCTTATCTATAACACTGAACCTGATGTCATTGAGGGAGGTGAAAAAAGTAGATTTATTTCACAATTACTTACAGATGAAAATCACATAGAAAATATAGTAACGAAAATTGCGGTTCCTCAGATAAACTCAATAGTTAATTCTCACGTTTCTATTAAAAAGGATGGCGATATAATGAACAAAATTAGCGCCGTCTTAAAAAAAGGGCTCTCTCCCTCTTCGCATTCTGACTGAAGGAAAATTAAATGAACAAGTACAAAAAATAAGAGCTGTCGTTAAAAGTGAACTTTTGAAAATTTATGCTGAAGAAGATATTTCAAGAGGTAAAAATCTCATTGCCTTCAATGTCATTGTGGCTTATATTAATAGCTTCATTTTAAAGGAAATTCAGGACATTAAACATCATAATATAAAAATAATAGCGCTGGAAAATGATCTTTCAATCAAAATTGATGTCCCCGGGATTGAGACTCCTGTTACATTAAAAGGAACCTTAGACAGAGTTGATGAAAAGGACGGCATGCTTAGGATACTTGATTATAAGACCGGGAGTGTTCTCAATTCTAATGTAGAAGTAGTTTTATGGGATGAAATCATTGAAAATTATGATCGTAGCAAAGCATTTCAGTTGCTTTGCTATTCCTTCATGTATCAAAATATTAAACCCATTGAAAAAATGAACGCCGGCATTATTTCCTTCAAAAATTTGGGTTCCGGGCCATTCTATTTTTCAACAAAAAAAAGCAGGAATACCTCAAATAAGGATTTTAACATCACTAAAGATACCCTTGTCCTATTTCAGGAACAGCTGGTTAAACTAATTCAGGAAATTGCAAATCCAGAAGTCCCATTTATGGCAAAAGAAGACTAGTCACTATTTTTTATCTGGCCTGCTGGGTCTCACTTCGATCTTACTGGGAAGCGTTCTCGGATGCATTTTTAGCAGATCAATCACCAGCTCTCCTATATCCTCCGGTTGTATTTTCCAGGCATCTTTTTGGGTAGGTTCGTTATTATTGAAATGTGTAGCTACGGAACCGGGCATTATGGTAGAAACTTTAATATCATATTTACGGAGATCCAACATCGCCGCCTGGGTAAAACCAACAACACCAAACTTTGTAGCATTGTATCCGGCGCCTGTAGGGAAAAAATTGGTCCCCGCTAAACTTGCAAGAGTTATATAATACCCTTTTGAGTCTTTTAGAGCATCTACAGATGCCTTTAAAGTATGAAATACTCCATTAAGGTTTGTATCAATCATTTGATGCCAATCGTTTTCAGATAATTCATCAACCGGTGCAAAATGTCCAATTCCGGCATTGGCCAGAACCACATCAAGCTTTCCCCATTTTTGTATAATTTGTGCTACGGCCTTATGCTCGTCGTCAAGCTTTGTAACATCACTCACAAGAGCCAATACATTAGACCCAGATCCTAATTGCTGTACAGCTGCATCCAGGCTTGCTTTATTCCTGCCGCTTATGGCAACTTTAATCCCGGAGTCCAGTAATTTCTTCGCCACTCCAAGTCCAATCCCTTTTGAACCGCCTGTGATATAAGCAACTTTACCTGTTAAATCTATCATATCAATTTAAATTTCTGTAGTAAATTATATGCGATCTCTTTAATTTTAAAAAGGACCAAATACTAAAATAAAAACCCTCTTACAGTGCTTTGAAGGAGGGTTTTTGTGGAGAATACCGGAGTCGAACCGGTGACCTCTTGCATGCCATGCAAGCGCTCTAGCCAGCTGAGCTAATCCCCCGTCTTTTACGGAAGGTCAAAGGAACTACTTTTTGAATAAGTTTCAAAATTCCTCCGATTAAATTTTTATGTTCTCTAATCCTTCTTAACACTTAAAACAAGAACAGGAATACGCACTGAAAACTCAGATTTAAGAATCGTATTCTTCTCCCATAATTTTTTATAAAACCCACGTTTCTTTCTAAATACGGAAAGCAAATCCGGGTTTGTGGATTGAAAATGTTCTAAAACTCCTAAATAGGTTGTAGCATGTTCCGTAACAGTTAATTGGGAACACAAATCCATAAGAGAAGTATTTATTTTGAGATCTTCATCTGAATAACCAGGAGTCTTTACAAGAAGTAAATTTATTTTGGATTTAAATTTCTTTTTTATAAGTTTTAATGGCTCAAGAATTCTCCTTTGAGTTAAAATCCCGGATTTAAATGCTGTTAGAATATTTTTAATAGGCTTAAAAATGGTGCCTCTTGGTACAATTAAAGTTGGAATATCTGTTCTTTTAACTATTCTCCCGGTTGTATGCCCCAGATATAATTCCTCGTTAACGTCATTACACCTCGGGGCAATAATAATAAGATCAATACCAAGTTCTTTGTCAATTTCCTTCAATCCATCTATTATATCGCCATTATATGTGGCAATCTTCATATCTACATCCTTTGAATCTACCTTATCAATAACTTCCTTGACATGCTTCTTACTGCTTTCTGCCACTTTCTCCGAGATATTCTTCAACTTCCCTGCCGTTGCCTTGGCCGAAAATACTTCCATGACATAAATTCTTGAAGAAAATTGTGCTGCAAAGTCCACGGCATATTGTAAAGTCTCGTGAGCAGTAGGGGAAGTTCCTATGGGTACCAATATGTTATTCATAAGGTTTGGTATTATTAATTTAAATTTACAACTTATTTGATAAATTGTTCATGATTAGATGTGCAAAGATACTGGAAATCCCGGAAATTCTTGAGCTTACCACGGCCTGTGCAAAACAAATGGAAAAAATAGGTATATTTCAATGGAATGAAGAATATCCTTCCAGAGAAGCTTTTGAAAAAGATATTTCCCGAAAGGAATTATTTGTTCTTAAATCTGGAAATACTCTTATGGGCTGTGTAACTATTACCACACATATGGATAAGGAATATATTCCTATTAAATGGCTAACACCAAACGAAAATAACATATATATTCACAGGCTCGCTGTGGGGCCTGAATACCAGGGGAAAAGCTATGCCCGAATGTTAATGAATTTTGCTGAAAATTATGCGCGGGATAACAAGTATATCTCTATACGACTGGATACATTTAGTCAAAACAAAAGGAATCAAAAATTTTATGAGCAACGGGGATATCAAAAACTGGAAAATGTCTATTTTCCTAAACAAAGCGATTTTCCTTTTTACTGTTATGAACTCGTTTTGTAATCCATTCTATTTTTGAAAACAGTTGTAAGTTTCAAGACTATTAACAGCCTAGCTATTCCTGCAACTATAGCCGGGATAGCCGAACCTGTCTTATCTATAACCGATACTGCTATTGTTGGCAATATTCAAACATACGGCCTGGAGTCACTTGCTGCGGTTGGGATCGTAGGTTCCTTTTTGTCTATGCTTATATGGATCCTTGGGCAAACCCGAAGTGCCATATCTGCAATTATCTCTCAATATTTAGGAGCAGGGAAGCTAGATGAGGTTAAGAATTTACCGGCACAGGCAATTTTTTTTAATGTAACTCTTAGTGTATTACTACTGCTTTCTACCATATTTATGGTAGAGGAGATTTTTAAATTATTAAATGCTTCGGGAAAAATATTAGACTTTTGTGTTACCTATTACTCCATTCGTGTATGGGGTTTCCCTTTAACACTTTTCGTATTTGCCGTTATGGGAATTTTCAGAGGATTACAAAACACCTTTTGGCCTATGCTCATAGCTATTACAGGAGCCCTGTTAAACATCGTGTTAGATTTTATTTTGGTTTATGGAATATCAGATATAATTCCTGCATATAACCTGGAAGGTGCGGCATGGGCAAGCCTTATTTCCCAGGGTGTAATGGCCATAATGGCATTTGTCCTCCTGCGTGTAAAAACCAATATTAGTCTTATCCCAAGATTTCCAATACATAAGGAGTTAGGGCGCCTGGCAGTAATGAGTTTTAATCTTTTTATCCGCGCTATTGCACTTAATATTACTCTTATTCTTGCCGTACGAGAGGCTGCAGCTCTGGGCGATAGATTTATCGGAGCACACACAATAGCCATAAATCTTTGGCTTTTTGCTGCCTTTTTTATCGATGGTTATGGTGCGGCAGGTAATATTATGGGGGGTAAATTACTTGGAGCTAAAGATTACAATACGCTATGGTCATTAGCCAAAAAAATCGCTCTATATGGTGGAATGGTTAGTTTATTTTTAATGATTAACGGTTTTATCTTTTACAGACCGCTGGGACGTCTTTTTTCAAATGACCTTATTGTACTAGAGACCTTCTACTCTATTTTCTTTATCCTTATCCTGGGATTGCCCATGAATTCTATTGCCTTTGTTTTTGATGGTTTGTTTAAGGGATTGGGTGAAATGAAATTTCTCAGGAACGTTCTGTTAACAGCCACTTTTTTAGGTTTTATTCCTTTGTTATTATTAAGTAAAACCTACGGTTTTGGCCTGCAAGGAATTTGGATTGCACTTACCATGTGGATGATAATTAGAGGTAGTGCCCTTGTATGGAAGTTCCGCAGAAAATTTCGTCCACTATTACAAAAGGTTTAATTTTACAAAAAACATTTCAAATGGGCACGAACAGACCCGCCGGTAGTCTTTATACCAAAATTGAGAATAGAACTGCTACAATAGAATTTGGCCATCCCGCAAGTAATTCTTTTGTCAGTGAACTTTTAGACCGATTAACTGATGTACTTAAAAAGATCTCCTCCAATGAGGAAGTTTCTATTGTAGTTTTAAAGTCAGAAGGAGAACGGGCTTTTTGCGCTGGTGCCTCCTTTGATGAATTACGCGCCATATCTAGCCCAGAAGAAGGGTTAGCTTTTTTTAGCGGTTTTGCTAATGTTATCAATGCTATGCGAGAATGTGCGCAACCAATCATTGGAAGAGTACAGGGTAAAGCAGTAGGCGGCGGAGTTGGTCTTATCGCGGCATGTGATTATGTCTTTGCTGTTGAAGCCGCTTCTGTAAAGCTTTCTGAACTTTCCATCGGGATAGCTCCTCTGGTGATTGCTCCTGCGGTTCAACGTAAGATTGGAATGGCTGGTTTTACCGAATTGGCTTTGTCACCTGTAGAGTGGAAAAATGCATATTGGGCCAAAGAAAAAGGACTGTATTCCAAGGTTTTTAATTCCATTAAAGAAATGGACAAGGAGCTGGATTTTTTTATGACAACTCTGGCATCATATAATCCGGAAGCATTAAGAGCTATTAAAAAGATTCTTTGGGAAGATACTACATCCTGGAGCGAATTGTTGACCAATCGAGCTGAGATTTCCGGTAAATTAGCCCTTTCACCAGCCAGTAAGGAGAGCTTAAAGAGTCTTAATAAATAACTGTATGAAATTTTTTGAATTCATAAATGGCGATCTTCTCTTTCCAATTCTGGCTCTTTTGGTAGTAGCTATATATCTTTTTACTAGAATTAGAAACAGGAGAAAATTTAAAAAATAGGCTTGTCACCTTTTATATTACGTCACAAAATAGTCTATGTTCCACTATAAAGATTTTATACATTTGTAGCAGATTTAAATCGAATGCATAAAATAAGGATTACCAAACAATTCACTTTTGAAACCGGCCATGCTCTTTATGGCTACGATGGTAAATGTAGAAATGTACATGGTCATAGTTACAAACTTTCAGTTACTGTAATAGGAACGCCCATTACAGATACATCCAATGTTAAACTCGGGATGGTCATTGATTTTGGTGACCTAAAAAAAATAGTGAAAGAAGAAATAGTAGGCCCTTTTGATCATGCTACGGTATTTAATAAAAATACTCCACATATGGAATTGGCAAAAGAATTAAAAGACCGGGGACATAAAGTAATCCTCGCAGATTACCAGCCCACCAGTGAAAATATGGTAATTGATTTCGCAAGCAAAATTAAAGCACGCTTATCTAAAGAAATACAGTTGCATTCAATAAAACTTCGCGAAACAGACACTGCCTTTGCCGAATGGCATGCCGGTGATAACTAGGTTGCTTTATGTATCTTTACACTAAATGAAAAGCGTCTCTATCCCAAAAGGTAAAAAGGTATATTTTGCCAGTGATAACCATTTAGGTGCCCCAACAAGGGAACAAAGTCTTCCCCGGGAAAAGAAATTTGTAGCGTGGTTGGATGAAGTGAAGACGGATGCCGCGGCTATTTTTCTGCTTGGAGACTTATTCGATTTTTGGTTTGAGTATAAAACCGTTGTTCCTAAAGGATTTACACGAACCCTGGGTAAACTAGCTGAAATTACAGACTCAGGAATTCCAATATTCTATTTTGTAGGCAATCACGATCTCTGGATGAACGGGTATTTCGAAAATGAACTCAACATTCCTGTTTATCATAAACCTCAACAATTCAAAATAAATAGCACCACTTTTTTTATTGGTCACGGAGATGGATTAGGGCCCGGTGATAAAGGCTATAAGCGAATGAAGAAACTTTTCACAAATGGGTTGGCCCAATGGTGTTTCCGTTGGTTACATCCCGATCTGGGAGTTAAGTTAGCACAATATTTCTCTATAAATAACAAATTAATATCAGGGGAGGATGATATTCACTTTTTGGGTGAGGATAAGGAATGGCTCGTTCAATATTCGATGAGAAAACTAAAAGAAACGCACCAAGATTACTTCGTGTTCGGGCACAGGCATTTACCTCTAGAAATTACATTAGGTGAGACATCTACTTACGTAAACCTCGGCGACTGGATATCTTATTATACTTATGGGGTGTTTGATGGCACCAAACTCTCTTTGGAAACTTTTGGACAGTAGATGCCTTTATCTTAAATCCTTGACTTTCAACTGTAAGCTAACCATTCCATTCCAATGATTTTCTTCCAAAGAGAAAACGGCACTAAATGGATTTCCATTCTGCACAACCGGAAGTTTACTTCCCAAATTAAAACCTATTGCTCCAACCGGACCAGAACCATTTTGAGTTACAGCAAGTTTAATATGCTTATTATCCTCTCCAACCCCCTTAGCATAGCCGGTATCACGGAGGTTTTCTGTCATAAAAACAGGAGTCATATTACCCGGTCCAAAAGGTGCAAATTGTTGTATTATACGCAAGAGTTTCGGACTTATCTGATCTAAATTGAGTTTTGCATTAATGGTGATCTCCGGTGTCAATAGATTGGGGTCTATTGTTTCAGCTACTATTTTTTCAAATTGCGATTTAAATTTTTCATAATGTTCTTCAACCAATGTTAGCCCTGCAGCATATTTATGTCCTCCAAACTGCTCAATAGTATCGGCACAATGTTCTAAGGCATTATAAACGTCAAAACCCTTGACAGATCTGGCCGATGCGGCTAGTTTATCGCCACTTTTTGTGAACACTAATGTAGGCCTATAGTAGGTTTCAGTAAGTCTGGAGGCAACTATCCCAATTACCCCTTTATGCCAGGTGTCTTTATAAACAA
Source organism: uncultured Eudoraea sp. (assembly GCF_947260015.1). Taxonomy (GTDB): domain Bacteria; phylum Bacteroidota; class Bacteroidia; order Flavobacteriales; family Flavobacteriaceae; genus Eudoraea. The sequence continues at coordinate 52,798 of NZ_CAMYOM010000010.1, read as the reverse complement.
CGGAAGTAAATCTATCTTCTTCCTTATTCTTAAGGATCATGGCAAGTGCTTCCTCCGTAATCTCCCGGTCCAATCCCTTCCTGTTGGTGTTAAATTCTTCGATCTCTGAAGCATATTCAACTGCCAGCGCCATATTTTGCTCTATTAATAGATTTACTGCATATTGACCATGTCTCATACGCCCTGCCGCATTTATTCTTGGCGCAATAATAAAAACGACATCTGTTATGGTTAGTTTTTTCTTCTGTATGTTTTTAATTATTGCCTTAAAACCAGTTCTTGGAGCTGAATTAATTACTTCTAACCCAAAATAAGCCAGAACCCTGTTTTCGCCTGTTATGGGTACGATATCCGCCCCAATGGCAGTTGCCACCAGATCCAGGTATGGAATGAGTTTATCAAAGCTATCCTCTCTGGTAATGTTTAGTGCCTGTATAAGTTTAAAACCAATACCACATCCGCATAATTCATCATATGGATAGGTGCAATCGTTTCTTTTTGGGTCCAAAACAGCTACAGCATCCGGTATTTTCTTTCCGGGCCTGTGGTGGTCACATATGATAAAATCAATTCCTTTTTCCCTGGCATAGGATATCTTCTCTATAGCCTTTACACCGCAATCCAATGCTATAATAAGAGCAAAATCATTGTCCTCTGCAAAGTCAATTCCCGCATAAGATATACCATAGCCTTCCGCGTATCTGTCAGGAATATAGGTTGCCACATTCGGATATAGTGTAAGTAAATATGATGACAATAGAGCTACCGCTGTAGTTCCGTCTACATCATAATCTCCATAAACAAGGATATTTTCATTTGCCAGTATTGCATTTTCAATACGTTTAACGGCCAGTTCCATATCCTTCATAAGAAATGGGTCATGGAGGTCGGAGAGTTGGGGTCTGAAAAACTTTTTAGCCTCTTCATAAGAAGTTACACCACGCTGCAGCAATAATTGAGCTACCAGTCGATCTACTTTCAGTATTTCTGCTAAAGCTTTTATTTGCCCATCATCTTGTTTTGGTTTTAATGTCCAGCGCATGGTACCACTTTATCTGTCTTTTGTAATATAAGACCATTTCCTGCATCTTAAATGCGGAAATAACTCTTTTATTTTTCTATTGATCAATCTGTACTACCCTGAAGAATGGGTGTCAATCTTTATGAAATATAGTTTTTATTTCAAGCTTTGCGAACTTCCTGAACATTTCCATTACCCCACAATACTTTTCAACTGAAAGATCTACGGCTCTTTGCAATTTTTTTTCTTCCAGGTTGCCTCCCCAAAAATGGTATTCTACGGTCACGGAATCATAGTACTTGGGATGTTCATCCGTAAGGTTAGCAATAGTTTCTATACTGAATTCCTCCACATCAAGTTTCATTTTTTTGATAAGCATAGCAACATCAAGACCCGAACACCCGGCCAAAGCTGACAGCATAAGAGCTTTAGGTTTAAAACCATTGCCATCTCCCCCATCATCAGGACCGGCATCTATAGTTAAATTTAATCCGGATGGATTATTGCTCTCAAAAGCCATGTTCCCCAACCATTTGGTGGTAATTTGATTTGTTGTGCTCATATTTTTTCGTTTCTTGTGGAGTACAAAAATACGACCGCTATGCCACTTGTACAACCTCTTGATCCTAATCATGATACTCAAACCAAAGAATTAGCAGAATTCTTCAATGAGACACTTGGGTTTTGTCCAAATTCTGTACTCACCATGCAACATAGACCTGCAATATCCAAGGCTTTTATAAACCTAAACAAGGCGGTTATGGCCAATGAAGGAAAAGTAACTTCTGCCCTTAAACGAATGATTGCCTGGGTCAGCAGTAATACGACCGGTTGTCGCTATTGCCAGGCACATGCAATAAGGGCTGCAGAACGCTACGGTGCCGAACAAGAGCAATTGGATAATATTTGGGAGTACAGAACCCATGCTGCCTTTTCGGAAGCTGAACGCGCCGCTCTCGATTTTTCCCTGGCCGCTTCACAGGTTCCCAATGGAGTAGATCAAAACATAAAGACCCAATTGTATAAGTATTGGAATGAAGGAGAGATTGTTGAAATGTTAGGAGTAATTTCTCTATTTGGTTACCTAAACCGTTGGAACGATTCTATGGGAACAACAATTGAGGATGGGGCTGTAGAAAGCGGTGAACTCTATTTGGGTAAATATGGATGGGAAAAGGGGAAACATATTTAGTTGAATACAACTAAACTCAGTACTTTCAGTGTTAATCATAATAATGATCCATAACACCTTAGAATAATGCAGTTCCATTGATTTATTTTTTTATTTGTACCTTATTTAACCATTTTTTTTCTCGGAGAAAAATAATTCCTTTTTTAAAACTTTAAAATCGAAAACAATTGAGGTCTGGTATTACGATTATATTACTCTTTTGTAGTTTAACTTGTCTGTCTCAAAGAGAGGCAAGTAAATGGTTGTTTGGAGAAAGGGTTGGATTACAGTTTTTCAACCTTTCTGACCCACCAATTGTCTTGAGGGGAGAACTGAATACTTTGGAAGGCTGCGCATCTATATCCGATAGTGATGGAAATCTTTTGTTCTATTCAGATGGGTCTACAGTGTGGGATAGGTATGATGATATTATGCCGAATGGCACAAACTTACTGGGAGATGAGTCCAGTACACAATCTGCTATTATCATCCCAAAACCATTAGACCCTAATATTTATTATTTATTTACCGTTGGCTCTACTATTACTCCAAACGGTTATAATTATTATACCATTGACTTATCCTTAAATGGAGGATTGGGAGATGTTGTTGGAAGCAATGTTAATCTTACGGATGGTCATGTGGGTAGCCAATGGTCCGAAAAAATGACCGCAGTTCAAGGAGGTGAATGCAATACAACCTGGGTTATTTCTTTGGTTCGTGATTTGTATTATTCATATAAGGTAGATGAGAATGGCGTTGATCCGGTTCCGGTCATTTCTCAAGTGGATTTTTTAGCAGATTATGGTTCCAGAGGGTATTTAAAGGTTTCTCCTGATGGTACAAAAATTGTTGCTGCCCACCAGGGAAATACTTCTGAGACGATTGGTTGTTTTCTTTATAGTTTTGACCATATTACCGGGCAGGTATTGAATGACGGACTATCTCTTTTTCCTAATCCGGTTGAGAGTCCATATGGTGTAGAGTTTTCATCTCAAACCAATAAACTTTATGTGTCTACCATTCAAACTGAAACTAATACATATAGATTATATCAATTTAATTTAAAAAGTGATGCTATAGCCAGCTCAAAAGTTTTAATTCATAGGGAATCTGCTTTTAGAGGTGGGTTACAGCTGGGGCCGGATTTGAAAATTTATGTCACTATACCAGAGGAATATACTGTTGGAACTAATTATTTGGATGTTATTCATAATCCAGAACTTGATGGGCCAGCTTGCAATTTTGAAGAAGATTATATCTACTTTGGAGGAGATAGTTTTTCAATGCAAGGCCTGCCACCTTTTGTACAGTCATTCTTTTATACGCAAAGAATAAATATTGTCAATCCTTATGAACCTTTGACTCTAAATAGTACTGACCTGGCTCTCTGTGCTGATTCAAGCTATATTCTTGAAGGCCCTGATATTCCAGGAGCGGATTATTCATGGACATTTAATTCTGCCGGTTTTCCTAAGCCATTACCTCTTCCAACACCTCCACATAAACTATCAATTAATACAACTGGCACCAATGCCTCAGGTACTTACGAACTGATTGTTACATCAAATGATGTTGATTGTGATATTCAATATTTAGGTGAAGCAAAGGTGTCATTTACTACTCCTCCAATTATTAATTCTTCAGTAGCCCTATCTATATGCGACTTTTTCGATACTAATTCAGCGGATGGACTTTCAACATTTAGTTTAAATAATAGTATTGCTGATATTTCAAATAACCCAGAGCAGGCGGTTGTTTATTTTTATTTGAATGACACTGAGGCCGAAAACGATATATACAATCAAAATTCTTTGCCGCAATTTTATATGAATACTGTTCCAAATCAAGTAATTACCACAAAAGTATTTGAGAATGGTTCCGATTGTTACAGTTTAGGACAATTGCAATTAATTGCAACTCCAAGTACTGTATTGGCTGCAGATGATATATCTAATTGTGATTTTGGAAATGGAATGTCATCTTTTGATTTGGATGAAAAAATGAATGACATAAGGGCCCATAATTTTTTGCCGAGCACAACTGATATTTTGTTTTTCGATTCTATTGCAAATGCGGTAGATAATTCGAACTCAATTACAGGTATGTACGAATCATCAGGTAAAGCTATGTACTTTTATGCCGTAAATAATGGATCATGCCTTGGATCTGGCGTATTTAATCTAAATGTTAGTCCGTTACCTCCTATAAGTTCAGAAGATATCGACCTTACGGTTTGCGAATTTAGTTTTCCCTTAACTCTAAATTCGGGTATTCCATATGATTTGGAGATGAACTTTTGGTATGAATGGTCAGATGGACAGACGACCAATGAAATTTTAATTAGCGATGAACAGACCATAAGCCTAAAGGTAATAGATATACTTACCGGCTGTCATATTTCAAAAACGTACAATATCAACAAAACAACACCGCCTGTTATAACCGATGTCGACGTAAACATAGACAACGGAACGGTTACTGTTTTTTCCCCTGAAAATCCTAATTTGACTTATAATTTAGATAATTCTAGTGGGGCTTTTCAGGCTGAGAATGTTTTTCTAAACGTGCCTCCAGGTGTTCACACTGTTTATGTCAGTAATGAATGTGGTGTGTCACAAAAGGAAATCTTTGTGCTGGGGTTTCCTAAGTTTTTCACTCCAAACGAAGATGGCTCTAATGACACATGGACGGTGAAGGGATTAGATACAAGTAGATACTCAATTTCTAATATTCATATATTTGATAGGTATGGTAGGCTGCTAAAAACCATAATACCTGAATCGGAATGGAATGGAAATTTCAACGGTAAAAAACTTCCTCCCTCTGATTATTGGTTTTCGGTAAGCGTAACTAATCAAAATGAAAATACCGTTACTTCTTACAGGGGGCATTTCAGTTTAGTTCAATAGATAGGTTTTAATTTCTTTCTCTATGCCACCACCCTGCTATAGCTACCAAACATTAATTACAACCCAATTTACGGCTTCCTGGAAGTGAGTAACATATTCACATGGTGTGTAATGAGATAATCCATCAACAATAACAAATTCAACTTCTGAACCTGCACTAATTGCTTTATTTACAAATATTTCGGTTTGTGAAACTGGGAAGAGCTCATCCGAATTGCTGTGTATAACATATATAGGGATTGAAAATGTAGAAATACTTCCGTCTGCTCTTTCCGGATCATAAGAACTGGCCATGGCAATCGATGCTGTGAAGAATTGAGAGAATATATCAGCATAAAGCCAACTTGCATTTCCGCCATTGCTATATCCCGTTACCAGAACTTTCTCTGTATCCACAAACCAATGCGTTCTGGCTAAATCCGTCAAAGCAACGACCTGGTTTTGATTAATTGCATCATACCATTGTTCCGTACCGGCATTGGGGCTAATAATAAATGCATCTAACGCAGCTAACCCTGGCTCAACATAACAGCTTGTATTTTGGTGTGCAGTTGCACTACCGCCTGAAGCACCATGCAATGCAATAACCAATGGTCTTCGGTTATTCTCTGATGCTTCAGCAGGTGCTATTACTCTAAAGTTCCAAAATCTTCCCCTTTCCAACGATTCTAATGAAAAATCATTTACTCCGGGTTGAATATCCAAACTTAAAAAATCTGCAGTAACGTCCTCTACTGTTCTAGGTTCTATTTGTACAACGGTGGCATCAATTGAATTATCACCACTACAGGCAACAAATACAATACTTACTACTATCAGTAGAGTTTTTTTTAAGTGTACCATGGGGTTTGTCCTTTATCAAATATAATAAATTAATAACTAGCCAAAATCTACTAAATATCTTACTATCCAATTCCCTGCATAAAAATTAGAATTTTTATTGAAACAATGATTGTATATTCATCTAAATCAATAGACTAAAATATTATTTACCTCTTTTTGAAGTTTAACAAGTACGGTCTTTTCAAACCAAGGATTTTTTGTCAACCAAAACCGATTACGTGGAGACGGGTGTGGCAAAGGCAAATATTTAGGAAGATAGGTTTCGTAAGCTGCCACCGTTTCGGTCAGCGTTTTCTTGGCCGCATTCCTGAGGTAATACTTTTGGGCGTACATACCTATTAACAGCACTAATTCCAAATTGGGCAATTTGTCTAACATGGGTGCGTGCCATAATGGAGCGCATTCGGACCTCGGGGGTAAATCGCCCGACTTTCCCTTGCCGGGATAACAAAATCCCATAGGGATCAAAGCAATTTTAGATTCATCATAAAACACCGCATCAGTAACTCCGAGCCAATTTCTTAATTGTCTGCCGCTAGGGTCATCCCAAGGCACTCCGGTTTTATGGACTTTAGTTCCTGGTGCCTGACCTATGATTACGATCTTGGAATTTGGATTTGCCGCCACGATTGGTCTTGGCCCTAAAGGCAAATGTGCCTTGCAAACCTCACAACCACGTATTTCTGATAGTAGTTTTTGCATTATTTTTTTCCGGCAACAACAATTACAAATTCTCCTTTTGGTGGTTTGTTTTCAAAGTGTTCTAATACCTCTGAAATAGTACCTCTAATGGTTTCTTCATACATTTTAGTAAGTTCCCTGGAAACCGAAATTGATCGTTTGGGGCCAAAATAGGTTACAAATTGTGATAAAGTCTTAAGAAGCTTATGTGGAGACTCATAGAAAACCATTGTTCGAGTTTCTTCTGACAAATCATTTAATCTGGTTTGCCTGCCTTTTTTTATTGGCAGGAAGCCTTCAAAAACAAAGCGGTCGTTGGGAAGGCCACTATTAACAAGTGCGGGAACAAAAGCGGTAGCCCCCGGTAGACATTCAATTTCTATTCCCTGTTCAATACTGGCTCTGCTAAGTAAAAACCCCGGATCGGAAATAGCCGGAGTTCCGGCATCAGAAATTAGCGCAATCTGTTCTCCACTTTTAAGCCTTTGTACAATACCATCTACCGTTTTATGTTCATTATGCATATGATGGCTCTGCATTGGGGTGTCTATATTGTAGTGCTGTAAAAGTTTGTTGCTTGTTCGAGTATCTTCCGCCAATATCAGGCTTACTTCCTTAAGAACTTTTATAGCTCTAAAGGTAATATCCTCCAAATTTCCAATAGGTGTTGGAACAATAAATAACTTGCCTGTCAGCACTGTTTTAAGATCTTACCCTCTTTTTAAGGCAATATGAGCAATATACATTTCTTATAATCGCAGTAAATCCGATATGAGAAATTATGAGAATCTACGCTCAATAAGAGCAAGAAACCTGATTTCATATTCCTCTTTTCCTGCCCATTGATTGTAATCTGGCTTAACCATATTTTCAATAAAGGCCATGGAGCGTTCATAGGAATCAATGGTGTTCAGTTGTGAAATTACCCTGTTGAAGTCTTCTGTGCTATCATTAAAAAGTTGTTTAACAAAAGCGAGTCTGTCGTTTAAACCCACAGTTATTTCTTTATTTGTGAGTTTGTCATTCAACGATTTTGGCTTGGAAACTTCTTTTACCGCTTGAGAAATATCTGCAGAGGTTTTGTTATTATCGGCCTTCGCGGTCTCAGGTTTTGCAACAAATTCTGCAAATAGCCTGTCATTATCCTCATTATTAGGCATTTCAGATACCATACCTTTTATGGTATCCATTCCCGGAGTAATAATATCTTCTTCGTGCGGGTTGTTTTCGGGAACCATTTTATTTTCATTCATTACGGCATTGGCCATTTTCTCAAACCTGGATGCAATAACATTTTTGGACACGTCAATTTCAATATCGTTGAGTTTTTCATCAATAAACTTAAGAACGGTCAATTTCTCGTACAGATTTCTCGCAGCTTCATATAATTCGGGTATCTCCATCTCTGTAAGACCCCTTGATGTAATTATATCTGTGGACATCTTAATTAATTCCTCTTTCAGTTTTCGCTTCATTTCTTTTTGTTTAGACTAAACAGTAAAGGTCTATCTTTTTTAATACTTTTATAATTCGTTTCATTATTTAGGGATTAAACCCCTTACTTTGGTTTAAAATTACAAAATGTTTCTCGAAAACACTGTTAATCACAAGGAACAATTCGGTTGGATAGAGGTTATCTCTGGCTCAATGTTTTCCGGAAAAACGGAAGAATTGATTCGCAGGCTTAAACGAGCCCAGTTTGCAAAGCAAAAAGTAGAAATATTTAAGCCAATTGTAGACACCAGATATCATGAAGAGAAGGTAATCTCTCATGATGAAAACGAAATTCGTTCCACGCCCGTCCCGGCGGCGGCAAATATCCGGCTTCTGGCAGACGACTGTGATGTAGTTGGAATAGATGAAGCTCAGTTTTTTGATGATGAAATTGTAACTGTTTGCAATGATCTCGCAAATATGGGGATACGAGTTGTTGTTGCCGGACTCGATATGGATTTTAAAGGTAATCCTTTCGGGCCAATGCCGGCTTTAATGGCTACTGCGGAATACGTGACTAAAGTTCATGCTATTTGCACGCGTACCGGCAATCTTGCCAATTATAGTTTTAGAAAATCTAATAATGATAAATTGGTGCTGCTGGGAGAAACAGAAGAATACGAACCTTTAAGCCGGGCTGCATTTTACAAAGCTATGCTTAAAGAAAAAATTAATAAAATGAAGGTAGAAGCTGAGGAGATAAAACAAAATAAAAAAGATGCCAATGCCCAGAACTAAAGAGACTACCCTGGAATTGGATCTTGCGGCTTTAGAACATAATTACAATTATATAAGAACCAAAATACATCCTTCAACTATGTTTTTAGCTGTGGTAAAGGCTTTTGCCTATGGTACTGATTCCGTGATCATCGCAAAAAAACTGGAAAAACTAAGAGTAGATTATATGGCGGTGGCTTATGCCCATGAAGGAAAGGTTTTAAGGGAGGCAGGGATTAAAACACCTATACTTGTATTGCATGCGCAGCCTTCCAATTATACAATGGTTATTAAATATTGCCTGGAACCCAGTTTATATTCCCCCAGAACACTCCGTGAGTTCATCAAGACTGCAAAGACACAAAAGCAAAAGGATTATCCTGTCCACTTAAAGTTCAACACAGGCCTTAACAGACTTGGATTTTGGGAAAATGACATTAACTATATCGCCGATCAGCTTGTGGATAGAGAAGAATTGAAAATAAAATCAATATTTTCTCATTTGGCCGCCTCCGAAGACAAGTCCGAAGAAGAATTTAGCAAAAATCAAATTAAATCTTTTGAAAAGATTGCCGAGGAATTTACTTCCCTACTGAAAATTAGTCCATTTATGCATATTCTCAATACCTCCGGGATATTCAATTACCCGGAAGCACAATTCCAAATGGTGCGAAGTGGTATTGGCCTGTACGGATATGGAAATGAAGCCAGGTATGATGCTAAGTTGCTACCTGTGGCTACATTAAAAACAATTATCTCGCAGATACACAATATAGAACCTAATGAAAGTGTAGGTTACAATAGGGCTTTTACTGCTGAGGTATACAAAAAAACTGCTACTTTGCCTCTTGGGCATGCCGATGGAATTGGAAGACAATATGGTAATGGTAAAGCTTCGGTTTTAGTCAATGGTAAGGAGGCGCCTATTATTGGAAATGTTTGTATGGATATGATCATGATAGATATAACGGGTATTGAATGCAAGGAAGGTGATGAAGTTATTGTATTTGGAAAAGGACATTCTGCAGAGGCTTTTGCGGCCGGAGCAAAAACAATTTCCTATGAAATTTTAAGCGCTATTTCTCAAAGAGTTAAAAGGGTAATTACAGGAGCTTAATGAACTAATTAACAAATTGTTAAGAAGAGTTATTTTGAGTATCTTTCGGCCGCATTTATTATCTAACCATTTAAAAAACTAATAATCATGTTAAAAGAATTCAAGAATTTTATTATGACCGGCAATGTAATTGATTTTGCAGTTGCTGTAATTATGGCAGGAGCCATAGGCCTAGTTATTAATAGCTTTGTAGGCGACATTATTATGCCAATTGTGGGTGAATTTGCAGGAGGTGTAGATTTTGCTAATTTAAGATATGTCCTCACAGAGACTTCAGGAGTTGAAGGAGAAGCTGGCTATGTAGCAGAAAATGCAATTCGATGGGGAGCTTGGGTAAATACTATTGTTAATTTACTTATTGTAGGATTTGTGATGTTTCTGCTTGTTAAGGCTTACAACAAAACAAAAACACCACCTGCACCACCTGCTCCCTCAGGTCCAAGTCAGGAAGAACTGTTAACACAAATAAGAGATTTATTGAAAAAGTAGTAAGAAATAAAACTCCTTTTACGGGAGTAACCGCTACATTACTATACTAACTTAAAGGCCACCAATTAGTTTTCGCAAAGCAGATTGGTGGTCATTTTTTTATAATTGTTCGAATTATAACAAATTGTTATAAATTTATAAATCCAATAAAAAGTCTTGTTCATCAACATTGGTTGCAATACCTTTGGGTTCTAAATAATAAAAACATGAAGGTAGCTGTAGTTGGCGCAACCGGAATGGTTGGCGAAGTAATGCTAAAAGTGCTTAAAGAACGGAGTTTTCCAATAACTGAACTATTATTGGTCGCCTCTGAGCGATCTGTTGGTAAAAAGATATCCTATAACGGGAAATCCATTAGCGTAATAGGACTTGCTGATGCAGTAACAGCACGTCCGGATCTGGCTATTTTTTCTGCCGGAGGAGATACATCACTAACATGGGCACCAAAATTTGCAGCAGCTGGCACCACGGTGATTGATAATTCGTCGGCCTGGCGCATGGATCCTGAAAAAAAATTGATCGTACCGGAAATCAATGCAAATAAATTAACCAAAGCAGATAAAATAATTGCCAATCCCAATTGTTCTACTATTCAACTTGTTATGATCCTGGCACCCTTGCATGCCAGATACCAAATGAAGCGGGTCGTAGTTTCAACCTATCAATCCGTTTCCGGAACAGGAATAAAAGCTGTAAAACAGTTGGAGAATGAAATGGCCGGAATACAAGGTGAAATGGCATATCCATATCCTATCAACAGAAATGCCCTGCCGCATTGTGACTCATTTATGGAAAATGGGTATACCAAAGAAGAAATGAAATTGGCCAGGGAACCTCAGAAGATACTTGACGACCGCACATTTTCAATTTCAGCTACGGCCGTGCGCATTCCTACTGCAGGAGGTCATTCTGAGTCCGTTAATGTTGAATTTGAATCCGACTTTGAACTAAATGAAGTAAGAAGAATTCTGAACAATACTCCAGGAGTCGTTGTACAAGACAATCCGGTTACCAACACTTATCCAATGCCGATTTATGCTCATGACAAAGATGATGTTTTTGTAGGACGCATACGAAGAGATGAAACGCAGCGAAACACGCTAAACATGTGGATAGTTGCCGATAATCTCAGAAAAGGTGCTGCTACCAATGCCATACAAATAGCTGAATACCTGGTGGACAATAAACTTCTCTGATGGCCCTATCATAAAATTTGTTAAACCATTAATACAATAGAAATAAAAGGTTTTTTTTTATGGTATTTTTAGCCTTAAAAATTATGCATCATGAGAAATTTTGGAATACTATTACTTCTAATTTTGATTAACGCTTCTTGCCAAAATTCAGGAAAAAAAGACAGCATTACCGTGAATTATCCATTGACCAAAAAAGTAGATACTGTTGACAACTATTTTGGGACTATAGTTAACGATCCTTATCGCTGGTTAGAAGATGACCGTAGCGAAGAAACCGAAACATGGGTTAAACAAGAAAACGCTGTCACTTTTGGCTATTTGGATAAAATACCGTTCAGGAAAGATCTGAAGAACAGATTAGAGCAACTATGGAACTATGAGAAACTTAGTTCCCCTTTTAAAGAGGGTGAATATACCTACTTTTATAAAAACGATGGTTTGCAAAACCAATATGCAGTATATCGTCAAAAGGAGAATCAGGAAGCCGAAGTTTTTTTAGACCCAAATAGTTTTTCAGAAGATGGAACTACTTCATTAATGGGGTTGAGTTTTACAAAAGATGGTTCTATGGCCGCCTACTCCATTTCGGAGGGAGGTAGTGACTGGAGGAAGGTAATTGTTATAGAGACAGAAGAGAAGACTATTGTTGAAGACACCCTCATTGATGTAAAATTTAGCGGCCTTTCCTGGTATGGGAATGAAGGTTTATATTATTCTAGTTATGATAAACCTAAAGGCAGTGAACTCTCTGATAAGACAGACCAACATAAACTATATTATCATAAACTAGGTACTCCGCAAAGTGATGATGCTTTAATTTTTGGGGGTGTTCCTGAAGAAAAATACAGATATATAGGTGCAAGTGTGACTGAGGATAATAATTATCTCCTTATTTCAGCTGCAAATTCTACCTCGGGCAATAAGCTTTATTTAAAAGATTTGAAAAAGCCAGACAGTAAGCTGGTAACTATATTAGATCATGAAGATTCAGATACTAATATCCTTGAAAATGTAGGTTCTAAGCTTTACCTGGTTACCAATTTAAATGCTCCTAATAAGAAGATCATAACTGTTGATGCTTCAGACCCAGGTCAGGAAAACTGGGAAGATTTTATTCCTGAAACAGAGAATGTCCTTAGTCCAAATACAGGCGGGGGTTACTTTTTTGCAGAGTATATGATAGATGCGATATCCAAAGTTTTTCAATATGACTATGAGGGTAAACTTATACGTGAAATAGAGCTTCCCGGCATAGGTAGTGCAAGCGGTTTTGGTGGTAAAAAAGAAGAAAAAGAATTTTACTTTTCATTTACGAATTATTATACTCCGGGTTCCTCTTATAAATACAACGTGGAAAAAGGTAATTATGTCATTCATTGGAAACCGGAAATTAATTTTAATGAGGATGATTATGAATCTAAGCAGGTGTTTTACAACTCCAAAGATGGAACAGAAATCCCAATGATTATAACCTATAAAAAGGGACTAAAACTTAATTCCAAAAACCCTACTATTCTATATGGTTATGGCGGGTTCAATATTAGTCTTACCCCTTCATTCAGTATTGTCAATGCAGTTTGGATGGAACAAGGAGGTGTTTATGCGGTACCTAATTTGAGGGGTGGTGGAGAATATGGAAAAAAATGGCATAATTCTGGTATAAAAACCAAAAAGCAAAATGTATTTGACGATTTTATAGCTGCGGCAGAGTACCTTATAGAGAATAAATATACCTCATCGGAAAAGCTGGCAATAAGAGGAGGTTCTAATGGTGGTCTTTTAGTAGGTGCTATTATGACTCAAAGACCCGAACTCATGAAAGTAGCTCTGCCCGCTGTAGGTGTTCTGGACATGCTGCGTTATCATATTTTCACATCAGGAGCAGGATGGCACTATGATTATGGTACTTCTGAAGATAGTGAAGAAATGTTTCAATACCTGAAAGCTTATTCCCCAATTCACAATGTAAAAGAAGGAGTCCAATATCCTGCCACCTTGATTACAACAGGAGACCATGATGATCGCGTTGTACCCGCCCATAGCTTTAAATTTGCAGCCGAACTTCAGGAGAAGCAATCTGGTTCTAACCCTACTCTTATTCGGATTGAAACTAATGCCGGGCATGGAGCAGGGACCCCTGCGAGTAAAATAATTGAACAATATGCCGATATTTTTGCATTTACTTTTTATAATATGAACTATAAGGAGTTACCGAATAAGGCAGTGATAAAGGAATTTAAGGAGTAACTATCAATAATTCAGAGCAAAATCCGTTTCTGTAGAAACGGATTTTTTATTAGAAGTCGTTTAAGATAAAAATCATGTTAAAAATAACCGGTCTATCTTTTGCCTATGACAAGGATTCTGTACTGGATGATATTAGTTTCTCTGTTGATAGAGGTGAACATCTGGGAATAATGGGTGAAAGCGGATGTGGGAAAAGCACCTTATTAAAACTAATTTACGGATCTCTTCAACCGGCTAAGGGAGAACTTTATTGGGGGAAAAAACAAATTAAGGGACCACAATATAATCTTGCCCCCGGAGAGTCGTACATGAAGTATATGTCGCAGGGGTTCGACCTTATGGGGGTTACTACCGTGGCTGAAAATATTTCTGAATTTCTTTCCGTATTTTATCCCAAAGAACTAAAAGAACGTACTGAAGAGCTGCTTGATATTATCGAAATGAAAAGGTTTGCAAAAACCAAAGTAAAGCATCTGAGTATAGGCCAGCAACAGCGCGTTGCTCTGACCAGGGCTTTGGCCCAGAAACCTGAAGTGTTGCTATTGGATGAACCATTCAGTCATATAGATAATTTTCGAAAAAACAGCTTAAGAAGAAATTTATTTAATTATCTAAAGCAAGAGAAGATAACCTGCTTAACGGCTACTCATGACCGCAATGATATACTGCCCTTTGCAGATCGAGTACTCGTACTAAAGGATACACAAATATTAGCTCAGAAACCTATTCTTGAACTATATAAGAATCCCGGAAACCTTTACATTGCTTCTCTTTTTGGAGAAGCCAACTTGGTCCCTATCAATATTGTCAAATCATATGCAGATACCAAACGAAAAATTATTGTTTACGCTCATGAATTCAAGGTATCCCAAAATTCCGGTCTTCCTGTGGTCGTAAAAAAAACATATCCGATGGGAAGTCATTATCTGGTTGAAGGATTTACAGAAGAGCAAATAATCTATTTCCATTCAGAACGAAATATGAAGATTGAAACAGAAGTTTATCTCAATATTTCCCTTGAAACAATTAACCAAAGGCTAAAACTCTAATCGACCTTTGCACAATGAACAAAGACTTGATTTTACAGGAATTAAAGTTCAGAGCTGTCCGAAGTAGTGGTGCAGGTGGTCAGCATGTTAATAAAGTATCCACAAAAGTGGAACTAATTTTAAACCTGGCTCGTTCCAAAGCGTTTAATGAATCTGAAAAAGAACGCTTATATAAAAAACTAAGTAAACGACTTACATCAGAAAACAAACTCCTGGTTCATTGTGACGAATCCCGAAGCCAACATAGGAATAGGGAAATTGCAGAAGACCGTTTGTTAAAACTACTTGAAGAAGCGCTTAAAGTTCCGAAAAAACGTAAAAAAACTTATCCTTCCAAAGCTTCGGTAGAAAAACGATTAAAAAGTAAAAGAGTGGTAGCAAAGAAGAAAACGAGCCGGAAAAAACCGGAAGATGATTAAATTAATTATTGGACAACAGTATTTATTAAAGTGCCAATTCCATCAATTTAAATTTTAATTTGATCAATCCCTATCTCACCGGTGAATAGCTGTTTACCATCCCTCCATATTTCAAGCCTTACAAGTGTTGTTTTAGGAAGAGGTCCCTCAACAATTAAAATACAGGGACCAATAGCGGCGGAGTCCTTTATTAAAAACGTTAAAGAACCTTTTTAATGCAAATCGTTTTTTGATTAAAATCAAAACAATGACCTTTGGATTTCCCCAATAACTTTTTTCCAATAGGGCTAAGTGAAGAAATACAATATATTTGGGCAGGGCCCTTTTTGAAAGCTCCCGCCGAAATTGAAATATAATATACCCCCTCTGTAGTAATCACAAGACTGCCCTGACCAATATTTGCGTGGCTTGGCAGAATAGTAATACCAGCTAAAGCCTGTCTCATCTTTTCCGCTTCATATAGCTGATGCCCCAGCTTCTCCCTTTCAAGCTGAATCATAGCCCTCCCCGTTTCATGTTTATCTCCCGCGCTGCTCTTAGTCTCAGATTTTAGAGAATCGTTAATACTTTTTATATTATTTTGGATGCGTCCAATCCTATCCTCCGCGAATGATTCACAAAATCTGCGCAATTCATCCTTGATGGCTGCCGAAATTTCCATATCAGGTTAAATCAGCTAAATTTTTTCCTACCAAACTACCTATAGCAATCCCCATACCTCCCAGCCTTACTCCGCATATTAAGTTATCGGAAAGTTGCTTTACAATTGGTCTCTTTGTCGTACCTATCCCCATAATTCCGCTCCATCTGCGTTCAATTTCAAAATCTGTGTGAGGTAAAATGATTTCTTGTAACATGCTGTCCAGGCGATTCTGAATTAGTTCTGTTTGTCCAAATTCTGCTGTTTCTTCTGTTTTAAAATCCAGATTTCGCCCACCTCCTAAAAGGATACGATTCTCAATATTTCTGAAGTAGTAAAAACCTTCGTCCAGGTGAAAAGTCCCTTTAATCTGAAGATTTTTTATGGGTTTTGTAATCAATACTTGTGCCCTTGCCGGCTTAACCTCTTCACCTAAAAGCTCGTTAGCAAATCCATTTGTTGCGATAATAAGTTTTCTTGTCTCAAATTCAAATTGATTGGTGTAAACCTTTACGGTTCCCTTGCCGTCATCAAAGGAAGTAACTCCAATGGAGTTTAAAATATTTACACCGGAATGACGGACCAATGACAGCAAAGAATTCATCATTGTTCCGGAATTTATTTGAGCTTCAAACCGACTGGAGATATATTGATTAACAATGTTATTAAATTTAAAAGTGTTTCGATGGAAAAAATACGCATCTTCACCATATACCGGCTTAAGTAGCTTATTGATGTTACTTAGAGCTTCAGAGCAATCATTAAATAATTTAGTGTTTTCCTTTAAAAAAAGTTCATGCCCTCCATGCCGCTGAAAATCCATTTTGGAATCCCCCAGAGTAGCGCGTAATAATTGAATCCCTTCCCATCTGCTTCTCACCAGTTCTAACACTTCTTCCTGTGAGTGGGTTTTAAGGTCGCTAACAACTTCCGAGATACTACCAAAACATGCAAATCCGGCATTTTTTGTGCTTGCACCTTGGGGTAAAGCCCCTTTTTCAAGAATAAGGATTTTTGCTTTTGGGTGTTTTTTGCTCAAATAATATGCGCAATTTAGACCAACAATACCACTTCCAACAATAGTAAAATCAATGTTGGATAACCACGTTTTATATTCCCAATAACTAAGATTCATTGTGCTATAAAAAACTCCGACGATGGCCGGAGTTCATATTCTATTCTTCTGGTTTAGGATCCATTTTAAAATCTTCCATGAATTTAGTGGTATAATTCCCCGCCAGATAATCCGGATGATCCATTAATTGTCTGTGAAACGGAATAGTCGTAGCTATTCCTTCAATTACAAATTCGTCCAAAGCTCGTTTCATTTTATTTATTGCCTCTTCCCTGGTCTGGGCTGAAGTAATTAGCTTGGCAATCATGGAATCATAATTCGGAACAATTGTATATCCGCTGTATACATGCGTATCTAATCGAACCCCATGACCTCCAGGGGTGTGCAATGTAGTTATTTTGCCAGGTGAAGGCCTGAAATCATTATAGGGGTCTTCTGCGTTAATCCTGCATTCAATAGCATGAAGTTTTGGGACATAATTTTTACCTGAAATAGGCACTCCGCCAGCTACCAAAATCTGCTCCCTGATCAAGTCATAATCCACGACCTGTTCCGTAATAGGATGTTCTACCTGAATACGTGTATTCATTTCCATAAAATAAAATTCACGGTGCTTATCTACCAAAAATTCCACGGTGCCGGCACCTTCATATTTTATAAACTCCGCTGCCTTTACTGCAGCGTTTCCCATAGCCTCTCTAAGGTCAT
Source organism: uncultured Eudoraea sp. (assembly GCF_947260015.1). Classification (GTDB taxonomy): domain Bacteria; phylum Bacteroidota; class Bacteroidia; order Flavobacteriales; family Flavobacteriaceae; genus Eudoraea. Next base: position 35,019 of record NZ_CAMYOM010000010.1, on the reverse strand, counting down.
CTGTCATAAAAGGGGAAGGGGTTTCTTCCGTGAGTTTCTGGTGTCTGCGCTGGATTGAGCAATCCCGTTCTGAAAGGTGACATGCATTCCCATATTGGTCCCCTATAACTTGAATTTCAATATGCCTGGGTTCTTCAATAAGCTTTTCCATGTACATCCCGCCATTTCCAAAGGCGGCCGTAGCCTCCTGCACGGCACTTTCAAAAGCCGCTTCAATATTCTCTTCCTTCCAAACGGCCCTCATGCCTTTTCCACCACCACCGGCAGTAGCTTTTAGCATTACGGGATATCCCATTTTCTTTGCTTCCTTTTTGGCATGCCTAACATCTTTCAGCAAACCTTCTGAGCCTGGAATTACCGGTACCCCAGCCAATTTCATGGTTTCTTTGGCCGTAGCCTTATCGCCCATTTTATCAATCTGATCTCCGGATGCACCAATAAATTTAATTTCATGCTCTGCACAAATTCTAGAAAATTTAGAATTTTCTGATAAAAATCCATAACCAGGATGAATTGCATCTGCATTTGTGATTTCTGCTGCAGCAATTATATTGGGTATTTTCAGATAGGACTCGCTACTGGGTGCAGGGCCAATACAAACTGCCTCATCCGCAAACCGAACATGTAAGCTCTCTTCATCCGCTTTGGAGTAAACAGCCACGGTTTTTATGCCCATTTCCTTGCAGGTCCGTATAATGCGTAAGGCTATTTCACCTCGATTTGCGATAAGTATTTTTTTAAACATAGCTTTTACTATAGAATTCTCAAGAACCCGGATTCAAATACTTAAAATGTTTTTGATTACAAGTTCTTATAAATAAAATTATGAGGGATCTACCAGGAACAATGGCTGGTCAAATTCTACCGGAGATGAATCCTCAACTAATACTTTTATGATTTTACCTGAAACTTCAGATTCAATATCATTGAATAATTTCATTGCTTCAATTACACATAATACATCACCCTGTCCTATATTATCCCCTACCTCAATAAATGGTGGTTTGTCAGGAGATGGTTTTCTATAAAAAGTGCCTATAATAGGAGATTTAATGGTAATATATCTGGAATCTTCCTCTGGGCTTGATGCATCTGTATTCTCTCCAGAAGCACCCGTACCTTCGGTTGATGCAGGAGTTAAAGATGGTCCCGCGGGAGCTGCACTTACCGGTATTTGTTGTAAATAGGTAGTAGTTTCAGGAGCAGAACTTAATGCCCCAGTTCTAATAGTGATCTTAATATCATCAGTTTCAAGCTTTACTTCGCTAGCTCCTGATTTTGCTACAAATTTAATTAGACTTTGAATTTCTTTTATATCCATGGAATTCTATTTTGATTCGTTATTGCCATTATATGCCCATTTTAAATATATGGATCCCCAGGTGAATCCACCGCCAAAAGCCGCAAATACCAGGTTATCACCTTTTTTGAGTTTCTTTTCGTAATCAAAAAGAAGTAGTGGTAATGTAGCCGAAGTAGTATTACCATATTTATCTATATTCATCATTACCTTGGAAGATTCCAAATCCATTCTTTTTGCTGTAGCGTCTACAATTCTTTTGTTCGCCTGATGTGGGATTAACCAATCCACATCATCATGGGTAAGATTATTACGTTCCATTATTTTGGCAGCCACATCGGCCATATTTGAAACAGCAAATTTAAAAACCGATTTCCCGTCCTGATAAACATAATGCTTTTTGTTTTTGACGGTTTCTTCAGAAGCAGGCATTAAAGATCCCCCAGCTTCAATCTTTAAAAACTCTCTTCCCCTACCATCAGATCTCAAATATTCGTCCTGCAATCCTAATCCCTCATAATTGGGTTCAAAGAGAACCGCTCCGGCCCCATCACCAAAAATAATACAGGTAGTTCTTTCAGTATAATCAAGAATAGAAGACATTTTATCTGCTCCGATCAGGAGAACCTTCTTATACCTGCCAGATTCTATATAACTTGCTGCTGTAGACATCCCAAATAAAAAGTTTGAACAGGCGGCCTGTATATCAAAGGAAAAGGCATTTACAGCTCCAATTTGTGAGGCAACATATGCCGATGTTGAAGCAACCGGTAAATCTGGTGTTGCAGTTCCAACAATAACCAGGTCAATTTCAGAAGGGTCTAAATTAGACTTACTAATTAAATTTTCAGCTGCTTTAATAGCCAAGAAAGAAGTCCCTTTATCCTTATCTTTTAGTATTCTTCTTTCTTTAATTCCTGTTCTGGTTGTAATCCATTCGTCTGTGGTATCAACCATAGTTTCCAACATTTTATTGGTTAACCTGAAGTCCGGAACGTAACCCCCTACAGCTGTTATTGCTGCTGTTATTCTACCCATAGTAAGTGTGGTTTTTATCAAGAAACCTTAAAAAATGGTCGAAAATTCGTGAAAAATAGTCATTTTTTAGGACTTTTTGCCTAAAATGGTGACTTTTAAAGATTTTAGTCTGCCCCATAAAAAAACTCCCAACTATTATAAGTGGGAGTTTAAAATTATAGCAAGGTATACTACACTGTTTCTTCTTCTGTCTTATCAATAAGTACTTGTCCGCGGTAATACAATTTACCTTCATGCCAATGGGCTCTGTGATAAAGATGTATTTCTCCTGTTGTTGGATCCTTTGCAAGAGTTGGCGCTATGGCTTTATAGTGAGTTCTTCTCTTATCTCTTCTTGTTCTGGATATTTTCCTTTTAGGATGTGCCATTTTGTAATCTATTTATCCGTTAGTAATTTTTTTAATGCCTCCCATCTGGGATCTATTTTATTTTTGTCTTTCTTATTCTCTTTTGGTTGCAATTCTTCAAGCCTTTTAAGTGCTTCCGAATTTAATGTGCCGTCTAATACCCCCGGGTGTATGCGTTTGGAAGGCACTGACAATACTATCATTTCGTAAACGTATTGCCCAATATTAACCTGATGTTCTCTGTGTGGAATAATGAGTATTTCATCATCATCGTCATTGTAGACGTCTCCAAACTTTACTAAAAGTTTCAAAGAAGCTTCTATCTTTTGATCAAAAGGTTCACTAGTAAGATCGCAATAGAGATTTACTGTACCCTTAGTCTTCATTTCAAGCTCAAGAACTGTTGACATCCTGTCTAATACAATGTGAAGCTTAATCTCCGCATCATTAAATTCATGGTAATCAAAAGATTCAAAGAACGTATTGTCTATTTGATAATCAAACTTGTGTTTCCCTTGTTTTAATCCTGCAAAAGGAATACTGTATTCCTTATTCTTCATCGCGTTATACACTAGTTTAAGGCGTGCAAAGATACTTTTTTTTTCTAAAACCCCAATTAAAAAGGAAATATATTTCCCAGGAATTATGTTATAAACTAATGGAGTTATATTAATATCATGCTCGTTTCATTTTTTGTTTTTGCAATGGATTTTTCATAAGTTTTTGAAACTCTTTCCTTTTCCTGAAAATATTTATTGCCATAAAAACTGCTTCCTTAAATGAACCCGGATCAGCTACACCTTTACCCGCTATTTCGTATGCCGTGCCATGATCGGGAGATGTGCGTACTTTTGACAGACCTGCAGTAAAATTGACCCCCTTACCAAAAGAGAGGGTTTTAAAGGGGATTAAACCTTGATCGTGATAAGCCGCCAGAATTGCATCAAAGTTCTTATATCCTTCAGATCCAAAAAAACTGTCTGCTGCATAAGGGCCGTATACCAAGTGTCCCTCATCCGATAATTCACGAATAACCGGTTTTAATATTTCGTCATCCTCTTTGCCAATGACCCCGTTGTCTCCACTATGGGGATTAATCCCCAAAAGGGCAATTTTTGGTTTTCGTATGCCAAAATCCATTGTTAAGGTGTCTTCCATGATCCGGATTTTATTACGTATAACTTTAGGTGTAATGGCCTCAGGTACATCTTTTACAGCCAGATGATCTGTTAGTAATCCTATCCTTAAGGTCTCAGTGACCATAAACATTAAGCTTTCTCCTTCCAGTTCACTCGCCAGAAAGTCTGTGTGACCCGGGAAGTTAAAATCCTTGGTTTGAATATTGTTTTTATTAATTGGCGCCGTTACAAGTAGATCTATTTCATTCTTTTTTAAGGCATTTACCGCTGCCCGAAGTGACTTTAAAGCATAGGCCCCACTTTCTTCGGTAGCTTTTCCATAGAGTATATTTGGAATCTCGTTCCAGACATTTATTACATTAAACTTGCCTGCTATGGCCCTTGAAGCTTCTTTAATTCCATTGTAGTTAATATTGATTCCGAGATCATTCTTCTGTTTAGAAATGGTTTTGTTTGATGCAAAAATTATTGGGGTGCAAAAATCCGTCATTCTTGGATCCTCAAATGTTTTTAAGACAACTTCGCATCCGATACCATTCAAATCGCCAATAGATATGCCAACCTTTATTTTTGCCTTTTCCTCCATGTTATCAAACTCTTTATTTCTACTTTTACAGAGCAAAACTACTTATTTTAAATGATACATGTTTACAGGAATAATTGAAACTTTAGGCAAAATTTACAGATTGCGAAAAGAAGGAAGTAATCTTCACATAACGGTTAGTTCGCTAATTACAGACAAATTAAAAATAGACCAAAGTATATCACACAATGGGGTATGCCTGACGGTTGTTGAAAAACAAGCCCCTTATTATACAGTTACTGCTATTGATGAAACCCTGCAAAAGACAAACCTCTCAGAACTAAAAGAGGGGCAGGTAGTTAACCTGGAAAGAGCCATGGTTATGGGCTCGAGACTAGACGGACACCTGGTCCAAGGACATGTAGACCAAACTGCTATTTGTAGAAAAATTACCAGAAATGATGGTAGTTGGATGTTTACTTTTCAATACGATCCCAAGCTTAATAATATAACCATAGAAAAGGGATCTATTACAGTAGACGGGGTTAGTTTAACGGTCGTTAATTCTGAAAAGAATGCCTTTAGTGTAGCAATAATTCCCTACACCTATGAACATACGCGGTTTAAAGAATACGAAATTGGATCTTTGGTTAATCTGGAGTTCGATGTAATTGGCAAGTACGTCGCCAGGTATCTGGAATTACAGTCATGAACTCCATTTTTAAAGCTCTTACTGTAATTTTCTTGTAGGTAGTCTTCATAGCCTTTTTGTTATTATAAGAAAAAGCTATTGAGGTTCTTACTATAAAAAGAAAAAATGGGAATAAAAGATCAATTTGTGTATATCCATGCCAATCGGAATGCAAAAAAGGCGCATAAACATTGGACCATGTGCCTGGTGTGTTTACCAAAATCATTAGAACTATAGTAAGACCCCGAAAAATATCAACAGATATAATTCTTCCCTTCATCGTACTACAATATATTTTCTTTCATCCGATTCCAGACGCGAGCCAATAAGGTTCCCGAAACAATTGCTATTACCGTTAATATCGTGGCCAGTTTAGTTTCCCCATAAATCCAATATCCAGTAGCAAACATACAGGTATAAATAAGCACACAACCCAAAAGCATCGCAGAAATTCCTTGCGGAACACTCCACTTCTCGTTAGGATCGGAAATTACAACCCCATCGGTGTTTGCATCTTTAATAACCCTACTCCAGCCAGGGCCTCCGGGTTGAATTTTTTTATAGAAATTCCTAAGAACAGTTTTTGATTCGGGCTGAGTCATAAAAGTGGCAGCCAGCCAAATGATTGTGGTCGCCAAAACAACAAAAATATACTCAGACCAGTCCGGAAAAACGCCGGTTTCTGCGGCAAATAAAAATGGCCCCACGGCGGTAAGCTTAAGAATAATAGATATTATTCCGGAAGCAAACATTGCGGTAATCTCACTCCAGGCATTAATTCGCCACCAAAACCACCTTAGAATAAATATTAAACCAGTGCCCGCACCAAAAACTAATAATATTTCAAATAATTGAAGTGCATTTTGCAGAAGCAAAGCGAGAAGAGCACTAAGTACCATAAGGCCAACAGTAGACAAACGCCCAATCGCAACTAACCTTTTTTCTGAAGCATTGGGATTGATCTGCTGTTTGTAAAAATCAAAAACTATATAAGATGATCCCCAGTTTAACTGAGTAGAAATAGTACTCATGTAGGCAGCAATCAAAGAAGCCAAAACTAAACCAAGCAACCCGCTGGGTAGTTTTGTAAGCATAGCCGAATAAGCTAAATCATGTCCTAATTTATCATCTGCCACGTTTGGGAATGCTTCATGAATACTGGCTATATCCGGATAAACTACCAATGAAGCCAAAGCTACAAGAATCCAAGGCCAGGGCCTTAAGGCGTAATGCATAATATTAAAGAAAAATGTTGCGCCAATAGCATGGTTTTCATTCTTTGCAGCCAGCATTCTTTGCGCTATATAACCTCCACCACCGGGTTCAGCCCCCGGGTACCATGAACTCCACCATTGTACTGCAAGAGGTATAATAAAAAGTGTGATCAAAGCCTGTTTGTTGCTGAAATCTGGCAGAATAGAGAGTTTGTCCGCCACATTTTCATTAGCCATAAGTGCTTGTATTCCTCCAACTTCGGGTAAATTCACCAGATAATATGCTGCACCAATTGCGCCTCCCATTGCAACAAAAAACAATAAGAAATCTGTATAAACAACACCTTTAAATCCACCTAATGCACTAAAAGTTACAGTAATTAATCCGGCACTTATTACAGTTTGCCAGGGTTCTAACCCAAGCATTATTCCGCCAATTTTAATTGCTGCCAGGGTAACCGCAGACATTGTGATTACATTAAAAATAACCCCGAGGTAAACAGCGCGAAACTTTCTTAAAAATTTTGCCGGAGCTCCGCCATAACGTAATTCATAAAATTCAAGATCCGTATTTACATTAGATTTTCTCCATAGTTTGGCATAAACAAATACTGTTAACAGCCCGGTAATAAGAAATGCCCACCAAACCCAATTTCCGGAAACGCCGTTCGTCCTTACAATATCGGTAACCAGATTTGGAGTATCTGTAGAAAATGTGGTTGCCACCATAGAAAGTCCCAATAACCACCAGGGCATAGTCCTTCCGGATAAGAAAAATTCTGACGTACTCTTTCCTGATTTTTTGGAAACAAGAATCCCGATAAGCAGAACAACTGAGAAAAATACAATTATAAACGAGTAGTCTAAAGTGCTTAATTCCATGGTTTGGTTTTGGTTGTGCGTAAAGATATTATTTTTTAGGATACATTTGTTTTTTGTTCTTTATTCCTATTAATCTCTTTTAACTCCTATATTGGAAATTACCACCACCTCCTGGATATTGGCATTTTCAGCTTCGGTAATTCTGGGGATTTCTAAAGCAGGACTTAAAGGTATCGCCATAGTTATTGTTACCCTTATGGCACTCGCTTTTGGAGCCAGGGAATCTACAGGACTAATTGTGCCTTTGCTTCTGGTTGGTGATGTTTTTGCTGTAATTTATTACAACAGACACGCACAATGGAAATATATTTTGCGATTTCTACCCTGGATGATTTTAGGATTGTTAACAGGGGTCCTGATTGGAAAAAACCTTCCCGAAGAGACATTTAAATTTGGAATGTCAGGCATTATTCTGCTTAGTGTAATTCTTATGTATTGGTGGGATCTGCGAAAATCTAAATCGGTTCCGGCACATTGGGGGTTTGGCGGATTTATGGGAGTGATGGCAGGCATTACAACCATGATAGGAAATTTGGCCGGAGCTTTTTCAAATATTTATTTTTTGGCCATGCGACTCCCCAAAAACGTATTTATAGGCACAGCAGCGTGGCTGTTTCTGATTATAAATGTCATAAAGCTACCTTTTCACATTTTTGTCTGGAAAACTATTAGTTGGGAAACATTGGTAATAGATTTAAAGCTAGTCCCCGGAATCATATTAGGGCTATTTATTGGTGTACGCTTAGTTAAAATTATTCGTGAAAATTTTTACAGGAAATTGATCCTGGTTTTAACAGCTATAGGAGCCATCCTCATTCTGTTTCGGTAATAGACAATTTAGCGAGAACAGGAAAATGATCTGATGGATATCTTAAGTCCTTGGAATCACTCAAAATAGCATATTTAAGAAGCTGAAATCCTTTTTTGGAAATGAATATATAATCAATCCTTCGCGTTATGGGTTCTAAAAAATTAAACCCGTTAAACGTTCCTTCAGGGCCAAAAGCCTTATCCCCGGCAAGCAGATGGCCATCCTGCATAGCACTGGAGAGTACTAAAATGCTGGGGTGATCCGGTTCCAGGTTAAAATCACCTGTTAGTATTACGGGATAATCCTGCTTATTTAATTCTTGTATTCTTTCAATGATTAAGAATACACTTTCTTTTCTAGCTTCTTCTCCTTTGTGGTCAAAATGCGTATTGAATACCCAAAAGTTATGAGCTCCGCTTTTGGTTTTAAATAGTCCATAGGTGCATACACGTTTTATGGCTGCATCCCATCCTTTTGAGGGTATTTCAGGCGTTTCGGAAAGCCAGAAGGTGTTTTCTTCCAGTAATTCCAACTTATCCTGATTATAAAAAATTGCGGAAAACTCGCCATTTTTAACTCCGTCTTCTCTACCTTTTCCAATATAGGTATATCCGGGCATTCGATCCTTTATTTCTACGAGCTGATGCAGCAACCCTTCCTGAATTCCAAAAACCTCGGGTTCATGAAAGTTGAGTTGACCAATTAAAAAGTCCTTTCTATTATCCCAACGATTCAGGCTATCAGAAGATACATCCAAACGGATATTATAGGTAATTACGGTAATGCTCTGGGCTTCCAAATTTAGTGCCATAAGCAACAATAATATCAGGAATAGAATGGTTTTTCGTGTCATAATACAATACATATGTTTTACCCCTGGTTAAAAATCGTTTATCTGGAATAAGTGTTTCAACTTTTAACGATTTCCCTAATCACCGGAAGGTTAATTTTATTAAGCGATACTAAAAACCTGTTTAATGTAGCCTCAGGTTAGTTGATTGAAAGTCTATTTAGAATGGAATTTTACAAAGAGTAATTAAAAGATAAGGTACAAAACCTTTTTTAATTATGCTTGCTATAGGAAAGCAGTTAAAAAGGATGTAGGAATGACATTTTTTAATTACCTTGTATATAATATTCTATTAACAGAGAATCATCATATCAATTTTAGAAAAGAAATAATGAATTTTAATTTAGCAGAAAAATTAGCCATAGTAAAAGCCATTGATGAGGTTATTCTGGTAGACGGAAAAGTTGATAAACGTGAAATTGACTTCCTTACTCAATTAATGGATATTCTAAAATTTGACCGTGTTCTCATAGAAGAAGCCAGGAAAATTACCGCTAAAGAATGTATACAAGTCCTTAAGGCCATGCCAAACAATAAAAAACACGCACTAGGAGTGATGTTGAGTGAGATGGCCAACGCCGACGGAGAGTTTAATGAGGATGAATACCGACTTATTTTTAATCTTTTACTGGAAGCCGGTATTGATATTGAATCTGCACTTTAATAGGCAGATCGCTTGACCTTGATAACAGAACGAATTATAATATATAAAAATCCGACTTTTCGTAAAAAGTCGGATTTTCTATTAGGAAATACACTCAAGCACTTAATATGCTCAAAATATGGGATGTTTTCCTAAAATTCTTTAATAAGATCAGCGGTATCATACCATTCTGCCTGATGTACAATTTTGCCTTCTTCGTTAAAAAAGTAAACAGCATAATATTTTAATCTGGAGTCATTTCCCGTTTCAGCATTGATAGACTTCCAAAGTCCATAAACCCGGACATCTCCATTGGGTTTTTGATCCTCTCCCAGGCCAGCAAAATACTGTGCATCGGTTAGTTCTTTGTTGTTATACGCTTTCATAAAACCTTTCATAGCCTCTTCCCATGTGGCTCTTGGTAAGGAGTCGCTACCAACACTGGGTGGTGACCAAATAAAATTATCGGTAACATACTTACCAAAATTAAGGGAGTCATTGTTAGAAAATGCCTCCAGGAAAGCCTTGGTGGTTTCAACATTCTTATGGAATTTTTCCATATTCGGATCAGGCATTGGCGCCTCTGGCTCCTGTACTTTTTCCTGGCAACTGGCCATAAGTACGATAGTCGTAAATAAAAGAATAGCTTTTTTCATGTGTTTCATTAATTGGTTAATCGTTATAAATAACTCCTCCATTGAGGGATTGCACTACAAGAATATAACTTTTAAAGGTGCCATTATTCATAAGGTGGACGAATACCGATTTTTATTGTCCGAACGCAGTACTTTTTTTACCATAGTAAAATATTCTGCTATAATATTTCATTATTCCTGATTTTGTTAGATCGGTCAATAAATTGAAACAAGCTAATAAATCTTCGGTTCCACAGAATTCTTTAATAAATTCAGAACGATTATCTTTCAGCTGATTATCTCAAAATACAAAAGAAAAATGAAATTATTTCAGGCAATTAGGCGGCAACTGATTCAAGAAAGCAATGTGAAAAAATATCTGTTATATGCAATTGGTGAAATTTTATTGGTAATGATTGGTATTACCCTGGCTTTTCAGGTTGATAACTGGAATGATAACCGGGAGAAAAAAATTGAAGAGATAAGAACTTATGAGAATATCAGGGAACAAATACTTGGGGATAAGGAACATATTCAAGGTCAGATAGATTATAACAATCGCTTCCTGGTTCAATTTGAATATGCACGTAAGATAGTTATGGAAAATGACCGCATACAAATGGATACCCTTGCCTCCATAATTGCAAAACTTACCAGTTATTCCGATTATGATCGCGAAGGAAATATTTACGAGACTATGGTAAACAGCGGTAAAATACAATTATTGCGTAACCAAGATATCGTTAATCACATTCGTCTTTTGGAACAACGCTATAATTATGTTAACCGGATGGAGAATATTCATTATGATGTAATAATGGGTCACGTAGCTCCTGGAATAACTCCTTCAATCAATTTTAGTACTACTGAAATTGTTATGCCAGAACGCATTTTTAACAATGAGTTTCAAAACCTCATCTTTTTACTAGTGAAGATCATGCATGAAAAAGACAATACCTACAAAACTGCTTCAGATGAAATTGATAAAATCACGGCATTAATTGATGAGGAACTCAATAAGGGTTAAGGATACTACATTTTCGAAAAAATAGGGAACCTCTCACAATTGAGGGATTCAAACTTGTATTTAATTAACCCTGCTGCGGTTAACTATATTCCTCTCAAATTTTTTGTCATCTTCCAGAATTTCAAAAAATTCCCTAATAAATTCTTTTACTTTACGAAATTGATTAGGATCACGGAAATAGTTTTGTAAACTATCTATAGTGGAGAATATTTGCATTTCATGACCTAAATAGGTTTGCCTTACCTCTTGAAATACGGCTTTATCACGATTATAACCTTTGTAAGCACGTTGTGTAACATGGTCTATTTGAGTTGGTATATTCTGGATATTTGACACCGCTGAGTAATGGGTATTCACCAGCCCCGACATATCAAAATCATAGGGAACCGCAATAATTTTATCATCAACAAAGAGCAGTCGCTGATTGTGTTGAACCCTTGCAGAATAATCTGTGTTTCCGATTAAATATTCAAAAAATGCATTTTCCACCGCAAATGTAGCATCGTGTTGTAATGGGTGGATCTCCCTTTTTATCTGTTTCCCGTTCACTCGTTTTGCTACATTATCAATATCTTCAATTAGAAAACCTTTGATCTGGTGTTTCTTAGTTCGCTGTCCCTTCTCTTCATGAAATTCAAGCTCCAATAATCTGGTTTTAAAATGGTAGGGGGAAATATCTTCATATAATTTGTAGGCTAAATACTCTTTTATAACATAGTCATTGCCATTTCTTCCCTCTAAACAGGGAAGCACAACCTTAAGTTTTTTGTTTCCCTGAAAGAGCGTTCCTTTTGTTGCTGATTTTTTTAGTTTGATTCGCAATGGAACGTAATAACAGTTGTCCCTTCTAAAATTACCCCTGGCTCTGAGTTGAATATTCATTGAATCCCATTCTGTATTCGCATCCTTGTACCATAGCATTGACTTTACATAAGTGCTGTCGTTGGTGTTTTTCCTTAAGTTTTTGCCGGAGAACTTTAGTTTTAATTGCAGTTGTTCCTGATTTTTAAAAAGCTTCGTAGTTTCTTTAATTGTACTTGCACTGCTGTCCTGTTGCGAAAATACTACGTAGCCCAAAAGCATATGAAGAAATAGAAAAAGAAGTACTGCAGGACTTTTCATAATGTAGATTACGGTCCTAATAAATATAATCATTTAATTTTCATCCTTGTATGGCTCTGAAGTTCCTATACCAAATGCTTTCACTTCCAAATGAAAAACAAAAATCTTTCCTCAAACTTTTATCGGCAACCTGCGCGAACAAAATTTATTATTGCTAACTTTCCTGCCTAAAACAACCTAAAAATCAACATTATGAGAATTCTATTTTTTTATCTGTGTTTTGCTCTTATTTTAGTGGGATGCAAAACCGAAGTTGACAATTCTGCCAACGAAGCTTTTGAAGCAAATTCAAAAACCGTATTGGCTAATTTAGAGGGGTTTCAAAATGAAAATTTGGATTATTCTATGTACGCCAAAGAATTTTCCTTGCTGGAAACTGCCTTTGGAGCTGAAAAAGATTCCATTACCCTGGATGAAATGATAGCAAACGACAAGCAAATGTGGGAAACATTTGATTTTAAAATGTTAACTTATCCCCCCGTTTTATTGCCTGGAGTTAACGCGGATACAAAAATGCCAGATGGTTCCGTTCGCCATTACAGTGTCTGGGAAGTGACAATGCCTGAGACAGATTCAACCGAAGCCAAAACCGGCGCTTTTAAATTGTATGAGTCTTTCGATTTTGATGCAGATGGTAAAATCTTAACGCAACAGGTTTACGGAGATTTTACAGGATTGATGATGTACCTAACCAGCAATAATTAATTTTTTCCTGTTTAGGAAGCTAAACAAGTCTTCATTTTCTTTTGAGGGCTTGTTTTTTTATTCCTAAAACGTTCCAACTAAATGAAAAAGTTTCCGAACGCCCTTGTTATCATGATAGGGTTTATTTTATTTTCCGCTGTATTAACCTATATTGTTCCTCAGGGTGAATACGAAAGAATCATTAATCCAGATACTAACCAGACAAAGGTTGTTCCAGGTTCTTTCGAGCAAATAGAAGCTCCGTCGGTTTCTGTTTTTGATATCTTATTATCCATTCCTGAGGGGTTTATTGCCAGGGCAGATTTAATAGCACTGATTTTATTAATCGGAGCAAGTTTTTTTGTTATTGAAAAAACGGGTGCTCTAAAAGATGGTATTGAATATCTAACCATGCTTTTAAATGGCAGGGAAGAAGTGGCTTTAATTGTAGTATCGCTGGCTTTTCTAACAGGCGGTGCATTAAGTGGACTTCAGGAAGAAATAATTGCCATGACACCCGTGCTTTTATATCTGTCATCCCGTATGGGCTACAATTCTTTTGTGGCGGTAGCAATAAGCTACGGCTCGGCTATATTAGGTGCAGCATTCAGTCCTATCAACCCTTTTGCGGTAGTTATCGCCCAAAAAGAGACGAATCTGGAATTTTTATCAGGCAGTGGTTTTCGTTTGGTGGTGATGGCGATTGCATTTTGTATTTGGATGTTTATGGTGATCAGATATGCCAATAAAAATAAGGTAGTAAAAGAGGATCAGCACATATTTGAAAAAAAGAATCTAAACCTCAGAAGCACGCTTATCCTGGGATTGGTGGCACTGGCATTTGTTATATTAATTGTAGGTATCCTGAATTACAATTGGGGTTTTAATGAAATGTCTGCCGAGTTTTTTGTGATAGGCATATTGGTAGGTTTAATTGGAAAACTGGGGTTAAACGGCACAAGCGAAGCCTATATTGAAGGTTTTCAAGCCATGATCTTTGCCTCTATGATTTTGGGGTTATCCAGCAGTATTTCCATTATCCTTGAGCGGGGAATGATCATAGATACGCTAATCTACGGACTGTTCACCCCTATGCAGTATTTACCTACCAGTCTGTCTGCTATTTCCATGATGGTCTCGCAGTCATTACTTCATTTAGTTGTTCCCAGTTATTCGGGCCAGGCCGTTTTAACGATGCCTATACTGGCACCTTTGTCAGACTTAATAGGGCTTTCCAGACAGGTTTGTGTGTTGGCCTATCAGTATGGCGCGGTGATGACAGATCTGATTATACCCACTAACGGAGGGCTTATGGCCGTTCTTGCAATTGCGGGAATCCCCTTTGATAAATGGTTCAAATTTGCTATCAAACTAGTATTGGTTATCTTGACCATTGGCGCTATTGCCATTGTAGTTGCTATATCTATAAACCTGTAGATCAAAACTACTATTTTAACAAGCTAAAAAAATCAAGATAAAACAAAGAATTGAACGGAATTTAAAATGTCCCATAGAAAAGAACTTACAGAAATTGCCAAACTGTTTTTTAAGTTAGGGAGCATTGCTTTTGGTGGTCCTGCGGCCCACATTGCAATGATGGAAGATGAAGTTGTTACCAAAAGAAAGTGGATGACACAAGAACACTTTCTGGATCTTGTCGGGGCAACAAATTTAATTCCGGGACCTAATTCAACAGAAATGACCATGCATTGCGGACACGAGCGTGCCGGTTGGAAAGGTTTATTTGTTGCAGGTATCTGTTTTATTTTCCCCGCGGTTGTCATCACTTCAATTTTTGCCTGGCTCTATCAGCAATATGGACAATTACCAAAAGTTGAACCATTTATTTATGGTATTAAACCTGCCGTTATAGCAATTATTTTAATGGCTGCTTTCCGGCTTGGGAAAAAAGCGATTAAAAATTCAGAACTCGCAATTTTAGGAGTAGTTACTGTTACTTTCTGTCTTTTAGGCGGCAATGAAATTATAGCCCTTTTTGGTTGTGGAGTACTTGGTTTGGCTATTTACTATATCAGGAAAAACATAGCCAATATATACAGTATCGTTCCATTCCTGCTTTTTCAGGCAACAGAACCACTAAAAACAGGAACTCTAAAAATCTTTCTGGTTTTTTTAAAAGTGGGCGCTATTTTATATGGTAGTGGCTATGTTTTATTTGCTTTTCTCGATACAGAATTGGTTGCAAGCGGTTGGCTTAGCAGGCAAGCCTTGATTGATGCTGTTGCAGTTGGACAAATTACACCGGGACCTGTGTTATCTACAGCCACCTTTATTGGTTGGCAAATGAATGGTGTTACAGGAGCAATTGCTGCTACCATAGGAATTTTTCTTCCTTCATTTCTTTTCGTTCTGATTTTAAATCCATTAATCCCCAAAATGCGAAAGTCAAAAATAATCGGAGCATTTTTAGATGCCGTAAATGTTGCGGCCGTAGCATTGATCGTTGCAGTATGTATTACAATGGGAAGAGACACCCTGACTGATTGGCGAACTATTTTAATCGCCCTTGTTAGTTTACTAGTAGTTTTCGTCTTCAAGAAACTGAACAGCGCGTTTATTGTTCTAGGTGGAGCACTATTTGGATATTTATTAAGCTTTCTATAATTATACGGCTACCGGCATTTGTTGTTCCCACAATTGATAATAATGACCTCTTGCGTGGTATAGGAAACTATGGGAGCCCTCCTCCAGTACTTTCCCATGATGCAGCACCACGATTTTATCCGCATTAATTACCGTACTCAGTCTATGAGCAATAAGTACAATGGTTTTGTTAGCTTCTCTAAGGCTTGCAATAGCCCTTTGGACATAATTTTCTGAAGTGCTATCCAGGGAGGAAGTTGCCTCATCCAACACTAAAACTTCAGGTTCTTTGTATAGTGCCCTGGCAATAGCTAGCCGTTGTTTTTGTCCGCCGGAGAGAGTAGCCCCATTCTCACCCAGATAGGTATTAAATCCGTTGGGTAGGTTTTCTATAAAATCCAGAATACCAATCCTCTTACAGATAAGAGTAATCCTTTCCATTTCCGGGGCAAATTCACCCACGGCAATATTATCTATCACATTCCCTGCAAACAAATCAATCTTTTGAGGCACTACAGAAACCACATCCCTGAGACTTGTATTATCGGCATATTTCAGATCAATTTCCCCTATGGAAATAGTTCCTTTTTGAATGAGATATAGGTTTTGCAATAATGATATTAATGTAGATTTCCCAGAACCACTTTCTCCTATAATGGCTGTAATCTTACCCTGAGGGATCGTCAGGTTTAAGTTTTTAAAGACCTCTACCCTTGTGCCGTATCTGAAGGCAACCTTCTTAAAATGAATGTCGCCGAGAATTTCCTTTCTGAGCAGGATTTTGTTTTCCGTTTGTTCCCTTTCCAAATCCATGATCTCAAATAACCTGTCTGCCGCTATCAGCGCATTTTGTATTTCCCTGTTAGCACTAATCAGGCTTGCCACCGGCCCGGTAAAATAACCCACAATGGCATAAAAAGACATTAGCTCTCCCGGGGTAATTTCTCGTTGTACCACAAAGTAAGTACCGCTCCATAAAAGGATGATGGTAAACAATTTGGAAATGGAACCACTACTAGTGGATGAGAAAACCGAATTTAATGCTGAATTGTATCCGGTTTTTAAAAGACTTATAAATTTGGTTTCGGTCTTTATATTGGCAAAACTTTCCAGTCCAAATCGCTTTATGGTTCCAACGGCATTCAGAGATTCTACAAGCTGACTTTCCAGTTCCGCTGATTTTTCCATGATCTTCCTTTCCGTTTTCCTGTTTAGCCTGTTAACTATAAAATAGACCCCTGCATAGACCGGAACTACCGTTAGCATAATAAATGCCAGTTTCCAATAAAAGGAAAACATGAGGGCAAACGAAAAGAAAATGATAAGCACGTTTACGGTTAGGTTTAGTGATACCCCATTAATAAAGGCCCTTATTTTTACGGCATCATTTATACGGGAAATGATCTCCCCTACCCGCATGGTATCAAAAAACTGCTGTGGTAGTTTTAAAAGGTGCTTGTAGTAGCCCAGGATAAGGCGTACATCTATCTGCTGACCACTTTTTATCAAAAAAACATCCTTAAATATGCCAATTAACAGCTGAAGTAAAAGTAGTGCCACCATAATGACACTTAATAAATTCAATAGCCTGGTATTCCCTCCTACAAAAACAAAATCGGTTAATTTTTGAATATATATAGCCGTGGAAAATCCTAAAAGCGTATACACCACAGCTCCTGCCAATGCCTGTAGCAGCACCCATTTATGTGGCTTTAAAAGAAACCAGAAACGCTTGTAGACTGAGACTTTTTCATTGCCCCCCACAAAATTCTCTTCTGGCTCAAGAATCACTAAAACACCTGTCCATTCTTTTCTGAATTCTTCATGACTTTTTTTAAGGAGTTTCCCATAAGCGGGGTCCATGATGGTAATGTGCGTTTTGGTCAGATCATAAATTACCACATAATGATGCAATACCTCTTTCACTATAATATGTGCAATAGCAGGCTTAGGTATTTTAAAAAGGCTGTCAAAATCTCCACGCACGCCTTTGGCTTCAAAGCCCAGTTTTTGAGCTGCTTCCAAAAGACCAAGTACATTAGTGCCTTTTTTATCGGTGCCTGCATATTGCCTGATCCGGGCAATGGGTAGTTGCAGGTGGTAATATGCTGCAACAGAAGCCAGGCAGGCTGCGCCGCAATCTGTGATGTCGTGTTGCTTATTGGTTATTCTGGCCATACTTGGAAATTGTAATGGAACAATTTAGTGTGACTGGCTGCAGAAGGGTTGCAAATTGCATTTTAATTAAAACAAAAAAACGCCTCATTAAATGAGGCGTTTTCTAAATAATACTCTTCTAAACCTTTAATATAAAAAACAATGCCTAAAATGATAATAGGCTGCATTTTTTAGAGCATCCATTAATTTTACACCTAAATCGTGTCCATTGTTATAATCTTTTTTTGTGCCTCCATTAATTTTTTGAAGATCCTTTGTGTTTAATTCTATAGTTTTCATTTTTTCTATTTGTTATAATTAAGTAAGCATTAATAAATTAAACCTTCAGTGCGCACTGAGATGATTCATTTCTGCTAATATGATTGCATTCCCGGCATAAACTTTGCACTTAACTATCGATTTATTAAAGGACAGATAAAGTGGGCAAGATATTATTAATGCCATGAAATAGGCAAGAATAAATAAAGCCGTATTTAATTCTAATATAACCGCCTATTGTGCCACCCAATAACTGAGGAAAAGTAAGTAATGGGAAAAACAGGAATTTATTAAAAGTTAATTCAGTAAACTCTAAATGAAGTAATGCAAAAACAATTATAGTCGTATAATAAATCCATCTAAAATTTGTATTCCAAAATTTTAAAAAATAGGTGAAATATTTATTAGCAAAAAAATAGGTGATCAACGCAAATAGAGCTGATATAAGAATTCTTTCCAGTACATAATTATCAATATCTAAATGGCCAATCCCAAAACCCAATTTAGAAGCAAGGACATATGTCAAAAGGAAAACGGATATTGTAATATATAATGGTTTAAAAACAAGTGACAATCTAAATATTGCTTCCTCCAGGAAAGGTCCGAATAGTAAGGCATATAGCATAAAATTTAGAGGTGATAGTTTATTTCTTATAGCTACTACCGGAGGCTCACCTAATTCTACCCACGTCGTTACTACAATAATCCATAGTAACAGAAAAAATAACTTGATCAAATAAAATATGAAGACAGATTTAAGGTTCTTTTTGACATCATTAGATCTGCTCAATTTGTTATCAGGATTCTTTACGAAATTGACTATTGCTTTAATCTTTTGAACAATTACTTCTTTACCGAAGTTTTTACTTTGATTCTTCATAGAGTAAGGAGAATTTAATAAAAAATTAAATTATTTGAACTTTGATTTCACACCTTGGCTTTCATATTGAGATCTATACTTGAATTGACCCATTGGCAATGATCCTAAAAAACTTTTATAATGAGCAAGAAGACTGGCACGTCAAAAAAGTCACCCCAAATATGAAGAGTGACTTTTTACCGCCTGTAAACGTATTAACCATTAAAAAGACCAAAAGCCCATGAAACTATATCGCCAAAGGTTTGAAAACCGTGACGAAGATGGTCTCCAACCGCATGGCCAAAATTGTAGTCGCTTTTGACTCCGCCATTGATTCCTATTGTTTCATCAAATCTTAAATATTCTAATTCCATTTTTATTTCATTTTAAAAGTTATAATAATCAAATCAAATTCTCTAATGTCGCGCAACTCCATTAATCCCATCCCAAAATCCATGGACAAAATCAAAACCTCTCCCGGCCATATCACCTGCCATAAAAGCTGCTATTTCATACCAGGCAGCCTTATAACCGCCCACTATTTTTTTCAATTCATTTTTATCTAAATTTCTCATTTTCTTTATGGTTTTATTAAATTAAAAATAATCCGTTCCATTTTTAAATCCTTTCCACCAGGCACTGGCAGACCTACCCGCTACAATGGCAGCGTTTATTATAAACCCAGGAGGTGCGCCAATTAGCATTCCCCCTTCTGTGTTTTTTAATTCGTATAAAGTCAATTCTTCCATCTTTTTTAATTTTTAATTACACATTTAGTTATAAACCCTCCATTGCGCACCTGGATGATTTGTTCTCAGCTAAATTCACGATATTCCCCGCATAACACTTGCATGAACATTTAAAATTCTGGAGGAGTGACAGAATTATTAGACGGATTTAACCAATCGTCCATTTTATCATACAGTAATTCAAACAGGCTTCGCCTGCTCAACTTAAAATGGGCATTTAAGGTCATCCCTTTTTTAAGGTTTCCCTTAAATCCGTTTTTTAGCAGAAGGTATTTCTGGTCAAGGCTACAACGCACCTTAAAGACAGATTGCTCTTCCAGAAATTCTATGTCTTTCCCTATCTCAATAACTCGCCCCGACGCCAGGCCCCATTGGTTGTAGTTGTAAGCGTCAATCTGGAAGTTGGTGCGGTCCTGTTCTTTGATCAGACCTATGTCTGACGGACTCACATAGCACTCTACCAACAAAGAGGTGTTGGGAGATATTTGAGCCAGTACGGAACCCGCATTAACAAAATTACCGGCATCCTGCTGCTGTACATTTAACAAGGTGCCATTGGCCGGGGCTGTGATTATGTATTGGCTTTTTTGTTCCACCAGTTGGTCATCAGTAGCCTGCAACTCTTTTAGGGTATTGTTGTACCGGGTTAAATCTGCCTGCCAGGAATTTTGCTGTTGTTTCCTATGCTGCAGCAGTTCTGATAAGGCCAGGTCATAGTCTAATTTGTAATTATCATATTCTACCCGGGCTATAACCCCTTTGTTATATAGCAATTTATAGCGCTCAAAGTCTGCCTTTAGCTTTTGCATGCGAAGCTGCAGTTCTGTGCGTTTTTGAGCGTACTGCAGATATTCCTTTTGGTATTTGGCCGAAGTCAATTCTGAGAGCCTTACTTTTTTTTGATGTAAAAGCAGGCTAAGATCCTGGGTAAAGGCAAATGTCTCGCGGCTTTGAAAGGCAGAAAGACTAAGCTTCTGGTCTATCCCCTGATTCTCGAGTATTAGGAGGGTGTCTCCTTTTGTTACCTTTTTATTGTTGGCAAGGAGGCTAAAAAACACCTGACCAGAGGTTATAAGGCTTATATTAAGGCGCTCCTTATTGGGTTTAATAATGCCCCTCGCGGTAGCAACCACATCTACTTTTAAAAAGGGAAGGGTCATAAAAGACCCTAACAGCAGTACAAGGAGGAGCAGATATATGACCTTACTTTTTGTGCTGTGCTTAAACCGGTGTACTTCGGCGGTATTTTCCAGGATCTCTTTGGGAAAAACCTGTTTCATAATTCCATAGTGCTAAAAATTGATTCCTATTGCCGGAATACCGTTGGTTTAACAATATATGGGTGCAAACTGCAAAGGAGTTGCAAAACTCTAATAAGTTCTATGCCGGGTTACTGATTAAGTTTTTTATTTAATTGAATTGATGGAATAACATTAACTTTAGGCGACCGAATTACCGGGAGGGATAAAAAAAGTAAAATAGATTAAATCTGTTAAAATGGAAATAAAAGACAATCATATTAATTACGTTGAATTTAAAGCGAAAGACCTTGAAAAAATAAAGGAATTTTATACCACTTCTTTTGATTGGACTTTTACGGATTATGGACCAACTTATACAGCTTTTTCGGAAAGTGGACTTGAGGGAGGATTTGAAAAAACTGAAAATGAAATTGTAAATGGTGTATTAATTGTTTTATATCATAAAAACCTTGACCTGATAAAAAATAAAATTACAGAGGCTGGCGGTAAAATCATAAAAGATATTTTTTCTTTTCCGGGTGGTAGCAGGTTTCATTTTGTTGATCCCTCTGAAAATGAACTGGCAGTTTGGTCGGATAAATGATATCATCAAATAAAAAACTGGCTACAACAATGACTCCTATGAAAAGCCCTGGTCCAGTTCTTTTTTCTGTACTTAATCTTTTGGCGGTAAATCTTCCAGGTCAAATATTTCCATGTACGCCCAGGTTTCCTCCGGATCCATAAAGGTGGCAGTGACAGTTATTCCAAATCGATCCTTGTGAAAAAATTGTAGTTCGGTTTTATCTGACTGTTTATGATAGGTCTGTTGGGCACTAATGCCATTAACATTGACTCGTTTCACTTGCTTATATTCATCTTCCGATTCAAAGTTCATACTATTCAGCATTACCATGGAAGAAAACATATCGGCTCCGGATCCTGCTCCATCCATAACTTCAAGTACGAGTGTTTTATTCTTGGTATTGACTACATCTCTCATATCGTCCGTATTTAGGTATTCGGGCTCATCAGTGGCATTGTACCTGCCGGTTATAGCAACCATACCGGTGCCGCCATCGCCAACTGAAAATCTGACCCTTTTTAGTTCTCCCAATGCCTCGGGCAGCCATGCCTTAAGTTGTTCATTGGTCATGGGTTTCAATGCCTTAAGACGCGCCATATCTTTCTGCATATTCTGGACATTCTCCATCATTGCCGCTGCGTTTAGAGGATCTATTTGATCTGGGGTCTGTGCAAGTACATGCAATCCAATTAACAAACTGATCGCAACTATCCAAAGTTTTAAATTTTTCATATGTTCCTGTTTTAAATTATTCTATACTCATACGTTCCATCCATCCTCTTCAAATTTTTCAATATTCTTCGGGTTCCAATCGTCTGGATTCCTGGTGACTGATTCTTAAATATAAACAATAATATTTTGAATATCAACTAATTAGTAAAGGCAAAAGCGGTAATCAATTTTTAACTGCAATCAAAATAAAACATCACTAACCGACCTTTATGTAGGTCAATTACTTCCGGACATAATCAACAACATTACAATATTTGGTTGTTTTGTCGATTTTACTATCAAAGAAAGTGGACTGATTCATATTTCTAATATATCAGAAATTATCGTAAAATATGTGAAGGAATATGTAAGTCCAGACCAACAGACAATTGTAAAAGTCCTGGACATTGATGTTCCCAGAAAAAGCTTTCAATTGACATTGCATAATTAGGTTTTTTTCTGGTTTTGTATTAGGAAATACCGCCGGTGTTGGTTTAAACGCAGGACTAGCAAAATTTAGCAGTATTGGTCGTGGTAACAAAAAGAGTGAAAGTGAAATCCGGCATTTGACAATGTCATTTCCATGGTTAATTATAGAATTCACGAACACCTTTCTTTCGAAAGACAACAATCATTGATCTCTGGAATTTTTGTAACTTAACAAAACTGGTCTTCGTACTGTTATTTTTTTTCAAGTTTATTTATAAATGGCTCCATGGGCCAATTGGTTGAGATAATTCTATGAAATAATATGAAAAGAAGAATTTTTTTAAAGGCATTAACTGCGGCAGGGTTAGTGGCAGGTACTTACGAGCTTTCATCATGCACAAGCAAAAGAAAGAAATTAAAGATTCTAATTCTGGGAGGAACTAGTTTTTTAGGGCCACATCAAATTGCTTATGCCCTTGGCAGAGGACATTCAATTACAACTTTTACAAGAGGGAAAACCAAACCATCTATTTATAAAAATCTTTTCAAGGATGTTGAGCAACTTATTGGTGATAGAAACGATAATTTGACCGCATTGTACAATCGTAAATGGGATGTTGTAATTGATAATTCTGGCCACAATGCTGAATGGACTAAAAATTCTGCAGCACTATTAAAGGAAAATTGTGAACTATATCTATATACTTCTTCAACTGGCGTTTACTATCCTTATTTAAACAGTGATTACAAAGAAGATTCGAAAGTCATACTTTCTGAACCAGAGGGAATTGATGAGGAACAAAAAATGGAATATGGATATGGAACAATGAAAGCGAATTCTGAAATTGAAGCTATTAACCAATTCGGAATAAATAGAACAATTGTCGTAAGACCAACTTATATGATTGGACCTGCCGACAAATCGAATAGATTCATATACTGGCCAATTAGATTGAGCAAAGGTGGAGAAACAATGGTGCCTGGAAAAGCAAATGATATGGTTCAATATATAGACGTAAGAGATGCAGCTGAATGGATGATTCGATTAATAGAAGATAAAAAAGGAGGAACATATAACGCTGTTGGTCCTAAAGAATCACAAAACATATATTCATTTGTCGAGGAAGCAAAAAATGCATTTGACATAAAGACATCACTTGTCAAGATTGATGATTATGATTTTTTGAAAGAGAATAAAGTAAATCACATTGTCCCATGGATCATGCCAATAGAAAATAATAAAGGGTCAGCAAAAATCAATAATCATAAAGCAAAAGAAAATGGTCTTTCATTTAGACCTTTAGTTGAAACCATAAAAGATACTTATGATTGGTGGAATTCTGATGCAGTGAGTCAAAAACAAAGAGATAAGGTTGAATTAAATCCAAAATCAATTTTGGCCAGAGAAAAATCAATTATTGAAAAATGGAAATCACTGTAACTAACAAAGTAAAAAACGATCGTAGCCTATTTAGGCTAATTAATAAGAAAATAAAATATCTAACTTTTATCGCTTTGATTTTATTAAATTTTGGTTGTAAAAACAATCTTCAAAATTCAGAATCAAATTAATCATGAAAGAATCATTTGAGTTAAGACATAACTTTAAGGCAAAACCATCTGAAATTTATGATGCATGGCTGGATAGTATTCAGCATTCTGAGATGACCGGAGGTCCGGCAAAATGCAGCAATATAATTGGGGGTAAGTTTACTGCCTGGGACGGTTATATTGAAGGGAAAAATATTGAGCTAAAGCCGAATAAAGAAATTATACAAAGCTGGCGAACATCAGAGTTTGGTGACAACGATAAAGATTCTAAGTTAATAATCCAATTGAAAGAATCAGAAAACGGGACGGAGCTTATTTTAAATCACAGTAACATCCCCGAAGGGCAGACGCAATATAAAAAAGGTTGGCTTGAGCACTACTTTATACCCATGGAAAATTATTTTAAAACTTAAAGAAAGCCCACAGGAAAAATAGAATCTAATACAGTTAGCATAAAAAGGAAACAATATGAAATTAGGAGCATTTTCTATCAGTCTTAGTGTTAAGGACATTAATGTGTCAAAAGAATTTTATGAAAATTTAGGCTTTAAAGTTTTCGCAGGCGAAATCGCAAAAAATTATCTGATAATGAAAAACGAAAATTCACTTATTGGACTATTTCAAGGGATGTTTGAAAACAATATTTTGACTTTTAACCCTGGATGGGACACGGAAGCCAATAAACTTAAAAAATTTGATGACGTAAGAGAAATTCAGAGGGAATTAAAAGAAAAAGGAACCAAGCTGGAAAGTGAAGCAGATGAAAGTACAAGCGGACCCGCAAGTTTTGTTATACTTGACCCGGATGGAAATTCTATTCTTATCGATCAACACGTATAGAAAATTAATTGCATAATGAATAACAAAGTATTGCAAACAGCTAAGTTCCTCGTATACTTCAAAAGTGAAATTCAATAATTTATAATTAACCTAAACCTAAAATCCATGAGAAAGTTAGTCTTAATTCTTTCCGTATTTCTAATCCTCCAAAGCTGTACAAATAAACAGGAAACACAAAAGACAAGTGTTCAAACAAGTAGTTATTTAGATTATTCTGATCGTGATGATAAATTAAGTGGAGGGGTAAAAATGATTCCGGTTCAAACCTCAGCAGGAGAATTTAAAGTTTGGACAAAAAGGATTGGAAACAACCCTGACATGAAGGTATTGTTACTACACGGCGGGCCAGGTTTTACCCATGAATATCTGGAAGTTTTTGATTCTTACTTCCCCAACGCTGAAATAGAATATTACTACTATGATCAGCTCGAATCTTTTTACAGTGACACGCCTAGTGATAGTACCTTATGGAGTGTTGACCGGTATGTGGACGAGGTGGAACAGGTTAGAAAGGCACTTGGTTTAAATTCAGATAATTTTTACCTCTATGGAAGTTCTTGGGGAGGCATCTTATGCATGGAATACGCGCTAAAATACCAGGAAAATCTAAAAGGCCTTATTATATCGAACATGATGGCATCTATCCAGGATTATGTTACCTATGCCAATGATGTTCTTGGCCCCCAATTACCCCCGGATGTATTAGAAGAAATAAGGGTGCTGGAATCAAAAGGTGATTATAGCAACCCACGATATTCTGAGTTAATTTATAACAACTATTATCCGGAACATGTATTGCGAATGCCATTGGAAGAATGGCCTAACCCTGTAAACAGGGCATTTGCCCACGTAAATATGGATTTCTATGTAACTATGCAAGGCCCAAGTGAATTTGGCGTGGTGGGTGATGCAAAATTGAAGAATTGGAATGTAAAATCAGAACTTTCAAAAATTACAGTTCCGACCTTAGCTATTGGGGGGGCTTATGACACCATGGATCCAAAACACATGGAATGGATAGCTTCAGAAGTTCAGAACGGCCGCTATTTGCATTGTCCAAATGGTAGCCATTTAGCTATGTATGATGATGCGGAAATTTATTTTAAAGGCCTGATAGAATTTATTGAGAATGTTGATATGGCTAAAGCGAAGCAGTAGCTAAATATGATAAAAGCACTAAAAATGAAATAAACTAATCTGGTACTGGGCCATATGGAATGGTGGTTGTATTAGATGCTTTAGCGGTGAATTGAGGTGGGGGTGGATTGCATTGTATAAGTATGCATCAACTCAGGTTGACAGGAAATTAATAGTTGAATTCGATGAGGTTGTCCTACAAAACTAGCATTCATGGAAATCATCAGAATAACGAAATGCAAAGTATTGAAATTAGATTGGCCAATACTACAGATGCTGAATATATCACCTTATTAGGCAGAGTAACTTTTCCACAGACATTTGGATATTACTTTAGAGATAAAAACGATCTGTTGGCGTATTATAACCGGACTTTTTCTGTAGCAAAAATTAGAAGTGGATTTGAAAACCCCAATAATCTTTTTTGGCTTGCCCTGGTAGATGATCTGCCCGTAGGTTATGCAAAATTAAATTCCCCAACAAGATTCAGTTCTTCCGAAAACATTTGTCAAATGCAAAAAATATATGTTTTACAGGATTTTCTGTCTATGAAAATTGGTTTGGAATTACAAAACAGCTTACTAAATACGGCAAGGGAAAAGGGGTTTGATAAAATTTGGCTTTCTGTTCCTAAAAGTAATGAGCGGGCAATAAATTTTTACGGAAGGAGTGGTTTTGAAAAGATTGGAGACCACGATTTTCAAATTGGAAAAGAACACTTTAAATTTGTTGCAATGCTAAAAGGTTTGAAATAATAATACAATGGATGATATTGGCAGGAACTTTCCGGAGGATTTACCCTTGCAATACACTATTTTATTTGGATAAGTCATGGATCATACCAACAAACTTTTTGTCATAAAACTGACACATACGTTGATCTGGATGTTCTTTGTAGCTGTGATTTTCTATGTGGTATACTCCGGAATAACCGGTGCTATTAACACCTATACCTGGCTTGGGATAGTGCTTGTAATAGGTGAAGGAATAGTTCTTTTGCTATTCAGAATGTTTTGTCCTTTGACCGTTTTAGCAAGGAAATATTCGGATTCTCAAAAAGACAACTTCGATATTTTTCTTCCTAATTGGTTAGCGAAGAATAACAAATTAATTTTTACGACTATCTTTCTAATCGGACTGGTATTGGTAATAATACGAACATTATTTTGAAACTTTGCAATCTGAAGAGAAACAGACTAATGCGGTGTGTATCAGCGGCTTTTTACTTATAAATATGCATGATTTAACGGAAAAAAAGTATCTTGGCATTTCAGACGTTTTTTAATTAAATCAAACTATTGAAAGAAGAGTATTCCAAATGGTATTCCCCTGCTTTAAGCAGGGAAATTGAAATGCTGGTTTTTGGCCACGCAGGCTATCCTGTTATCCTTTTTCCTACCACTTCGGGACGTTATTACGAGTGTAAGGATTTTGGGCTGATAGAATCTGCACGATGGTTTTTGGAACAGGGACTCGTTCAAATTTATTGTCCGGACAGTATCAACGAACTCAGTTGGTATAATAAGGGTATTCATCCGGCGGAGCGTGTTAAAAACCATATTTGGTATGATAAGTTTGTCCTGGAAGAGCTTGTGAACGCCATCTGCCATCAGAAAGGCATTCCTAAAGTTGCAGTGGCAGGGCCTAGTTTCGGAGGGTATCAGGCAGCGAACTTCGCTTTTAAACATCCTGAGAAAGTTAGCCATATGTTCAGTATGAGCGGTTCCTTCGATATCAAATCATTTATGGACGGATATTATGACGACAATGTGTTTTTCAATAATCCGGTAGATTACCTTCCCGGATCTAACCATCCGGACCTCTGGAATATGAAGA
Organism: uncultured Eudoraea sp.; assembly: GCF_947260015.1. Classification (GTDB taxonomy): domain Bacteria; phylum Bacteroidota; class Bacteroidia; order Flavobacteriales; family Flavobacteriaceae; genus Eudoraea. The sequence goes on along the minus strand of NZ_CAMYOM010000010.1, from coordinate 7,134 downwards.
TCGTACTTGGTGTTGGCGAGTGGGATATCTGCCTGGATGCAAACAAGCAGTTAGCACGTATCCTTGGTGAAAAGAACATCCCGTTTTGGTGGGATGAGCGTAAGTGGGCAGAGCACGACTGGCCTATCTGGAAACAGATGTTCCCGGAATACCTTTCAAAATTATAAGTATCTAAAATCAGCATTATGAAAAAAATAGGAATCTTATTCGGTCAGGAAAACTCCTTTCCACAGGCGTTTATCCAAAGGGTAAATGAAAAAGGGATTAAGGGTATCACAGCCGAGGCGGTGAGTATAGATATGGTAGAGCAGGCCGCACCGACGGATTATGCCGTCATTATAGATAGGATTTCCCAGGATGTTCCCTTTTACAGAACTTATCTCAAGAATGCAGCTATTACAGGCACTGCGGTAATAAATAACCCTTTTTGGTGGAGTGCCGATGAGAAGTTTTTTAACAATGCCCTGGCTGTAAATGTAGGGGTTCCGGTTCCGAAAACGGTTGTGTTACCGTCTTCGTTTCGCCCGGATGATACGGATGAAGATTCCTTTCGTAATCTAAAATTTCCCTTGAACTGGGATAAAATGTTTGAAACTATCGGCTTTCCCGCCTATATGAAACCACATTCCGGCGGTGGCTGGAAGAGTGTTTACCGTGTGAATGACCCTGAAGACCTCTGGGCAAAACATGCCGAAACAGGTCAGTTAGTCATGATGCTTCAGGAAGAAATCCAATTCAAAGAATATTTCCGTTGTTATGTATTGGGTACAGACAATGTGCATATCATGCAGTATGAACCACGGAATCCGCATCATTTGCGTTATGTTATTAACGGACCTGAGGTAGATCCGGCAATTCTGGATACCGTCAAAAAATATTGTATCCGGCTTTGCAAAGCCCTGGGGTACGATTTCAATACAGTAGAATTTGCTGTCCGGGATGGCATTCCATACGCTATCGATTTTTGTAACCCGGCGCCCGATGCGGATATCCATTCAGTTGGCCAGGACAATTTCGACTGGATTGTGGAGAACGCCGCAAATATGGCCATTGAAAGGGCGCAAGCCTATAAAAAAGGGAAGATGAATCTTACCTGGGGTACTTTTGTACAAGACCAGATCACCGGAAAGAAAACCCCTCTTTAGTAGGAGGCCGTTGTGAATTTTTAAAAGATGAATAAGAAATACCCAAGCGGAAATGGAATTTACATTAGGGATTGAAGAAGAATATCAGGTAATTGATCCGGAAAGCAGGGAATTAATTTCCCACGATCAGCAGATTGTTTTGGAGGCTGAAAAACAACTAAGCGAGCAGGTAAAGGCAGAAATGCATCAGGCAGTGGTTGAAGTGGGGACCAATATTTGCAGAGATATTAAGGAAGCCCATGCTGAGCTGACACATCTGAGACGATCCATATCCGAGATCGCCAACGGACTGGGCTTTAAAATTGGTGCTGCAGGCACCCATCCTTTTTCCGAGTGGGAAAAACAGCACATTACACCCAATCCAAGATATGATGAGATTATAATGGAATTGCAGGATACAGCAAGGTCTAACCTCATCTTTGGTCTCCATGTACATGTCGGTATCGCAGATAAGGCATTGGCACTCCATCTTACTAATTCTATGCGTTATTTTTTACCGCACTTATATGCCCTTTCCACCAATTCCCCTTTTTGGGAAGGCAGGAATACGGGCTTCAAATCATATAGGTCTAAGGTTTTCGACAAATTTCCAAGAACGGGAATTCCAGGGGCCTTTAATAGTTTAAGTGAGTATGAGAGCTATGTGAATTTATTGGTAAAAACGAAATGTATTGACAACCCCAAGAAGATCTGGTGGGATATCAGAATACACCCTTTTTTCCCTACCCTGGAGGTTAGAATCTGTGACGTGCCTTTGACCATAGAGGAGACTATAACCATTACGGCTGTAATACAGGCACTGGTGGCCAAATTGCATAAACTAAAGTCGCAAAACCTTAATTTTATACTGTATCACAGAGCGCTTATCAATGAAAACAAAATTCATAGACGACGTAGTAGATGACCTTGGATCGCGGAAAGAAGTTGAAAATGTAAGGGAAATGATGAAACGGGGGACCGGTGCAGATAGGCAATTAGCCGTTTATGAAGAGACCAAAGATCTCATAAAGGTAGTAGACTATATAACAGAACAAACTTTACTGGGAACTTAAACAAATGCGTAAAATGGAGAAATCCAAGGGGAAAATAGCAGTTTTGGACATGAATGCAAATGTCCCCAATCAGGGACTGGGCCTTATTGTCGAGATTGTAAAATCTTTTAAGAACCTTAGTACCTTCAAAGTTTTTGATGTTCGTGGTAAGAATGAGCTGCCGGACACTTCTTTTGATATTTATATTTCAAGTGGCGGCCCCGGAAGTCCATTGGAAGAAGGTCCTTGGCGGGAGCCTTATCTGAAATTGGTTCAAAACATTTGGGACTTTAACAAGGCCTCAGCGCATCAGAAGAAGTACTTTTTCTTTATCTGTTATTCTTTTCAGCTGGTTTGTGATTATTTTGAGCTAGGGACTATTAAAATTAGGAAAAGGACGTCCTTCGGAATCCTTCCCGTTCACAAGACCAAGGCAGGAGTAAAAGATCCTTTACTGGAAGGGCTTGACGATCCTTTTTATGCTGTTGATTCCCGCGACTGGCAATTGATCCAACCCAGGTTGAAAGTCTTCAAAGAACATGGAGCGACCATCCTTAGCCTCGAAAAAATACGTACCCATGTGGAACTTGAACGTGCCATCATGGCTGTTCGCTTTTCAGAAGAATTTGTGGGCACACAATTCCATCCGGAGGCAGAACCTGTGGGGATGAAAATCCATTTTTCTCAGGAAAAGAACAAACAAATTGTGATTAAAAATTTTGGTGAACAGAAATACGATGATATGATGGAACACATGGATGATCCCGATAAGATCATGAAAACCCATGCAGTGATTCTTCCAAAATTCATTGCAAACGCATTGGAACAGGTTTCCCGGCAACTAATCTATTAGATCTCCATGATAAAAGAATATCGAAAAGCGTACATTGAAGAATTCACTCAAGAAAAGTACCAGGCTTTAATGGATGACCTGAAACAGCGTTTCGGAACGGTGCCTGGTTTCAAGGTTGCGGAAACCCCGATCTTTATTCCACATAAGTTGCGTCAGCGTCTATTCGACGCTACAGCAGACATTATGAAGGTAATAAACCGGCCGGATTTTAAGGAATTGACTCAGGGTGCCTTTTATAATGATGAAATTATTGTTCCCAACGAGGATGATCACCCAAAATTTATTCAAATGGATTTCGGCATCTGCCTGGATGAGCAGGGTGAACTCACCCCTAAACTGATAGAACTACAGGGATTTCCCTCTCTTTTTTATTACCAGGAAGCATTGGCAAGGACTTACAGGCGACATTTTGATATTCCCGAAGGATTTTCTATCCACCCCAACAGCATTACCCATGCGGAATTCCTGGAACTCCTGCGTTCAGAAATTGTTGGAGATACAGATCCAAAACAAGTGGTAATACTGGAAGTAGAGCCCGAAAAGCAAGCCACCGCTATAGACTTTAAGGCTACGGAAATCAGGCTTGGGGTGAAGACCCTGTGTCTCACAAAACTAAAAAAGCGTGGTAAAACCCTTTTCTACCTCGATGAAGATGGTATAGAAGTGAAAATAGAAAAGATTTACAACCGGGTAATTTTTGATGAACTCTACCAGCGCCCGGAGCTTAAAAGAGAATTTCATTTTGTGGATGAGGTGGATGTAGAGTGGATTGGCCATCCGAACTGGTTCTTCCGGATAAGTAAGTATTTAATGCCCTTTTTAAAAGGCGATTATGTTCCAAAATCGTACCTGCTCGATAAGTTGGAATCACTGCCCTCAGACCTTCAAAATTATGTCCTGAAACCCCTGTATTCCTTTGCCGGAACAGGTGTTCAAATTAATGTGACCAAAGAAATCATTGATGCCCTGCCCAATAAGGCAAATTATATGCTTCAGGAGAAAGTCGCCTATCACCCCGTTGTAGACACCTTGGATGTTCCTGCTAAATGTGAGATACGAATTATGTTGATTCGAAGCAGCAAAACCAATTCAATGCAGATTATTAGTAATTTGGTGCGTTTAAGTAAGGGTGAAATGGTTGGAGTAAGACACAATAAGGACAAGATTTGGGTAGGCAGCAGTGCCGGCTTCTTTGAGATTTAAACCTTCAATCATGAAGTTTATCCGGAGCGGGGGAACTGGCATGAAAATCGTGAGTTATCCGCTGTGTATAAGCGTCCAGTAACTCCAGTACACGTTCACTGGTATCAGCTACTACGATAAGGCCAATGTGCCAGGGTTTATTCATTCGCCATACAATTTCAGGATCATTAAATCCGGAGGTGTCTGGATGTTCAAAGCGACTTAATGATACCACAATCCCCGCAGTTTTATTGAACATCTTTGGCAATTTATAGACCGTTTTCTTAAGGGTTGCCGTTTCTATCCTGGCCCATTCTTTCCACAAATTTACACCGGAAGCAAATTCTACCATTTCAGCCAGATTGGCCCCGCCAACCCTGGAGGAGGTTTCAAGAAAGAAAAGTGCCCCTGTTTCTTTAGACTCGATGAACTCTGTGTGGGAGGCTCCATACTTCAGTCCAAAAGCTTTCATCACCTGGGCGTTCATCTTTGTCAGGCCTTTTTCCGGTTCAGATCCTATTTCACAATTCACGGATCGGAAAACTCCACCACCATGGGCAACATCAAAAGGCGTATCCAGATATTTACTCACTCTGGAAAAAATGACCTCACCATCCATTTGGAGTCCATCTACATGGTATACATTCCCCGGCGCAAATTTTTCTACCAGGTAATTGTCTCTTTCATCACCAAGTGCATGGACTTTTTCCCATAGATCGTTATTATTGTGTAATTTCTTTATCCCGGCTGCCGAGGCCTCAGAACGAGGTTTTAACAACCATGGTGGATTCACAGAACTTACAAAGTTATTTATATCCGAATCATTAAAAAGCCCTGTGAATTGGGGCACGTTAATCCCTTCATCCCTTGCCTTAAATCGCATGGCCAGTTTATCGCGGAAATGACGTGCAGTTGTACTGCCCATACCGGGCATCCGGAAGTGTTCCCGCAATGCTGCTACCCGCTCTACATCAAAGTCGTCCAGAGCCACAAAACGATCGAACCTGATAGACCGAAACTTATATGCAATCCCTTTTCGTACATCTGAATCATTCCATTGCTCCACATAAAATACATCGTCTATAAACTCCCAGGGCCAATCTTCCTTGTCCAGCTTTTTTAAGGTTAACAAGTAAACATTGTTTCCTTCAGTTTTACAACTTTTCAGGAAATCTGTCCCTTTAAAAAAGGTGGAGATGCAGAGAAAATTTAGTGTTGGTCCGGGCATTATTTCTAAATTAAAGTTTTAATATACTCCAAAATGAGTTGAACACCAAAGCCCGTGCTGCTTTTCATTTTGGCATAGTGTGAGTCCCCAAAAGCCACCCCGGCTATATCGAGGTGCATCCAGTGTTTATGATCATCTGTAAACGCCTGCAGAAACTTGGCGGCCGTAATGGCTCCGGCAATAGGCTTCCCGCTGAAATTTCGAAGGTCTGCTATATCTGACTGCAGATCAGTTTCAAACTCTTCATAAAGGGGTAATTGCCATACACGTTCGTTTATACGGTTTCCAATATCCGACATGCTAGTCGCCATTTCAGTGTCGTTAGTAAACATCCCTGCAGCAGAATAAGCCAAGGTACGTACGACGCTTCCGGTAAGGGTAGCCAGATCTATGACCTGGTGCGGTTGAAATTGCTTAATTATGTAACTCAGGCCATCTGCCAGCACCAGGCGCCCTTCCGCATCAGTGTCAATAATCTCTATACTCTTTTTTGAATATGAGTTTATGACATCTCCTGGTCTGTAGCTTTTTGAATCAACGGCATTCTCTGCTGAAGCTACTACCCCCACTATATTGATATTCAGACCCATCCTGGCTACAAGTTCTACGACACCAAGGACCACTGCGGCACCTCCCATATCACTTTTCATATAGTGCAGGTTTTGGGATGGTTTTATAGATAATCCGCCGGTATCAAAAGTAATCCCTTTCCCAACCAGGCCGATATCGATCCCCGCACCAGGTTTAGCAATATATTCGGTGACTATCACCACCGGAGGGTTTTCACTTCCACGGCCCACTGCAAGAACGGCATCGAAACCTTGTTCTTTCAGTTCACTTTTCCCAAGCAGCGTACATTTATACTGGTTCTGCCCTGCGGATTCTTTAGCCCAACTACCAAGATATTCGGGTGTTTTATGATTCGCCGGGGCATCTATAAGAGACTTGATTCGGTTAATAGTAGTTCCGATAAGGGCCGCTTCATTAATAACTCTGGTAATGTCCCCGTTGCCCGTAACCTGAATTTCCGTTTCTGTGGCGGCTTTTTGTTCCGTTTTGAAACTTCCGATCTGGTAAGTTCCCATTTCAAGGCCTATAACAGCTTTTTGCAGTTCTTCTTCATTCAAAGCTGCAGCTTGTAACTGCATGTCAGCCTTCCAGTACTTTTTAGTATCAAAACATAACTTCTGGAAAGCCTTATCGATCTTTACCGCATCCTTTTCCTCACCAATCCCCAGGGCGTAAATCCTGTTTCCACCCTTCCCGTAAAAAGTCTGAAAGGTGGCGTGTTCGCCTTCAAAGTCGGGGGTAACATTAGCTGTAAACTTCTTCAGCAGATCTAGTTGATTTTTTCGGCACGGCAGAATAAGATCTTTTTCGGGATCAAGCTGCTCAATAGGTATGTATTTCATATGTTACGATTCAAAAAAAAGCCATTTCACGGCCAGTGGAAATTCTTCTCTCCAGTATACCTCCGCATGATTACCATCTTCATTTACTGAAAAATGAAAATCAAAGGCATGCCCATCTACCATTTTCTTTCGGATGATGGCCTCCAGTTTTTGTACATTGGGTAAATGTTCTTTACTTTCTTTTCCTCCTGCGTATAGATAAATCTTAGTTTTTTCGAGAGGCTCAAATGATCTGGTATGATCAAAGATCATTTTGGATATCCAGAGGCTGGGTGAAAAGATC
>NZ_CAMYOM010000009.1 GCF_947260015.1 uncultured Eudoraea sp. | reverse complement strand
TATTCAATTTTTTCCAAAACTGCAACCTATCAAATTCGGGTAGCAGGAGACGTAAAAATTGATTGGGCCGATAGTATTCGGGATTTGCAAATCATTAAAGAGGAAGATCCTGATTTTGGATCTGTTTCTGTACTAACCGGACAAGTTGAAGATCAGGTCGCATTGTTGGGAATACTCAGTACGCTCTGTGATTATCACCTGGTATTACTCAACTTACGAATTTTATTATAGTAAATAATTAATAACTAAAATTATGAAACGAATAAAAACACTGGCATTTAGTGCCTCCCTGTTAATAGCTACAAGTGTATTTGCACAGCAAACGGGCGAAAGAATGAATATTTTTAAACCATCAGGGGCAAAAGAAACAGCAAAAGATTTTACACCTGCTCCAGATAAAATTGAAACAAGTTATGGCACTTTAGAATTTGTTGGAGGTGCATTTCCAACAGAAGAGTCCACTCAACTTATATTTGATCAATTAGATTTGCAGCGTGCAACACAAGCCTATATGGATTTTATGCCAGCGATGTCGCTCTATGGAATTGTTAGAGCTCAAGCGCGTGATTTTGGTTTTACTTCATCTTCTGATATTGCAGTTGAAGCCGATTTTATGCAGGCAAGCGAAAATTATTTAACCGGTAATAACAGTACGGTTTATGCATTTGCTTCTTTAGATTTAGGAGTTGATGGCCCTACGGTTGTAGAAATACCTGATGCAGACTTTAAATATTTGACTGATTTTGGACCAACAGGACCCGATTTAGGAAAAGGAGGAAAATACCTTTTTGTACCAGCAGATTATAAAGGAGATATACCAAGTGAAGGTTATTTTGTAATAAAATCAAATAGCTACAGAATTTGGGCGATGATGCGTGGATTCGATGTGGGGAATGGTGATGAAGCCGTTAAATGGTTCGAAGAAAGGTTAAAAGTATATCCTTTAAAAACAGGCCCAAGAAAAGGCAATTATATCAATGTTTCAGGAATGGGTATAAACACCTTGTTTCCTGAGGATGGATCAGCTTTTGAAATGTTAAACGAAATAATTCAATACGAGCCAAGTGCTTTATTTGATCAAGATGAATTAGGGAAGTTAGCTTCCTTAGGTATCGAAAAAGGTAAACCTTACAAGCCGGATGCGCGAATGCTAAAAATATTTGATCAGGCTGCTAAGGAAGGTAAGTAGTTTGAAAAAGCATGTAGAAAACAAAGATGGTTCTGTAGATATGTATTTTGGACCTAAGCCTCCAAAAGATAAAAAGCTAAGAAGCAACTGGATCAAAACAGATCCTTCAAAAGGCTTTTTTGTAGTGTTCCGTTTCTATGGTCCACTTGATGGCTACATTCAAAAAACGTGGGTGTTGAACGATTTTGAGTTAATTGACTAAACAAATGAAATGGACTTAGATGTATAAGAAACTACACCTTTTTTACTATTAAAGTTTATTGCTATGAACAAGATGATTATTACAGTATTTAATAGTTAAGAGCAAGCCTTTGAAAGTTTAACTGCACTAAAAACTTTAGCGCAAGTCTTTCTCAGGCTTCGTAATGATGAGTTATTGGGTGAAGACCAAATCATTCATATTTAGAATTATTCTTCCAGCCAACTTGTGATTTATGTTTCACAAAGAATATTTTTGAATCACTCTATCTAATGTAGGGGTCTTGTATTTAAATGTATTGTGTTTATAATCTTAGTTGTACTATCTTAGTTTATATAAAAGATATATAGTTAATAACTATATCCTATTGTTGTGCTTCATTATTACCAACCACTAACAAATGATAAAATTCTTTAGAAAAATACGATACGACCTTATGGAGAAAAACTTAAGACGTGTATAATTCATTTTGCTGAATCTGTACATTGTGAAATTCTCCTATAAATAATAATTTCCTTAAATTGAAACTTTAGATCGGCTGTCTTCGCTATCCCGATGAATCGGGACATTCTCGCTCAGAAAGACTAGTCTAAGACAAAACGAAACCATACACGAACACGTTATGCCATATTCGAGCAACAAACGGATTGTCTATTACAATAAGTATTATGAATTTTGCCTTATGGAAGAAAATTTTTACTACGAAACAATCACAAAGGCAATTCAATTTATTCGTGAAAATCAAATTGAACAGCCGACATTAGATGAAATTGCAAACCACGTACACTTGAGCAAGTTTCATTTGCTTTGTTACACTACTGCAACAAATCCCTTGACTAATACCTACTGAAAACTAAGTCCCAAATCTCGACAAGCTCAGCACCATGCTTAATCTTGTTATTGTCTAAACTAAAGGAATATGCTACCTTGACCGAATGAACATTGTGTTTGTAGTCAACAACAAAAACAACCGTTTGGCAAAAGTGCTCCCAAGGCTTGACCAATACTGTCAACAAACGAATACGGGCAGTGTGCAGTTCATTTCCACCCTAAGGAAAAAACACGCCATCGAATTGGCCAAGCAAGCCACTGAAAACGGCTGCGATTATATGGTTGCCGTTGGGGGTGATGGCACCTTGCACGAGGTTATCAATGGCATGTTGCAAAGTAACATACCAGCCAATGAATACCCGGCAATAGGGCTGCTCCCATTTGGTTCGGCCAATGATTTTGCTAGAACGGCACGCATCTCCAATTCCATTGAAGAACTGATTGCACTGATTCAATCCAATACCACCCAAAAGATAGACCTTGGGAAAATAATAATACAACAGACCCAGGAAACCCGCCATTTTATCAATATAGCAGGAGTTGGGCTTGGCTCGGAAGTGGCGCAAAATCTAGAACAATCATCAAGTATGTTAGGCCCTGGCTTCAATTACTTCAAGCACATCATAAAAGGGTTTCTCAGCTATGTTAAAAAAGAGGTAAGCTGTACCAGCAACACATGGCAGTGGAAGGGCAAGTTGCTGCAAATGGCAGTGGCCAACGGACGTTACTTTGGCAATGATATCTGCATCGCCCCCGATGCCAAGCTTACCGATGGGCAGTTTCAGGTTACTATCTTCGGGGATTTGAGCATTTGGGACTATCTAAAAAACTTGGGTAATTTGAAAAAAGGAGTGAAAATCAACCTTCCACAGGTTAGCTACCATGATGCCAATGAAGTGTTGCTTGAAAGCAACGACTCTTGTGGTATTGAGGCTGATGGCGAGTATGTGGGCCTTGCCCCAGCTACCATAAGCGTATTACCTAAAGCTATCTGCTTTTTAATGCCTCCCGATGTTCAATAACAACTTGCACTTCGTTTATTCCAACCAACCCTCGAATCATTATTGCGTGAAGATCAAATAATACACATCTAGAGAGCGGTTTGAAATATCCCCAATCTGTTTTAATTGAATTTTAATTGAATATATACAGGAAAGTGGTCACTGTATCCCCCTTTATACTTTTGCCCTACATACGTTCTAAAGGGATTTCCAGCATATTTGCCATCCCATTCTTTAAGCTGATGGTCGTCAAAAATATTGGCATGCGTAAAACTATGCGTGCCTTTTTCATAATTGAAAAAGCTATGAGAGACCAGAATCTGATCAAAAAGTGACCAGCTTCTTCTGTAGTTTGCGCTGCCTCTTTCGGGAGTCAATAGTTTTTCCATAGGATTATACAACTCTTTCGCATCAACCAAAGTGCGGATACTTATTGCGTCCGGACCATCGTTAAAATCTCCCATGATAATATAATTGGGATTTGAATAATTTTTTTCAATTTCCGTCATATAGTCCCTAATGGTCTCGGCAGCTTTAATTCTTTTGTAATCTGTTTCTATATCTCCATTTCTTCGTGATGGCCAGTGATTTACAAAAACATGAATTTCCTCCCCGTTTAAAACACCGTGAATATAAAGTATGTCCCGGGTTGTGTCTCTTTCGCCTTCAGGATTGAAAATCAGTAAAGGGATAGGTGTAGAACGCAGGACACTAAAATTCGATCTTAGATATAATAAAGCGGTATCTATTCCCCTTTCATCAGGAGAATCGTAATGAACGTAATCGTAATCCTCTTTTTTTAAAGCCCCTGAGGAGATCAGGTCCTTAATTACCTCCTGGTTCTCAACCTCTGCTATACCCACGATCACTGGTGGTTTGTTAGTGGATTTAACCCCTATTCTGCAAATGGTATTTGCAAGTTTGAGCAACTTTTTTTTATACCTCCTTTTGGTCCATTTTTTCTTTCCTTTTGGGGTAAAATCTATGTCAAGTGTATTTTGATCATCTCCTATATCAAAAAGATTCTCCAGGTTATAAAAGACAATGGTATGAACGTTTTTGGGTTTATTTCTTTTCAGAAATGAAAAATTCATGAATTTTTTATTTGGTTTCCAAAATTACGAAAATCACTTGGTTCCAATTACTTAGATTTGCACTATAATTTATTAGATGTTAGAGAAACAGAATATAGAATATGAAAAGGCAATTCTGGTAGGTGTTATTAACAAACAGCAGAATGAAAAGAAAGTACAGGAATATCTTGATGAACTTGAGTTTCTGACTTATACGGCTGGCGGCGAAGTATTAAAACGTTTTGTGCAGCGAATGGATTTGCCCAATCCAAAAACATATATTGGGAGTGGTAAAATTCAGGAAATAGAGGCCTATGTAGATGAAAACGAAATAGGTTCTGTCATTTTTGACGATGAACTTTCGGCTGGTCAGCAGCGCAATATTGAGAAGATACTGCGGTGCAAAATACTGGACAGAACTGGTTTAATACTGGATATATTTGCTCAAAGAGCCAAAACGAGCTATGCCCGAACACAGGTAGAGCTTGCACAATATGAGTATTTATTGCCTCGGCTAACCGGTTTGTGGACGCATCTTGAAAGGCAAAGAGGGGGTATTGGAATGCGAGGTCCTGGAGAGGCCGAAATTGAAACAGACCGTAGGATAGTCAGAGATAGAATAGCATTACTAAAAAAGAAATTAACAAAAATTGACCGCCAAATGGGCACCCAGCGTGGAAACCGTGGAGCCCTGGTACGTGTAGCATTGGTAGGATATACCAATGTAGGCAAATCAACACTTATGAACGTCATTAGTAAAAGTCACGTTTTTGCTGAGGACAAATTATTTGCGACATTAGACACTACTGTTAGAAAAGTGGTGCTGGGTAATCTACCCTTTTTGTTAAGCGATACCGTTGGGTTTATACGCAAACTGCCTACACAATTAGTAGAGAGTTTTAAAAGCACCTTAGACGAGGTTAGAGAAGCAGATCTATTGCTTCACATCGTAGATATTTCACATCCCAATTTTGAAGATCATATTAATTCTGTAAATAAAATATTGAACGAGATTGGCTCTTCTGATAAGAAAACAATAATGGTCTTTAATAAAATTGATCTATACACTCAGGAAATTTTGGAAGAAGACGATCTAATGACCGAAAGGAGTTCAAAGCACTTTACCATTGATGAATGGAAACATACCTGGATGCAAAAATTAGGCGATAATGCCATTTTTATTTCCGCTCTGAAAAAGGAGAATCTGGATGAGTTCCGTAAAAAAGTATATGATGCAGTAAGGAAAATCCATATTTCCCGCTTCCCTTATAACAATTTTCTTTATCCCGAACACCTTGATCAATATTAATTATTTTCCAAATTATCTATTCGAATTGGTAAGTGAATTATGCCTATGCAAATCATAGGTAGTCAGGTCATTCATCTGACAACTGATACACTTCATATTTTTCACAACATTATAACTCCACTTCACAACAATAATTTAGAGATTTCGAAGAACCAAACTACATTTACATTGTAATTAAGTGTTAGTGTTTAACCCCAAATCAAAGCATAACTTAATTTAAGTGTTATTCTTCCCGATGTTAACCGGGATGATTCAGAACCCAAATCGGCACTTAACCAAAGTATTAGATTAACAAACCAAGTTTTACAAACCTACTTTTCTAACAAAGCCCCGACGGAAACGCCGGGGTTTTTTTGTTTATTATAAATTTGAGATATAATATCCTGGCAATAACCGCCAAAAACTATTGTCAATATATCTCAGAAGTTGAAATAATTAATGGAGCAAGTTTGATAAATTAAAAATAGAATATGCATTTCACCGAGGTAAATAAACCACTCATATTTTTCACAACATACAGCAATAGATTCACAACATATTTTATGATCAAAAGTTTGCTCAACCTATCTTTACGTAGTAATTAAGTGATAGTGTTCAACCCCAAATCTAACCCTGAACTTAATTTAAAGTGTTCGATTCCCCAAATCGTCTCTTAACCATAATAATAATTAATAAACCAAATTTTACCAACCTACTTTACTAAAAAACCCCGGCAGATTTGCCGGGGTTTTTTGGTTATGAATATTCAGGCCGTGCTAAAACTTGTAGCTTAAGCCTAATGTATAATAGGTTTGAAGTTTGTTGTCAATATTATCAAAAGTAGCAGTTGGGTCTCCTATTGTATTAATGGCATAATTAAGAGCTTCCTGTCTATTATCTCTCAGGCCAAAGTCAAATCCAATTCCTATCATCTTCCATAATGTATAACTAAAGGAGTTTGTCCAGGTCCAATTAGAGAGATCAGAACTTTTGTAACTCTGGAATATGGACAGATTCGTTCTGAATTTAATCGCACCAAAGTCCCTACCGTAATCGGCTACAATCTTTGCTCCCAGCGATGACTCAAATATTGCATCGCTACTGCTAAATACAAAATTATAATTCAAGGGATGGATCACCACTATTAGATCTTTAATAGGTGTCCATGTAGCTCCAACACCAAGATCCAGGTAACCCGGATCATTGAAATTGCTTAAAATGGTAGTTCTATATTCCGCTAATCCCGAAATGGCAAACTTTTCGCTCAATTTCCGGCCGTATAAAGTTGAAATATTAAATACATCAGTCGCTTGCCTAAATCCATTTTGATCATTAGGATCATCCTTATCATCAAATTTTACCCAGTTAAGATTTAGTGTAAGGTCATTTCTCCAAAAATATTTACTCTCATTCTTATAGGCGAAGGCATTAACAGTAAATCCAATTGTTCCGGCAGAATTATTAGGGGTTTGCTGAGCATACCAATTATTAAACCCGGAAAAACTACCCCCAATAGTTCCAAAAGCTCCAACTCTCCATCCAGGTAAGGCATCAATTTCTGCCTGAATCGCATCTGCCCTCCCCTGAATAGCAGCTATCGAATCTGTTTTAGTTGCCTTGGCTGCTTTTAATTCATCTCGGGTCTGGGCTAAAGAATAACCAGTACTGGCTAAAATTGCCAATACTATTAATAATTTTTTCATAATGTCTAGTTTTTATTTAGAACGGCAAATGTATGAATTGTTAGGAGATTTTAACAATAATGGATGCTATTTCCTTTTAAACAAAGGCACGGAAGAACAGGCTTCTCCATACATGATACTTTTAGCTACCGGCTGAAGTTTAATAGTAGCCCATAGATAGGCATTTGGTGGCACTGGTTTATTACTGCACCCTTTAATTATTACAGGTTTATCTTTAAAATCAGAGATATCCAGATCTTCTATAACAGACTGAAAAAGCGTGGTCTCAAGATCTTCCAAAGAGCCTAAAACCACTTTCTTTGCATAGGGCTGCAATTTTGTGGAGATTAACATAAAAGCCCATCCCGGGACTATGGCATCTGAAGAGCAGTTAAGAGCCACATAGGCATCATTATATTGTTCCCAATTATGCAAAGCTACCTGGTTCCTGAATTCCTTCTCTTTAAGTATAAGATCCTCGTAAAGCCACTCTTTGATATCTAATTGCAACCTGCTCCCTTGAGGATAGTATTCTTCCAAATCGAAGGTCACCAGTTTACTTTGGGCTACACGATTTACTATTTCAGACATACTTTCGGATTTATTTTCTTTTATCACTAGTACTAGAGAAGTCCCAACTCCAATTTTGCCTCCTCACTCATCAGATCCTGGGTCCAGGGAGGATCAAAGGTAATTTCAACTTCCGCATCTTTAACAAGGTCCAGAGATTTAACCCTTTCTTCTACCTCAACAGGCAAAGTTTCTGCCACAGGGCAGTTAGGTGAAGTAAGCGTCATCAGTATTTTTACATCCTTGTCCTCATTAACAAAAACATCATAGATTAATCCTAATTCATAAATATCCACGGGAATCTCGGGATCATAAATTGTCTTGAGAACGGTTACTATTTTCTCGCCTAGTTCCTTTGTATTTATTGTTGTTTCACTCATATCTCTCGGATTAATTATTTAATTCAATTGTGTTTGGTATGCAATGGCATACAATTTCAATTGCTTTATCATACTTACCAACCCATTTGCACGTGTTGGAGATAAATGATCTTTAAGGCCTATTTTATCAATAAAATCTGTATTTGCCTCTATAATATCCATCGGCTTTTGATTGCTAAAAGCTCTAATTAAAATGGCAATAATACCTTTAGTAATAAT
The DNA here is from genome assembly GCF_947260015.1 of uncultured Eudoraea sp. GTDB lineage: Bacteria > Bacteroidota > Bacteroidia > Flavobacteriales > Flavobacteriaceae > Eudoraea. Next base: position 68,267 of record NZ_CAMYOM010000009.1, on the reverse strand, counting down.
GGCATCACTATCAGCCGTAAAAACCAGTTTGTCCTCCTCCAATTCTGCATGCACCCAAACCTTGCTCTGACAACCCTTGATTATATTGTCCTCTGTTTTATATTGCTCTTCAATTAATGGAAGTGATTTCCCTAATTCTATCATATATTCATACCGCTGCATCCAGTCATCAAACAAGGCAAACTCTTCTACAATTTCGTTCTGAATTTCTTCAATTCTCATAAAAAGGTTTTCGGCTAAAATACAATAAGTATCAGTGGTTTTCAATAGTTTGGGAAAATGATAACAAGCATTGTTTAGCTTAGCATCTGTATGGCTTTCTTTATTCCTTCTACAAGAATATCTACTTCATTTTTGGTATTATAAAAGCTAAAACTCGCCCTTACCGTTCCAGGTACTTTAAAGTAATCCATGACGGGTTGCGCACAATGATGCCCCGTTCTTACCTCAATTCCTAATTTATCCAGTATCGTACCTATGTCATAGGGATGAATCCCTTCAACATTAAAAGAAATGACGGATGTTTTATGCTCGGAAGTTCCGTATATTTTTAGCCCCTTGATCGAAGTAAGTTCCTTTGTAGCATATTCCAGGAGCTCTTTTTCATAACTGGCGATTGCCTCGTAACCTAAAGAGTTCATGTAATCCAGAGCTGCTCCAAAAGCAATTCCACCACATATATTTGGAGTCCCTGCCTCAAACTTGTGAGGCAAATCGGCATAAGTTGTTTTTTCAAAGGTAACCTCTGCTATCATCTCTCCTCCACCCTGATATGGTGGTAACTTTGTGAGCCATTCTTCCTTGCCATACAAAACACCTACACCGGTTGGTCCACAAATTTTATGAGCAGAAATCGTATAAAAGTCCACATTCAACTTTTGAACATCTATTTTAATGTGTGGTGCCGCCTGGGCGCCGTCAATCAGAACAGCTGCTCCGACCTCATGTGCTAATCCAATTATTTGTTCTATTGGATTTATAGTACCCAATGCATTGGATACATGATTACAAACTACCAATTTAGTGCTATTTGAAAGCAACTTAATGTATTCCTCCATAAGGAGGTCGCCCTCCTGATCCATTGGAATTACTTTTAAGATAGCGCCCGTTTGTTCACATAACATTTGCCATGGAACTATATTGGAATGGTGTTCCATAGCAGATACCAGTATCTCATCTCCTTTTTCTAGAAATGATTTAAAACCGTTAGCTACCAGGTTAATGCTTTCTGTAGTGCCAGAAGTAAATATAATTTCACAAGGTTCAGCCGCATTTATATGTTTTTGAACTTTTATACGTGCGTTTTCATAAGCATCTGTAGCCTCCTGAGATAAAGTATGCACTCCCCTATGAATATTGGCATTATATCGTGAATAATAATCTACAATACTATCTATGACTTGTTTTGGGGTCTGTGAAGTAGCCGCATTATCGAGGTAAACTAAAGGGTATCCATTAACTTTCCTATGGAGAATAGGAAAATCCTTGCGAATAGTGTCAATATCCAATTTGGTTGTAATCATACGGCCAGAGCTATATATAGCTAAACTAAATATTAAAGATCAAATCCCAGCTGAACACCCAATTTATTGGCAATCAGCCTGTTAATTCTCATTTTTAATTCAGGAATCCGAACACTTTCCAAAACATTATTGGCAAACGCATACATCAAAAGTGCCGAAGCTTCTTTTTTTGGTATTCCTCTGGTTTGCAAATAAAAGAGTGCCTCTTCATCTAATTGTCCAATAGTGCATCCATGAGAACATTTTACATCATCTGCAAAGATTTCCAATTGTGGTTTGGTATTGATAGTAGCCTTATCACTAATCAAAATATTATTGTTCTGTTGAAAGGCATTGGTCTTTTGAGCAATCTTATCGACTATGATTTTGCCATTGAATACCCCTATTGACTTTTCTCCATAAATTCCTTTGTAATCCTGATGACTTTCGCAATTAGGTTCTCTGTGATGTACCAGGGTATGATGGTCTACATGCTGTTTTTCACCGAGTATAGTTACCCCTTTCATGGTAGAATCAATATATTCTCCATTCTGGTAATAATTAAGATTATTCCTGGTTAACTTTCCTCCAAAGGAAAAAGTATGAACCTTCACTACGCTATTGCTCTTTTGAGAAATATAGGTATTATCTATTAAGGACGCATTTTTAACGTCGTTTTGAACTTTATAATAATCTACTATTGCATTCTTAGCAGCAAAAATTTCAGTAACGCAATTTGTCAATACTTCATTGGAAGTAAGACTCTGATGGCGCTCTATAATCTGAAGTTCGGCATTTTCCTCAACAATAATTAAATTACGGGGTTGCAGTAACAATGCGGCTTCATTACCCGTAGCAAAATGCAATATTTCTATTGGCTTTTTAGGCATTTTATTTTTGGGAATATAAATATAAGCCCCCTCTTTACTAAATGCTGTATTTAATGTAGTAAGCGATTCATCTTTAGAAGCTACCTTATTAAAGTAAACATCTATTATCTGCTTATACATTGGTTTGCTTAAAGCTGCACTCATAAGGCATATATCTACCCCGTCATGTGTGGTTTCTGAAAGGAACGAACTATATACACCATCAATAAACACAATCTTATAAGTATCTATCTCATGAAGAAAATACCGCTTAACATCCTTGTATTCCAAGGCATTTATCTGTTTTGGAAAGATGCTGAAATCTATCTTTTGTAAACTGTTCAAAGAGGTGTATTTCCAGGCCTCCTGTTTTCTGTTAGGAAAACCTTTAAGTTCGAAGTTCTTAATTGCCTCCGATCGTATATCATGAACCGGGTGATCTACATCCACGTTGTTCTCAAATGCCATGAAAGAAGAAACAAGTTTATCCTTTAAATCCATCATTGTGTTTTCTGTTTATTGCCTTTATAAAACAATTCGCTTTCTAATATTCAATTAATTCAACGGAATATTAAACAACCGATTCATTTTTTAACCAATCGTAGCCCTTATCCTCCAATTCCAATGCTAATGCTTTGGTACCTGATTTTACAATTTTACCGTCGTGTATAACATGTACAAAATCTGGAATAATATATTCCAGTAATCGCTGGTAATGAGTAATAATTATTATAGCGTTGTCTTTGCTCTTAAGTTTATTCACCCCATTGGCAACAATTCGCAAAGCATCAATATCCAGACCGGAATCTGTTTCATCTAAAATGGCGAGTTTTGGTTCTAACATAGCCAATTGAAAAATTTCATTTCGCTTTTTCTCGCCACCTGAAAATCCTTCATTTAAAGAGCGAGATAAAAACTTTCTGTCAATTTCCAACAACTCAGATTTCTCACGAATAAGTTTCAACATTTGGTTGGCAGGCATGTCTTCTAATCCGCGTGCTTTCCTGGACTCATTGATTGCCGTTCTTATAAAATTGGTTACGGAAACCCCCGGTATCTCAACAGGGTACTGAAACGAAAGAAAAATTCCTTTGTGCGCTCTTTCTTCAGGAGAAGTGTCTTCCAGATCTGCACCATCCAATTCAATGCTCCCCTCTGTAATTTCAAATTCTTCCTTTCCGGCTATCACCGAAGCAAGGGTGCTTTTCCCTGAACCATTAGGGCCCATAATAGCATGCACCTCTCCTGCTTTTACTTCGAGGTTTATTCCGTTTAATATTTCATTCCCTTCTACACCTGCGTGCAGATTATTTACTTTTAACATATTCTATTTAGTTTAAATATTGAGGTGCTTTTGGCATTTTATCAAAGTCGTCCTTTTGATGTTGTAAATATACCTTAGCCTTTTTTTCCTTAGCAAAAGCTTCAAATTTTTTCATGCTCTCCCTTGTTTGCGCTACATCATAATTAAAAATTGGAATTCTCTTGTACTCCCTGTTTTCATAAAAATGATAAAGGTCCCCGGATAAAAGCAAAGGCCCGTGCTCTTTTAAATCAAGAAATAAAACCTGATGTCCCGGCGTATGGCCGGGCATATATTTTAAAACCACGGTTCCATCTCCAAACACATCATAATCTCCATTAATTTTTTTGATGTTTGTTAAGTCTTTTATAGCATCATACATCTCCGGATTATTTGCTTTCACTTCTTCGCCAGTTACAAAATCAAACTCCTCATTCTGAACAAGCCATGTTGAATTTTTAAATTTGTCAGCATGCCCGCTATGATCAAAATGAGTATGAGATAATGAGATGTATTGAAAATCGTCAGGGGTCATTCCAATTAAATTTAACTGACTTAAAACAGAATCCTTTCTGGAGACAGTAAAAGCACCGTCAGGTGAGGTATACGGTTCAGGAAGTCCAACCAGAGATTCAGAAAGTCCGGCATCCCACATTAGGTTGCCTTTTGGGTGTTGAATTACATAAAATGCATCTGCAAATTCCTTACTTTGTCCTTTATAGGTCTCATCCTGGGCAAAAAGTCCTAATGTATTTACGACAACGGTACCACCATCAAAGGCATAAAGCTTCACTTCAGCTTTAGAGATTTCTTCCTTACTTTCAGATACATTCGCTACTTCCTTATTTGTTTCTTTACAGGCAAATAAGACGACAATTACCAATAATGCTATATATTTTTTCATAGTAATTAACCTACGGAACCTTCAAGGCTGATTTCCAATAGTTTTTGCGCTTCAACGGCAAATTCCATGGGAAGTTTATTGAGTACTTCCTTGCTAAAACCGTTTACTATCAGGGCAATGGCTTTTTCCGTTTCTATTCCTCTCTGATTGCAATAAAAAATCTGATCTTCCCCTATTTTACTTGTGGTCGCTTCATGTTCAATTTGTGCCGTTTTATTTTTCACTTCTATATATGGAAAAGTATGTGCCCCACAGTCATTTCCCATCAGCAGCGAGTCGCATTGGGAAAAATTCCTGGCATTCTTGGCCCTGCTGTTCACCTGTACCAAACCTCTGTAGCTATTTTGTGACTTCCCGGCGGAAATCCCTTTAGAAATAATCGTGCTTTTGGTGTTTTTTCCTAAATGGATCATTTTAGTACCCGTATCGGCCTGCTGATAGTTATTTGTAACAGCGATAGAATAGAACTCACCTATAGAATTATCTCCTTTTAAAACACAGGATGGGTACTTCCAGGTAATAGCTGATCCGGTTTCTACCTGTGTCCAGGAAATTTTGGCGTTATTCTCACACAACCCCCTTTTTGTAACAAAATTGTATACTCCCCCTTTACCTTCTTTATTGCCGGGATACCAGTTTTGAACCGTTGAATATTTAATTTCTGCATTATCCAGGGCGATAAGTTCCACAACGGCAGCGTGTAATTGGTTTTCATCTCTCGATGGCGCAGTACATCCTTCAAGATAACTCACATAACTTCCCTCATCAGCGATAACCAGTGTGCGTTCAAATTGTCCGGTGCCAGCCTGATTTATTCTAAAATAAGTTGACAATTCCATAGGACATCTTACCCCTTTTGGGATGTAACAAAAAGATCCGTCTGAGAATACTGCAGAATTTAAAGCGGCATAGTAATTATCCTTTTGTGGAACTATGGTACCAAGGTACTTTTTAACTAATTCCGGATGTTCTTTTATTGCCTCGGAAATAGAACAAAAGATTATTCCTTTTTCTCCCAGTGTTTTTTTGAAAGTAGTTGCAACAGAAACTGAATCCATTACAATATCCACAGCTACACCTGCAAGCTTTTTCTGTTCATCTAAAGAAATTCCCAGTTTTTTAAATGTATCCAATAACTCAGGATCAACTTCGTCTAAACTATCGTATTTCGGTTTTTTATTAGGTGCCGAATAGTATGAAATGTTTTGAAAATCCGGTTTTGTATAGTGGATATTAGCCCATTCGGGTTCTATCATTTCTTTCCACGCCCGAAAAGCTTCAAGGCGCCATGAAGTCATCCATTCCGGTTCTTCCTTCTTCTTAGAAATAGCTATTACAATTTCCTCATTTAAACCTTTAGGAAAAGTATCAGACTCAATATCAGTATAGAAACCATATTCATATTCTTTGGTTTCCAACTCTTTTTTTAATTCTTCTTCGGTATATGCCATAGGCTTTTAAACCCCTCAAAGGGATCCCATATTTTTATAATGAAAAACTCTCACCACAGCCACATGTGCGCTGTGCATTTGGATTATTAAAAACGAATCCCTTGCCATTAAGTCCTCCGGAATACTCCAGAGTTGTGCCCACCAGATAAAGAAAACTCTTTTTATCGACGATGATACGCACAGCATTATCTTCAAAAACTTTATCAGCCTCATCTACTTTATTGTCAAAATTTAATTCATAAGACAACCCGCTGCAACCACCGCTTTTTACACCAACCCTAACAAAATCCTTTTCAGCGTCAAAACCTTCCTCGGTCATAAGCAAGGTAACCCGCTGTTTGGCTGTTTCAGATACTTTGATCATATTAAATCCTTATTTGGTATTATTCTAAATAGTTTACAAATATAGGGTATAGTTAGGGTTCTACCATAATTCCTAACATTATTATAACGTATATAACAATAGGGTTTATCTATTGGCTTTTAGATAAACATGAGTCAAAGTAGATAAAAAAGGTGATTTTAAAAGCCAGCTTTGCAATTAGGGGCCCTTAACTGAAGACATTTATTTGATTTTTATAATTATAGCGTCGGAAAGCCCCTTATTTATTAGGTTTGGGAAATCATTACTGGAACTTTCACCCACCAAAAGTATACTCTTATCAAGATTCTCAACCGCATCAAAACCATAATCTAAATTTGATCCGCCATAAGAGCCCTGCCAGAGCAAATTTCCATCCGGATCTGTTTTTATTATCCAAATATCGTTTTCACCACTATTTTCAGAAACATCCCCATCAATACTTTTTGAATTCCCTGTGATAATAAATCCGCCATCGTAGGTAGTGATTACCCCCTGAGCAGCATCGAACTGCGAACCTCCAAAGGTCTTTTCCCATAAGAGGTTACCATTATCATCTATTTTAATAAGCCACACATCAGATTCCCCATGATTCATTGAAATATCAATATCGGTGCTAAATGTGTTCCCGGTAACCACATAACCACCATCATCAGTTTTAGTAATATCATAAGCTATTTCAATTCCGGTACCACCAAAGGAACGCTCCCATAACAATTCACCGGTCGCAGTTAATTTAATTACCCAAAAGTCATAGCTGCCCTTGGTATTGGAAATGTCATAATCATCACTCTCTGAAAAACCAGCCATCACAAAACTGCCATCGTCTGCTTCAATAACCGCATGGGCTCTATCATTGTTGGTGCCTCCGTAGTAGCTTCTCCATTCCAAATTACCATTGGCATCTATTTTAGTTCCCCAAAATTCACCCACACCATGTCTGGTTAGATAATTGCCCTTGTCATAAGTGCCATCGGCAAGGGCGGCTGTAATATCCAAAAATCCTGCAAAGAAAAATCCTCCATCGAAAGTTTGTAATAAATCATATGAATGATCATGTCCCGAAAATCCAAAACTTTTTTCCCATTCAATGACCCCCAATTCATCCAGTTTTAAAATCCAGTTATCATGATATCCTTCGTTGTTACTTGCATCTCCATCATCGCTCATGGCGTAACCCGCTACAGCATAACCACCATCTGAAGTCTGAATTATTGACTGACCCCGGTCATCCTTACTGCCCCCATAAGTATTACTCCATGCAACATTCCCTTCCTCATCTAACTTCAAAACCCAATAGTCATTTACCGGAATGGACTTGTCTGTCAGATCTCCATCGGTACTTTTTGAATACCCGAGAATTGCATATCCGCCATCTTTCGTATGTATTACTGATTGTGCAGTTTCTTCATCCGTACCGCCGAAACTCTTCACCCAATCAATCTCACCTAAAAACACTGCTTGGTCATAGCCGTTGTCCAGAACTACAGAATCATCATCTGAACATGAAAAGAAAAACAGCGCTATGGCTAATATAAAAATGTATTTCACCCTCATTCTAATTTGACTTTTTAATAACAAAGAGGCCGGAATTGATATCATTCACAATAATTTTTTCACTTTCAAAATAAGGGTAAACACTCCATACACCTTCAAAAGCAGCGGTATTACTGGACGGATAAGTATCAAAAAAACCCTCTTCTACAATACTTTGCCCGTCAATTCCCGAAATATCAAGAATTCTGACCCCTGCAGTATAATTTGCGAGATAAAAAGCATCTCCTTTAACATAACCGTTGTGATCAATTGCTGCAGTTTCACCTAAATAAGTATCGTGTAAACTTGGATTGTCAAGATCCGAAAGATCAAAGATCAAAGTCCGCGAATTAAACCCAAGTTGGATCTCATCTAATTCATCTCCCAAAATAAAATAGCGTTGGTCTTCAGAAAACCACCCCTGATGTGTATATCCTATATTGGTGTATTGAATAGTACCGATCTGTATGGGATTATCTTTGTCTGTGATATCCACAATAGCAACTTGATTTTCATTAGCCCCTATAAAAATTTCCTGTCCGGTATAATCAGCGTCAGGACCATTATACGTAACAACCTGTGCATCATGGGAGTAGCCGTTAGCAGCATAACCTCCTGCAGCGATTGGGTTTTTGGGGTTCTGAATATCAATGAAATGCGCTCCTCCGTTAAAAGTGCCCGTGCCAACCGCATACGCATATCCACTAACTTCATTTATAACAATATTATGCGCATTTCCAAAACCAGTATAGCGCGTATCTGCCTCAAAAGTTTCCGGGGCATTCATCACATTCCTCAATTTAGTTAAATCAAAAACCTGCATCCCATGGCCGTCTGCTTCAGAGACAACAAATGCATGGTCCTTGTAAACTTTTATATCCCTCCAGATACTGGTGCCCGTAGCAGAAGGTAATTTCCCCAAGTAAATAAGATTATCTGTTTCGGTTATGTCCACAAAAGCAGTTCCATTATCCAAACCCACCAAAGCGTATTCCTTCCCGGTAGTTGTGTCTGTCCACCCCCAGATATCATTTGCTGAAGAAGCACTCAAATCTGACAAATTAATTTGCCCTAATAAGTCATACCCACTGCACGGATAAATGCCTGCCATACCATTGCTACATGGAATAAACGTGGTTTCAGAGTTTTCATCCGGATCCGGCAACATATCATCATCATTCGGTATCGAATCAATGTCATTATCGGAAGAGTCACTAATGGAAGAGTCATCATTATTAGAACAGCCTAATAGAAAGAATAGGCCTAAAATAATCAGGAGCGTTTTGTTCATGGGGCAAAATTAATAATTCTTTTTCGCTATAAAGATAATATATTATTCCCATCCGCTTATTTTTGCACCATGCTTGAAGATAAGAACCAGGAAAAAACCTCACTAGAACAATTGGGTGAATTTGGATTAATAGATCATCTAACCCAGCAATTTAAATTGCAACATAAATCTACAATCAAGGGTATTGGTGATGATGCCGCCGTGCTTGACTTTAAAAATAAAAAGACGCTTGTCTCTACAGATTTATTACTGGAAGGGATACATTTTGATCTCAGCTATATGCCACTAAAACACCTGGGATATAAAGCTGTAATGGTTAATTTATCTGATATTTATGCGATGAATGCAATAGCTACTCAGATTACTGTATCTGTAGCAGTCTCCAATAGATTTCCTTTAGAGGCTTTGGAAGAATTCTATGAGGGTATTTCACTGGCCTGTGAGCTTTATAAAATAGATCTGGTTGGAGGAGATACTACCTCTTCTACTACAGGAATGATCATAAGTATTACAGCCATAGGAGAGGCTGCCAAAGAAGAGATAGTTTACAGGAGCGAAGCAAAACCAAATGATCTCTTAGTGGTTAGCGGTGACCTGGGAGCTGCATATATGGGGTTGCAAGTTTTAAAACGTGAAAAGGAAGTATTTAAAGTTAATCCAAATAATCAGCCAGATCTGTCGGCATATAGTTATATCATTGAACGACAATTAAAACCAGAGGCCAGAAAAGATATAGTGGAACTATTAAAAAAACTGAATATTCAGCCAACTTCCATGATTGATATTAGCGATGGTCTTTCTTCTGAAATTCTTCATTTATGCAAACAGAGTAAAGTTGGCTGTAATCTTTACGAAGATAAAATTCCATTAGATCCAACAGTAATTTCGGCATGCGAAGAGTTTAAAATGGATAGTACTTTAGTTGCTTTAAGCGGGGGTGAAGATTATGAGTTGTTGTTCACTATTGATCAAAAAAAATTCCCGGAATTAAAGGGCAATCCTAACTTTACTGTAGTGGGGCACATAACAGATAAGAATGAAGGTGCACATTTAATTTCCAGGAATAATTCTAAAATTCCGCTTACCGCTCAGGGGTGGAATTCATTTGCCAAAGCATAATTAAGCTACTTGTTGGGTAGTCCTATGTCTTTTCTGGTATAAGTCTTCTAAGGTATCATTGATCTCCTGAAGTTCAGGTGTTAAAACGGAAAGATTTCCGCTTACATCTGTTGTGACTTCTTTGTGACAGTGAACACACTTATATTCTTTTATGTGCAAGGTTACTTTCTTGGATACGGCGTAGTGGTGGCCAAAAATATTACAAAATATTTTTTTCATAATGTAGGTTTTAGGTCTGCAATGGTAGGGTTTGGGGCTCCATAATATGCAATTAATAACTTTCAGTAAAAGTTAATGATATATTAAATTCAAATAACTTAATTTCAGAACGCATCTAACTCCCATTTTATTGGGTGTCCTCTGTAAATTTTATGCTTTTTTCGACGAACGTCTCTTTTTAGAACCAATTGTCAGTTTATCAGGATTAATTTTGTATTAGAATTAGTCATTTTTGGTTTATCTTTCAAGTTTGATATTTCCAATGATTAGAATTAAGGAAACGCTGGTGACGGCTTTTGCACTTTTCTCTCTTTTCTTCGGTGCAGGAAATCTTATTTTGCCTCCACAACTCGGATTTAAAGCCGGGGAATTATGGTGGCTTGTTGCTCTAGGGTTTGCTGTCTCAGCCGTTTTAATTCCAATATTCGGAATACTCGGTCATGCCAAACTGCAGGGAACAATGTTTGATTTTGCTTCCAAGGTATCGGTTTCATTTAGCTTGATTTTTTGCTTTATTATTTACGCTGTTTCCATTTCACTGCCTTCACCAAGAACAGCATCCGTTACTCACGAAATGGGCATTTCGCCTTTATTTCATAATTCGGCATTAAGTACAAGTATTGTCTATTTTATTTTAGTGTTCATTTTTGTAATGAACCGAACAAAATTATTGGACATAATTGGGAAGTACTTAACCCCGGCAATTATTCTAATCCTCTTATCTATTATGGGCATAACACTATTTTCTTTCCCAATAGATTTTGGAACGAACTCTTTTAACGATCCTGTTACAGAAGGAATTTTGGAAGGTTATCAAACCTTTGATGCCATCGGCGCCATAGTTGTGGGAGGGGTTATTATAACTTCTATTACCCTTAAGGATAAAGAAGCTTCTTATGAGAGAAAAAAAGCTTTACTCATCAGGGCCGGTTGGCTGGCGGGATTTGCTTTATTGATGATATATGCGGGATTAATTTTTACCGGAGCAGTCATGCACGAACAATTTGATCCGGCAATTTCACGTACTTCGCTTATCACCGGAATAAGTAAACTTACTCTGGGTTCTAAAGCCAACTTATTTTTGGGCATATTAGTTAGCCTGGCTTGTTTTACAACTGCAGTTGGAATTGTAGCAGGCACAGCAGATTTTGTAAAATCGCGTTTTCCAAAATCAAACAAAGCATATTTGATTACAGCTCTGATCAGTTGTTTACTTGGAGTGTCAATGGGGCAATTTAATGTAGATTACATCATCGCCATTGCATTACCAATTCTAATGTTTATTTATCCTATTACAATTGTTTTAATCCTACTCAATGTGATTCCTGAAAAATTTGGCTCCCCAATGGTCTTTAGAGCAGTTGTATTTACTACTATTCTTTTTAGTGTCCCTGATTTTTTAGGAAGTGTTGGTTTGGACAGTGAAATAGAATCCATTAGAAGATGGATTCCTCTTAGCAAATTAAGTATGGGCTGGGTACTACCGGCTTTGGTTGTTTTTATTTTTGCTAATATTAGGGAACGAGGATTGTCCAAAACTTCCAGGTTATAGTGCATTTCGCTATCCCTTATTTTGGATTATCAGAAACTGGTTTTCTTTCCTTACTTATTCATGAGATCTTCAATCTCTTCAACTTCAATTGGAATATTTCGCATTAGATTAAAGGGAGTTTCTTTTTCCCTAACAACTACATCATCTTCCAGACGGATACCCATCTTCTCATCTGGAATATAAATCCCTGGCTCTACAGTAAAGACCATATTAGCTTTTATAGGTGTTTTTAGTGCTCCATAATCATGGGTATCTAATCCCATATGGTGACTCGTACCATGCATGAAATATTTTTTATAAGCGGGCCAATCCTTATTCTCATTTTGTATATCGGCTTTATCAAGTAGTCCTAAACTAATTAGTTCAGAAGTCATTAACTTCCCCACTTCTTTATGATAATCTGCTAATAAAATTCCAGGCGCTAACATATTTGTAGCTTCATTTTTAACCCGAAGTACAGCTTCATAAACCTGGCGCTGCCTTTCAGTAAATTTACCATTTACCGGAATGGTCCGTGTCATATCACTTGAGTAATTTGCATATTCTGCTCCTACATCCATCAGAATTAGGTCGCCATCTTTACATTGGTTATTATTTTCTATATAGTGTAAAACATTTGCATTATTCCCTGAAGCAATTATTGGAGTATATGCAAATCCTTTTGAGCGATTACGTATAAATTCGTGAAGATATTCAGCTTCCAATTCATACTCCCAAATACCAGGTTTCATAAAATTTAATACGCGACGGAAACCCTTTTCTGTTATATCGCACGCATGCTGGATAAGTTTAATTTCTTCAGCTTCTTTTAAGCCCCTAATATTTTGTAATATGGGATTGCTCTTGGCTACACAGTGTGCAGGAAAATCATTTTTACATTTTAAAATAAAACGGTCCTCCCTGGTTTGAGTCTCTACTGATTGTCTATAGTGCTCATTGGTATTGAAATAAACACATTCAGCTTCGGTCATCAGACCAAAAAATACCTTGTCAAAATCTGTTAACCAATGTACAGATTCTATACCCGAAACGGCGGTTGCCTGATCCTTATCTAACTTCGCTCCTTCCCAAATTGCTATGTGTTCGTTAGTTTCCCTGACGAATAATATCTCGCTGTTTTTTTTATCAATAGCATCTGGAAAAAGCAAAAGGATGGATTCTTCCTGATCTACGCCACTGAGGTATAAAATGTCTCTATGCTGTTGAAAGGGCATAGTGCTGTCAGCACTAATAGGGTAGATGTCGTTGGAATTAAAAATCGCAATACTCTTTGGCTTCATTTGAGCCATGAATTTTGCCCGATTCTTTTTAAACAACTCGCTTTTTATTTGTTCATATTTCATAAAACATAGTACTTTCCTCAAAAATAAGCATAAGCATGTTTACTTCAAAAAGAAAGAAAGACCACATTAAAAAGTATTCAGACTTGAATAATTCCTTACTAAATCATAAAATAAACAGAAGCCTTTCATTATATTTTGTCCGCATAACCACAAATTCCTATTTTCACATACCAATATTTATTTTCAAATCCATGACATTTAATCTGCCGGTAATTGCATTTATGGCTTTTTTTATAAGTATCGCTCAATCAACATCGGGTCAATCCAAAAATATTGAAGAAGCCCTGATGTTCAAACAGCAAATGGAGGCTAGTTCCCTGGTTAAAAATATTCCTTTCTCGAGTATTGGCCCTACAGTTATGAGTGGAAGAGTTGTAGATATTGATGTAAACCCTGATGATCCTACCGAATTTTATGTGGCCTATGCTTCGGGTGGTCTTTGGTATACCAATAATAACGGTACCACATTTTCACCTTTGATGGATAATTCTGCCACACAAAACATTGGGGATATTGCAATCGACTGGGGCACAGGGAACATTTGGGTAGGAACTGGTGAGAACAATGCTTCACGTTCATCCTATGCTGGCATTGGTCTCCTAAAATCTAATAATAAGGGTGAATCCTGGGAATATAAGGGACTATTAGATTCTCAGCATATTGGCAGGATTGTGATAAACCCTAATAACCCTAAGGAGTTGGTTGTGGGTGTAACCGGCAATTTGTACACTAACAGTCCGGAGCGCGGAATTTATAAAACTTCAGATGGAGGTTCCAGCTGGGAAAAAACCCTTTATATTAATGACTCCACCGGTATTATCGACTTGGCTTTTGTTCCTGGAAATTTTAAAATAATGTATGCCGCAGCTTGGGAAAAAGATCGAAAAGCCTGGAATTTTAAAGGTAGCGGGAGTGGTTCTGGCATTTTCAAGAGTATAGATAGTGGAAGTAACTGGACCAGAATAAGTGGAGGGAACAGCGGATTCCCCTCCAATGAAAATGTTGGGCGTATTGGATTGGCGGTACATAATGAAAATACTTTGTATGCCGTCCTGGACAGTCAATTTCGAAGAACAAAGAAAGAAATTGATCCTGAAGAATCCGTCGGACTCACTAAAGATGAATTTAAGTCCATGACCGTCGACACTTTTCTAAAACTGGATAATAAGGAACTTGATAAATACCTGAAAAGAAATGGATTTCAAGAAAAATACAAGGCTGAGAATGTAAAACAGCTTATTAAAAGTGGTACTGCCAAACCTCAGGATCTTGCCAACTATCTTGAAAATGCCAATTCCTCATTATTTGATACGCCGGTAGTTGGTGCTGAAGTATATAGAAGTGAAGATGGAGGATTAAGCTGGAATAAAAGAAATGAAAAATATATTGATGACCTTTTTTATAGCTATGGATATTATTTTGGACAGATCAGAGTAGATGCCACAAATATGAATAAAATTTATTTGGGAGGTGTACCCATTATAAAGTCTGATGATGGTGGTAAAACCTTCACTTCAATTAATGGGGATAATGTGCATGCAGACCATCATGCTTTATGGGTAAACCCTAAAAAACCGGGACATCTAATTAATGGAAATGATGGCGGAGTGAATATCTCTTATGATGACGGAGCTAATTGGATTAAAAATAATACCCCCGCCGTCGGTCAGTTCTACGCTATTAATATTGACTATGAGAAACCTTATAATGTATATGGTGGTCTTCAGGATAATGGTGTGTGGAGAGGCGCCCACAATTCTGTAGAGAATAGCGAATGGCAACAGACCGGACAATACCCGTGGAAAATGCTTCTTGGAGGAGATGGGATGCAGGTTCAGGTAGACAAAAGGAATTCAAATATTGTTTACACGGGATTTCAGTTTGGTAATTATTATCGCCTTAATTTAAATAAAGATAAAACCACTGGTATACAACCCAAACATGAACTAGGTGAGCAAGCTTACCGCTTTAATTGGCAGACGCCAATACTGCTTTCTACACACAATCAGGATATTCTTTACATGGGGAGTAACAAACTTCACCGTTCACTTAATCAGGGTGACGCCTGGGAAGTTATTTCGGACGACCTTACACGGGGAGGAAAAAAAGGGAATGTAGCATATGGTACTTTAACGACAATAAGTGAATCTCCCCTAAAATTTGGTTTGCTTTACTGCGGGAGCGATGACGGCCTCGTTTATATATCAAAAAACGGTGGTGGCAACTGGGATTTGATTTCAGGTGAGCTTCCAAAAAACCTCTGGATCAGCAGGCTTGCTGCCTCCAAACATAAAAAAGAACGGATATATGTCACCCTAAATGGTTACCGTAAGGATGATTTTACGCCTTATGTTTATATGAGCAATGACTACGGCAAAACCTGGAAAAATATTGCTTCCAAACTTCCTGCTTCACCGGTTAATGTAATACTAGAAGATCCTGAAAATGAAAATCTCCTATTTATAGGTACGGACAACGGACTATACATGTCAGTCAATCAAGGTAATTCCTGGGAATTATTTCAAAACGGAATTCCTAATGTTGCCATACACGATTTGGTAATTCAACCAGAAGCTAAAGACCTGTTGGCAGGGACCCATGGAAGAAGTATTTATAAAGTAAATATTTCATTTTTACAGCAAATAAACGAGAAAATACTTGGCAAGGAATTACATGTTTTTAAACCAAATAATCTAAAACACTCTATAAGATGGGGTAATCCTTATAGCTCCTGGTCAAAACCAAATACTCCCGGATTGGACTTTGTGTTTTATTCGAAAAAATCAACAGATTACACGGCAAGAGTTTTTTCTTCAGATAAAACTATAGTAAGTGAGTCAGTGCTTAAGGCAGACAAAGGTTTAAATATTATGTCTTTTGATGTCGCATTTTCAAAGAAAGGAAAACTGGACTATTTGAAAAAAAATAAAGTAAAACTTAATACGGCCAAAGATGGTAAAACTTATTTACCTATAGGTGCCTATGAGGTAGAAATTTCGTCAGGTACATTAAGTCAAAAAATTAATTTTAAAATTGAATAAACTTAAATTATATGGAATTAACGCTAAGTATCCCGGCACTTTTATTTCCTGCCATTTCCTTAAGTATGTTGGCTTATAATGCCCGATATTTGGCGATAGCAGCGCTTATACGTCAATTGCATAAACAGTATCAGGAAAAGGCATCACGCGGGTTGGGAATTCAGGTCAGGCAATTAGAAAGACGGCTTAAAATCATAAAGAATATGCAGGCTGTTGCAATACTAAGTTTCCTGTTCAGTGCCATTACTATGTTTCTCATCTATATTGAACAAGATTTCTGGGCCAACCTCGTCTTTGGTATTAGTCTCCTTGCCCTTATGATTTCTTTGGTTTTATCCTTGGTTGAAGTACAACTCTCGACAAACTCACTTACCATACAGTTGGCAGATATGGGAGATAAAACTGAGAAAGAATAAACTTCAAAGTAATTCATAAATTATTTTAGTCCTATTTTTTCCAGGATTATACAGGGTTTTTCTACGAAAGTCTGTCAAACTCTTTGTGTTTGACTAAAATCAATCTAAATACCATTCTAAATAGGTCTTGAAATTTGTTAATGATTTCCTCTTGACTTAAATTTGCTCCCCTAAACTATAACTAATGAGTTCACTGATTAAATCGTCCATAGCTCGGAAATTGGTAATGGCCCTTTCAGGTCTTTTTTTGGTATTGTTTTTGGCACTTCATGTAACAATTAATTTAACCTCTGTAATTTCCCCTGACACTTTTAACCAATGGTCCCATTTTATGGGCTATAATGGACTGGTGCAATACATTATGCAGCCAGTGTTAATTATTGGTGTTATTGTACATTTTGTAATGGGAATAGTTCTTGAGTTTCAAAATATGCAGGCACGGTCAATTAAATACACCAAATTCAAAGGAGCTGCCAACGCTCCATGGGTTTCACGTAACATGATAATAACCGGTCTGGTTGTCCTTGCTTTTCTGGGCTTACACTTTTATGACTTTTGGATTCATGAAATGACCTACAAATATATCGAGGCCAATCCTGAAGACCCTACACGTTATTATACAGAAACTGTCGAGAAATTTGCTCCTATGTGGAGAACTCTTCTTTATGTTGTTTCTTTCGGATTGCTCAGTCTTCATTTATGGCATGGCTTTGCCTCGTCTTTTCAAAGTATGGGTTTAAATAATAAATACACCCCTTCTATTAAATCATTTACCAAAATCTATGCAGTAGTAATTCCTTTGGTATTTGTCTTTATTGCTATATATCATCACCTTAACCCTATAACTCATTAATTATGGGCATTCTTGATTCAAAAATTCCATCGGGGCCTTTGGCCGAGAAATGGACAAAATATAAAAATGAAATAGATTTAGTAAATCCTGCTAATAAGCGTAATATAGATATTATCGTTGTTGGCACTGGTTTAGCCGGAGGTTCTGCTGCCGCTTCTTTCGCAGAATTGGGATACAATGTTAAAACATTTTGCTACCAGGATTCCCCCAGAAGGGCACACTCTATTGCCGCGCAGGGCGGAATAAATGCTTCTAAAAATTATCAGGGAGATGGTGATAGTGATTACAGACTATTTTATGATACGGTAAAAGGTGGCGACTATAGGTCGCGCGAAGCTAATGTTTATCGCTTGGCTGAGGTGTCTGGTAATATTATTGACCAATGTGTTTCCCAGGGTGTACCATTTGCCCGTGATTATGGCGGCCTATTAGATAACAGATCTTTCGGTGGAGTTTTAGTTTCAAGGACCTTTTATGCCAAAGGACAAACTGGACAGCAACTGTTATTGGGTGCTTATGCTGCAATGAACCGGCAGATACATCGTGGAAAGATTAAGTCCTATACAAGGCATGAAATGTTGGATTTGGTAATTGTAGATGGCAAAGCAAGAGGAATTATTACGAGAAACCTCATCACAGGTGAAATTGAGCGTCATTCTGCTCATGCAGTTGTAATAGCTTCCGGGGGATACGGCAATTTATTTTTTCTCTCTACCTATGCTATGGGTGCAAATGTAATGGCTGCCTGGCGTACGCATCGTAGAGGGGCTTTTATGGCCAACCCATGTTTTACACAAATTCATCCAACTTGTATTCCGGTATCAGGAGAACATCAATCCAAACTTACCTTAATGTCCGAATCTTTAAGGAACGATGGCCGAATATGGGTGCCAAAAAGATTAGAAGATGCTCAGGCTATCCGAGAAGGAAAATTAAAGCCAACACAATTAAAAGAAGAAGACAGGGATTACTATTTAGAACGCAGATATCCTGCTTTTGGGAATCTTGTACCTAGAGACGTTGCCTCCAGAGCTGCTAAAGAACGTTGTGATGCGGGATACGGAGTAAATAAAACTGGAGAAGCTGTATATCTGGATTTTGATGCCGCAATAATGCGATATGGAAGTGAAAAAGCACTCACATCTGGCCTAAAAAATACGGACGACGGACATATTAGGAAACTTGGGGAAGAGGTTGTTGAAGCGAAATATGGGAATCTATTCCAGATGTATGAAAAAATTGTGGATGAAAATCCCTATAAGACACCAATGATGATTTATCCTGCGGTTCATTATACCATGGGAGGTCTATGGGTTGATTACAATTTGCAGACTACCATTCCAGGATGTTATGCAGCAGGCGAGGCCAATTTCAGTGACCATGGTGCAAACAGGCTTGGAGCATCCGCGTTAATGCAAGGTTTGGCTGATGGTTACTTTGTTTTACCGTATACAATTGGTGATTTCTTAGCTGACGATATCCGTACAGGGCCTATACCAACGGATTCTGTAGAATTTGATAAGGTCGAGAAAGATGTTTTGGATAAGATCAATAAATTGATGTCCGCAAATGGAACTCATTCTGTTGATTACTATCACAAAAAGCTAGGTAAAATTATGTGGAATAAATGTGGTATGTCTCGTAATGTCAAAGGACTAAAAGAAGCTGTTGAAGAAATTGCTGCTTTGCGGAAGGATTTTTGGGAGAATGTAAAAGTGCCTGGAGCTGCAGATGACAAAAATCAGGAATTAGAAAAAGCAGGCCGTGTGGCAGATTTCCTTGAACTTGGCGAACTTTTTGCCATGGATGCCCTGGAACGCAATGAGTCTTGTGGGGGTCACTTTAGAGAAGAATATCAAACTCCTGAAGGGGAAGCCTTACGTGACGATAAAAATTTCAAATTTGTTTCGGCCTGGGAATATAAAGGAGAGCCAAAAGACGCCAAATTGCATAAAGAGAATTTGATTTATGAAAATATTGAATTAAAGACGCGTTCCTATAAATAATAAGTTATGAAGATTTATCTTAAAATATGGCGTCAAAAAGATGCTTCCTCAAAAGGAAAAATAGTAGACTATACTATGAATGGTATTGAAGGTGATATGTCCTTCCTGGAAATGCTGGATATATTAAACGAGGATTTAATTTCGAAAGGTGAGGTGCCTATTGAGTTTGATCATGATTGCCGGGAAGGTATTTGCGGGTCATGTTCTCTTCAAATTAATGGACGCCCGCATGGCCCGGACAGACTTATCACAGTATGTCAGCTACATATGCGCAGTTTTAAAGACGGGGATACTATAGTAATTGAACCCTTTAGAGCTAATGCTTTCCCCGTAATTAAAGATTTGATTGTGGATAGAAATGCTTTTGAACGCATACAACAGGCAGGTGGTTTTATTTCTGTGAACACTTCAGGCAGAACAGTTGATGCCAATTCCATCCCGATACGGAAAGAGAATGCGGATAAGGCATTTAATGCAGCGGCTTGTATTGGTTGTGGAGCATGTGTGGCAGCTTGTAAAAATGCCAGCGCCATGTTATTTACTTCAGCTAAAGTATCCCAGTTTGCCTTATTACCCCAAGGACGAATTGAAGCAGCAGAACGTGTACAAAATATGGTTCGGCAAATGGATCTGGAAGGCTTTGGAAATTGCACAAATACCGGCGCCTGTGAGATAGAATGCCCAAAAGGTATTTCTTTGGAGAATATTGCCAGAATGAATAGAGAATATTTAGGTGCCTCTATAAAAGGTTAATAGAAAACTGTACATATTTCTAAAATCCCGGGTAGAATTATCCGGGATTTTTATTTGCAATATCGCCATATCTTTTTTGCTATTTTTACCATAACTATTATGCTATGAAGTCGTCTGCACACAATATTTCTTCCAAATTACCAAAGCTGCCTGAATCTATATTTACCACCATGAGCAGGCTCGCGAATGAGCACAATGCTATTAACATAGCACAGGGTTTCCCCAATTTTGAACCAGATCCTGTTCTTATTCAATTGGTTGCAAAAGCAATGAAAGACGGTTATAATCAATATGCTCCTTTAGGTGGTATCTATTCTCTTAAAGAGGTTATTGCTGAAAAGATTGCGCTTTTATATGGAACTAAATACCATCCTCAGTCTGAAATAACCATTACGGTAGGAGCTACGCAGGCTATTTTTACCGCTATTTCAGCAATGGTTTGGCCAAATGATGAAGTTATTGTTCTTAAACCAGCCTATGATTGTTATGAACCCGCTATTATTGCAAATGGTGGTATTCCTGTATTAATTCAATTAACAGGAAAGGACTATGCCATAGATTGGGATGCATTTAAAGCACATCTTAATGATAAAACCCGGATGGTCATTATTAATACACCACATAACCCCAGCGGGATGGTATTTTCAAGTTCCGATATGTTAATGCTCCAAAGTTGCCTCAAAGACACGAATATCATCTTGTTAAGTGATGAAGTTTATGAGCATATAGTATTTGATGGTAACTTACACGAGAGTGCTTCCAAATACCCGGATTTGGCAACACGAAGCTTTGTTTGCGCGTCATTTGGTAAAACTTTTCATGCAACTGGTTGGAAAATGGGTTATTGTGCGGCACCAGCAGAATTAATGAAAGAATTTCAGAAAATTCATGAATTCAATGTGTTTTGCGTTAATCATCCATTCCAGCGGGCACTGGCTGAATATCTGAAGCAACCTGCACACTATTTGGATTTAGGTCCGTTTTATCAGGAAAAACGAGATTTGTTTTTATCTGCAATCAAAAACTCAAGATTCAAATTTAATCCTACTCAGGGGACATATTTTCAACTATTGGATTTTTCAGAAATCAGCAACGAAAGTGATATTGCCTTTGCAGAAAGACTTGTTAAAGAATACGGTATTGCCTGTATCCCAATTTCAGTTTTTAATAAAGATCTCACAGATAATAAACAGGTCCGTATTTGTTTTGCAAAAACCACTGAAACGCTCTTAAAGGCGGCTGAAATTATCACAACAATTTAAATCTCCAATCTTAGAGGGTTCCAGGCATCTTGTTAAGTTTATCCAAATCGGTATTATTACATTTTGATAAATGAAGATTCATACTGTTTTAAAATATCCCCTAAAACAAAAAAAGGAGTAAAACATAGTGCTTTACTCCTTTAAATATTTTAAAATTATCTATTAAAACATAAACAATTTTCTGGTTAACATTACTATACCGCTAAAAAAGTCGTTTCGGTATACCTGGATTTCTTCTTCAGTAGATCTGTGGTTAATTTGTGCGTCCATAGCTTTTGGAATTTTAATAAAGTAAGATTTGGGGTCTAATAAATATAGTATAAAGATAATGTGTGAGACTCAAGCTTCTAAAAATATGTTGTGAAGTATCTCGAAATTGTTGTGAAAAAAGCAACTCATTTTTATTTATCGATAAAGTGTTTATTTTGATCGTTAAACGGCCATCTCCGGAATATCACCTTCAACAATTAATGTTCCTTCCGTTGCCTGTTTTATAGTATCAATACTCACCCCGGGAGCTCTTTCAACCAACCGAAATCCCTTTGAAGTAACCTCCAGAACCCCTAGATTGGTAACCACTTTTTTTACGCAACCAACACCGGTAAGCGGCAGCGAACATTTTTTTAACAGCTTTGATTCTCCTCTTTTATTTGTATGCATCATGGCCACAATTATATTCTCTGCCGAGGCAACAAGATCCATTGCTCCACCCATACCCTTTACCATTTTTCCCGGAATTTTCCAATTGGCAATATCTCCATTTTCCGCTACTTCCATAGCTCCAAGAATAGTCAGATCAACGTGTTTTCCACGAATCATTCCAAAACTGATAGCCGAGTCAAAAAAGGAAGCTCCGGGTAAGGTTGTAATAGTTTGTTTGCCTGCGTTAATTATATCGGCATCTTCTTCACCTTCATACGGGAATGGGCCCATCCCTAAAACGCCATTTTCACTTTGAAATTCAACGCTAATATCATCTCTGACATAATTAGCCACAAGGGTTGGAATACCAATTCCAAGATTGACATAATATCCATCTTTTACTTCCCTTGCAATTCTTTTTGCGATACCAATTTTATCCAGCATAATATGACCCTTAATTAGTATTTAGTTCCTCGATCTTACAGTCCGTTGTTCTATTCTCTTTTCATATTGTTCTCCCTGGAAGATTCGTTGTACAAATATACCGGGGATATGTATTTCATTTGGATTAAGACCCCCGGCCGGTACTAATTCTTCTACTTCTGCTACTGTTATCTTAGCGGCTCCACACATACAAGGATTAAAATTTCGTGCAGTCCCTTTGAAAATCAAATTCCCGGCTTCATCGCCTTTCCACGCTTTGACAAAAGAGAAATCGGCCTCATATGCGTGTTCAAGAACATACATTTTCCCATGAAAATCTCGTGTTTCTTTGCCTTCTGCTACTTCTGTCCCGTAACCTGCAGGCGTATAAAACGCAGGAAAACCAGCTTGCGCTGCCCTGCACTTCTCTGCCAGGGTCCCTTGTGGTGTTAATTCAACATCTAATTCGCCACTTAACATCTGTCTTTCAAATTCATCATTTTCACCTACATATGAGGAGATCATTTTTGCAATCTGATGTTTCTGCAGTAATAAGCCCAGACCAAAATCATCAACCCCAGCATTATTGCTAATACAGGTAATATCTTTTATTCCCAGGCGAACAAGTTCAGAAATAGCGTTTTCAGGGATACCACAAAGCCCAAAACCGCCTAACATAAAGGTCATTCCGTTTTCCACGCCTAGTAATGCGTCCTGTACATTGGCCACTGTTTTACGTATCATAAGTAATAAATAAGCTAATTAAATATACTATTTCCTATAACTACTAAAATACATTTTTAAATAAAAAAATCCCGCTAAAAAGCGGGATTTGTTTAATTTGTAAAATCTTGAAAAATTATAAAATAGTACTAAAAATCAAAATCGTCAAGGTCATCTTCAAGATTGTCTTTTTGTGGGGTATCTAGATTTTCTTTCGAGCAATCAACATTAATAGTAAGTCCTTCGGGTTTAGGAAATTCCTCCATAGAAATTCCTAATTCCTCATTTGCATAATTACTTTTCATATATAAAGCCCAAATAGGCAACGCCATAGAAGCACCCTGACCATACAAAATGGACTTAAAATGTGTAGCCCTATCTTCGCCTCCAACCCATACACCCGTCACCAAATTGGGCACCATGCCCATAAACCAACCGTCACTTTGGTTCTGTGTTGTTCCTGTTTTACCTGCAATCGGATTTGTAAATTGATAAGGATACCCGGTGATAACCTCTTTATATACCGTTTGGTCTTTACTGCCGGAATGCCTTAATCTGGTACCTGAGCCACCTTCTGTAACCCCTTCCATTAAATTAACCATTGCATAAGCCACCTCTCTACTCAGCACGTCTTTAGTTTCCGGCACGTATTCATAAAGAACTGTGCCATTCTTATCTTCTATCCGGGTAACCATAACCGGTTTTACATAAACACCCTGGTTTACGAAAGTACCATATGCCCCTACCATTTCATAAACATTTATATCAGGGGTTCCCAAGGCAATAGAAGGTACTTCAAGAATCTCTCCGGTTAATCCAAGGTCTTTAACAATGGCCACCACGGGTTTAGGCCCAACTCTATCTATTAATTGAGCGGTAACCGAATTTACCGAGTTGGCCAGCCCGCGTTTTAGAGTATACATTTTTCCGGAAAATTTGCCATCAGCATTCTTTGGGCACCATGGTTCCGGGTTACCGTGTTTACCTGCCTCAATACAGTACTGACTATCCGGAAGTGAATCACAGGGTGACAATCTCAATTGATCAATGGCAGCAGCATAAACGAATGGTTTAAAGGTTGAGCCGGCCTGTCTTGCTCCCTGAATTACATTGTCATATTGAAAGTGTTTATAATTAAGTCCGCCTACCCAGGCCCTAACATGACCTGTTTGTGGTTCCATCGACATCATTGCAGCCCTTAAGAAGGTTTTATAATACCTTATGGAATCTAGAGGAGTCATAACTGTATCCTTTTCCTGAGTGTCGCTATTCCAATCAAATACTGTCATTTCCGTTTTTTCAGTAAATGATGCCCTGATTTCTTTTTCAGATACACCATTAGACTTCATGATTCGCCAACGTTCCGAAGTTCTCATAGCACGCTCCATGATTCGGTTTGTCTCTTCAGTATTCAGATCCAGGAATGGAGCCGTATTATTTCTGTCTGGCGTATTTTGATGAAAAAACTCTTTTTGAAGTCGTTTCATATGTTCCTTCAAGGCATCCTCAGCATTTTTTTGCATCCGGGAGTCGATAGTTGTGTACACTTTAAGGCCGTCTAAATATATATTCCACCGATCTCTTTCACCTTCAACTGCCGGTTTTGGATTATTTTCAATCCAATTATTCAAGTATCCCTGTAAATACATCCTGAAATAAGTTGCAAGACCTTCTCTATGCGATTCGGGATTAAAATTGATATCCATTCTTAATGACTGAAGAGAATCTTTTCCCTTTTCTGTTAAATAGTCATATTTGGCCATTTGCCCCAATACAGTGTTTCGTCGATTCAATACCAGTTCTTCTCTTCTGATGGGGTTATAGAGTGAAGAATTTTTTAACATTCCAACCAAAACAGCAGATTCCTCGGTCTTTAATCCAGAAGGTTCCTTGCCAAAATAAATTCTTGACGCAGAACGTATACCATCTGCCGCATAGCCAAAATCATACGTATTCATATACATGGCAATAATCTCTTCTTTGGTATACTGCCGTTCCAGGCGTATAGCTATGATCCATTCCTTTACTTTTTGTATAATCCTCCCGGCTGCTCCTCCTGAGATTCTTTTTGTAAAAAGTAATTTAGATAATTGCTGTGTAATAGTACTTGCCCCGCCTCGTTTTCCAAGGAATACTATTGCTCTAATTGTACCTATAGCATCTATTCCCGAATGATCGTAATATCTAGCATCTTCTGTGGCAACCAGAGCATGAACCAAATTATCCGGCAATTCATCATAAGACACCGGAGTTCTGTTATCATCTAAATAATACTTTCCAAGGGTTTGACCATCTGAAGAAATGATCTCGGTGGCCAAATTTGTCTGCGGATTTTCCAGCCGTTCAAAAGTTGGCATTTCTCCTAAAAATCCCCAGGAAGCTAAAAGAAATATTAAAAATATTAAAAAAAGGCCTGATGCAAACAGAATCCAAAACCATTTAATAAACTTAGAAAAGTTGGAAGAAACCTTCTTTTTCCGGGCTTTTGCCATAACTTATTTACGCTTTTCAATTAAGAAACCAACATCAGTGATGCCTTCTAGTTCCATGATCCCATCCGCGTTACCATTTTTACGCATAGCATGGGAAATTTGTAAAGTATATACGCCCTTAACGGGGAAAATGATGTTTTCCTTATACCAAAGTTTATTTTCTTTTATACTTCCATATCCTTTCCCCAGCCATTTACCATCCGGCATAGCCATTTCATACTCCAGGGTATCCCTTTGTATATCGCCATTAGGGTATTTCAAATCTGCTATTAAAAATAAATTACTGTAAGGGAAAGATTCATCATTTCTTATAGAAATAAATATGTCATTCGCGCTAATTGTGTCGTTTTCTGTGAAGTTAAATTCCTTAGCGTCGTTTTTGGCCCATATCCCGCCAGGATTTGCCAGAAATTCCGAATGAGTCAGCCTATCATTACATGCCAAAATCAATAAAACCAAAATGGAATAGAAAATTCTTTTAGGCATTTTTGGCAGGTCTTTTTCTGTTATTCCTCCTTTTTTTATTATTGTTCCCCTTCTTTCTTCGTTTCGGGCGGTCAAACCTTGTAAGACTGTCCTGCCCCACAACATTTTCAAAAATCACTTTTTCTTCCTCAATATTTTCAACCGCAAATTCCTCAAGGCTGGCTACGGGTTTTTTTGCTTTATTCTTATCCAGTATCTCCTGAACTTGTTCTTTGGTGAGAGCATGCCAGTTAGAGGCGTCTTCTTTATAGGAGAACCAGAGCATCCCTTTAAAAATGTCCGTTTTTTGACAAAAAGCTACTCCTTTTTCAGTGAATAATTTACTTTCCTGAGAAGGGAAATCTTCCAATGCCTCTAAATATAGATCCAGTTCATAGTTTAAACAGCACTTTAGCTTACCGCATTGCCCGGCTAATTTTTGCGGATTAAGTGAAAGTTGTTGATACCTTGCTGCTGAAGTGCTTACCGAACGGAAATCCGACAACCAGGTAGAGCAGCACAATTCCCTTCCGCAAGAACCAATACCTCCTAGACGTTGTGCTTCTTGTCTATAACCAATTTGCCTCATTTCTATGCGAATGCCAAAGGCCTTGGCCATATCTTTAATCAATTGTCTAAAATCAACACGTTCTTCTGCTGTATAGTAGAAAGTAGCCTTAGATCCATCTCCCTGAAATTCAACATCAGAGATCTTCATCTGTAATTTTAGCAAAATAGCCATTTCACGGGCACGCTTTTTTATCTCTTCCTCCTTATCCCGGCACTTTTGCCATTTGTCAATATCTTTTTGAGTTGCTTTGCGATATACTTTAGGGATTTCCTCTTCAGAATCAGAAGCTTTTTTTCGCTTCATCTGCACTTTTACTAATTCTCCGGTTAAGGTAACCATCCCAATGTCATGACCAGATTTAGACTGTGTAGCCACAATATCGCCAATGGATAATGACAGGTTTTCTTTGTTCCTGAAAAACTCTTTCCTGCTATTTTTAAACCGAATTTCAACACAGTCAAATGGCTGAGAACCACTTGGAAGAGACATATTGGAAAGCCAGTCAAACACAGTCAATTTATTGCAGCTATCTGTGCCGCAAGTTCCATTATTTTTGCATCCACGCGGCTGCCCATCCTTGCCGGTTGAACAACTGTTACAACCCATATTTTATATCTTGGTTTAGCAAAACCTAAACTTGGATTTGCTAAAATAGGTTCATAAATAATTATTGAAGGTAAAGATAGTACTTTTTTACTGTGATGGAAAGTGGTAATTATTGGGCAAAAATAACCGATCTACTTATCTTATAGTGATGTAATAAGGTCTTGAGAATGAGCAAAAAAAACTTTTAAAATTAATGTAACTAATATATGGGGGGTTATTTTTTAAATTTTAAGACTTCTGATCTTCCTTTTTTAAAAATTTTATTACTAACCACTTTCCCTTTTCTAAGCCTTTTCTGCTCTTCAAAAGGTAGTTCATGGATTTCTTTACAATGGTCTGAACAACAATTGTTCATTTTATCTGCACATGCCTCACATTGAATGAAAAGTAGATGACAAGCTTCATTAGCACAGTTAACATGGGCATCACATGATTCACCGCATTGATGACATTGGGCTATAACATCTCCGGTTATACGCTCACCTCGCCTGTGATCAAATACAAAATTTTTTCCAAGAAATTTATTTTCAAGATTCTTCTTTCTAACCTGACGGGTATATTCTATAATACCTCCTTCAAGCTGAAATACATTTTTGAACCCTTTATGCTTATAGTACGCACTCGCCTTTTCACATCGGATACCTCCAGTGCAATACATTACCAGGTTCTTGTCTTCTTTGTAGTTTGATAAATCTTTTTCTATTATATCCAAGGAGTCTCTAAAGGTATCAACATCTGGTGTGATTGCATTTTTAAAATGTCCAATTTCACTTTCATAGTGATTTCGCATATCAACCAAAATTGTATTTGGGTCGTCAATCAATTCATTAAAATGTGTGGCATCAACATGTATCCCTTTGTTCGTCACATCAAAAGTGGCATCATTCAAACCATCCGCTACAATTTTCTTCCGCACCTTAATTTTGAGTTTTAAAAAGGACTTATTATAGTGTTCTATGGCTATATTCAGTCGAACATTTTCAAGAAATGAGATGCTGTCCAAATGCGACTTGAATTTTTCAAAATTATCCGCCGGCACAGACAATTGGGCGTTAATACCTTCAGGAGCTACATAGATTCTTCCCAGAACATCGAGTTCACTCCAATGAATGAATAAGTGATTTCTAAATAATTTTAGATTTTGAAGATGTGCGTATTTGTAAAAAGAAATAGTCAAACGTTCCTGACCGGCCTCTTCAATAAGAGTTTCCCTTTCTTTAGCACTTAATGTATTGTACAGTTGCATGCTATACCAATTATTAAGTTTAAGAATGTATTAAGTTGCAAAATTAAACATATTCCGCTGCAGCACAAGAGAAAAACCAATTGATTTTGAGGTTAATAATCTTATTTGGCGGGTTACACATGCTCGTTAAAAAAAAAGAGCCTTGAATTTTCAAGACTCTTTAAGGACCACTCCTTGGTAATTTTCTTTTTCATAGATCAACCTAATAGGAAGCGGTCAACATTGCCCAAAGTTCTCAGAACAATGGAATATTTTGTGTTTGAGTACGAACACTCAACAGAGAGATGAAGGAATACTAAAAAGGTTGCTTTTGACATTGTTATATGAAAAAAGAAATGGTAATTTAGCGTTCCTAATTTTATAGAAAATCACAAATGGCTAAGGATAAAGAAGCGAAACTTAAGGCGTTAAAACTAACATTAGATAAACTGGACAAAACCTATGGCAAGGGGGCAGTTATGAAAATGGGGGACTATGTTGCTGAGGATGTAGAAGTTATACCTTCTGGCTCACTTGGCTTGGATATTGCCCTCGGAGTAGGTGGATATCCTCGTGGGAGAGTTGTAGAAATATATGGCCCGGAATCTTCCGGAAAAACCACGCTCGCTCTGCATGCAATAGCCGAGGCTCAAAAAAACGGTGGTATTGCCGCGTTTATTGATGCCGAGCATGCATTTGACAGGTTTTACGCCAAAAATTTAGGTGTCGATATTGACAACCTTATCATATCACAACCAGATCATGGGGAACAGGGTCTGGAAATTGTAGATAACTTAATTCGCTCGGGTGCAATAGATATAGTAATCATAGATTCTGTAGCGGCCTTAACTCCAAAAAGTGAAATTGAAGGGGAGATGGGAGACTCTAAAATGGGTTTACATGCCAGATTAATGTCACAGGCACTTCGAAAATTAACTGGTTCTATAAGCAAAACACATTGTACTGTAGTCTTTATTAATCAGTTAAGGGAAAAAATAGGTGTTATGTTTGGAAATCCTGAAACCACTACGGGAGGTAATGCCCTAAAATTTTATGCTTCCGTAAGGTTAGATATTCGCAGATCTACACAGATAAAAGATACAGAAGGTGCTGTCCTGGGTAATAAAACAAGGGTGAAAGTCGTCAAAAATAAAGTGGCTTCGCCTTTTAAAACGGCAGAGTTTGATATAATGTACGGTGAAGGAATATCCAAGGTTGGTGAAATTCTGGATCTTGGAGTGCAATACGAAATTATTAAAAAAAGCGGATCCTGGTTCAGTTACGGAGACACGAAGCTTGGGCAGGGAAGAGATGCAGTAAAATCGCTTTTGCAAGATAATCCTGAACTCCTTGAGGAATTAGAAGGAAAAATAAAAGAAGCTATTAATACTGTAAAGGCCTAATTTAAAATAGCTCATTTTCTTTATTATTAGGTTTTTAAGCAACCATTAGCTGTTCTTTTCATCTTGTACTATAGATTTAAATAGATGATTATGAAAAGAGTAATTTCCCTGATTTTCGTATTATTCGCATTTGTTTTGTCTTCTTGTAGTTTGAGCGATGATCAACCTAATTTTTACTTTGTTCCACTTCAAGTTTTAAGTGCGGAATTACCCGAATCATTTAGTTTGCATGAGACTTATCAAATTAATGTAACTTATGTGTTGCCTAATCGATGTGTCTCTTTTGAAGGTTTTGACGTAAGTCCCATTGCAGAAACAACAAGAGATGTAGTTCCTATAGGATCGCAGTTTGATGATCCCGGATGTGTAGATGGAATGGCCGAAGTAGAAGGTTCATTTAACTTTATCTGTCTTTATTCAGACACTTACCTTTTTAGGTTTTGGACAGGAGAAGATGAAAACGGAGAGCAGGAATACTTGGAAATTGAAGTTCCTGTAAACCAATAATCTACTATTTTAGGTCTGTTAATCTAACCAATATTTTGAGCCTGAAAAAACTCATACATAATTGTAAAAGAGGAGATAGAATAGCGCAGGAACAATTGTATAGAAATTATGCACAAATATTGTTTGGTATCTGCCTAAAATATTCGCGCAATAAAACGGAGGCCGAAGATAACCTACACGATAGTTTTATGACCATATACGATAAGATTGGTCAGTATAAGTTTAAAGGTTCTTTTGAAGGTTGGATTAAGCGGATTACTGTTAATACAGTCCTTCAGAAATATAGAAAGGAGGAATACCTGAAAGTAGTAACAGATAATGTTGCTGAAGAATCCGAGATTGATTCAGAATATTTGGACATTGAACTCGCCACCCTACTGCGTTATATACAGGAACTTCCTAATAAATATAGACTCACATTTAATCTGTATGTCCTCGATGGGTTTACACACAAAGAGATAAGTGAACAATTAGGAACATCAGAAGGGACTTCAAAATCTAATCTGGCCAGGGCCAGGATGATTTTAAAAGAAAAAATAAAGAAAGAAAACATAAATATTGCTTAATTACCTAAGCCATGAAAAAAGATAATATTGATAAATTGTACCAGGAGAAGTTGAAAAACTTCAACGAGGTTCCGGACGAAAAAGTTTGGAAGGCAATTTCAAACTCCCTGGATAAAAAGAAAAAGTCGCGCCCAATAATTCCTATTTGGTGGAAATTAGGGGGAGTAGCGGCAATTTTAGCCATATTGTTTTACGTTTTTATTCCCTTTGAAAGCGTTCAAAATACGGATCAAATAATTACGGATGTTGAAAATGCTCCTTCTATGGATAATTCAAGGGCAAGTGATGTTGAAAATATTGTATCCGAAGACAATAATGAAGAGGATAATAATGGGGTAAACTCTTCTGAGGTAAAAAAAGATTCAGGAAATCCAAATCCTGCTATTGGCAATGATAGGTCGGCAAATGGTGGACAGGATATTGAGACCTCCATTGCTACGTCATCCGGGAAAACCGATACAAAGACAGAACGAAATACTGATAATTCTAAAACTACAGACCCTGAAACAGTAATTACGTCTGTTCGTTCAGAAAAAACCCCTAATAAGATTACGGAAGATGAAGTAACCCAAAAAGTTAAGGAACAGCGTAAGCCTCAAAATAAAAATACTGAAATAGCCGCCAATATCAATTCCCCGGTAGAAGACCCTGTGGTTACAGTTCAGGAGAATAATATTTCTAATAATCTCCAAAAGGACAAGCCTCCAAAAGAAACCTCTATCGCCTATGAAGCAAGCAATGCGATTGAGGAAAAAGAGGAGGAAGATCAAAAATCTGATATGGGTAAAAAGTCTATTTTCGACGAAATTGAGAAATCCCAGGAAACTGAAGTAGCCCAAAGTGATAATAATAAATGGTCTGTTGGTCCTAGTATTGCACCGGTTTATTTTAGTTCATTCGGAAATGGTTCACCAATACATTCAAATTTTGTGTCGAATTCCAAAAGCGGTAACGTTAATTTGAGTTACGGATTGATGGTCTCGTATGATATTAGTAAAAAGTTGAGTATCCGCTCAGGGCTCTACAAGGTAGATTATGGTTATGATACAAATGAAATATCTTTTTCGGCTTCACTAACCGCATCCACTAATGATCAAATTAATAATATAAATTATGTGCCCACTTCAAAAAATTTAGTTGTCAGAAATATTGAAGACAGTAAACTATCAGAACAGGCAAGTAGTTTGGAATTTGCAGCACAAAGCCCTGCCCGGAACGGCAGAATGATTCAGGATTTTGGTTATTTGGAATTACCCTTAGAGATAAATTATGCCTTGCTTGACCGTAAATTTGGAATAAATGTAATAGGTGGATTAAGCTCACTTTTTCTTGTGGATAATTCAGTCGTTCTAGAGGCAAATGGAAATGCGGTTGAGATGGGTGAGGCCAATAATATTAATGATGTAAATTTAAGTACAAATATTGGTTTTGGTTTGAATTATAAGTTTTCACCCACCTTGCAATTAAACCTGGAACCTATGTTCAAATATCAATTAAACACATTTACCCAAACATCTGGTAATTTTCAACCTTTCTCTATAGGGATCTATACAGGTCTGAATTTTAAATTTTAGTGCCTGGGTTAAAATGCCAAATTTCCTACAATAGCAGACATATTTAGAATATAGATTTATAAACCGTTTGGTATATTATATTATTTATAATCAATATTCCCTATCAACAGGACTATCCAAGCTCTTTTAGAATAACGTTTCTTACTTGTTCCCGTAATTCCGATTTTTGATTTTCCATTAATTCTTTTGTCTTGAAAAAAGAATGAACCCTCACTCTTGCAATTCCCGGACCTCCGCTGTAAAAAGTGAATGGAAAGCGGATTTTATTGTCATAAAAAGTAATTGGAACTACGGGAATATTATGGGCTATTGCCATTTTAAAGGCACCATCCTTAAATTCATCAAGAATTATATGCTCCTCAGGTACTCCACCTTCCGGAAAAATACAAATACTGAGGCCTTGATTTAATCTTTTCTGTGCTCTTCTATATACAGCTGCCCTGCTTCGGCTGTCTTCTCTATCAACAAGTATACAAACACGCTTATAAAAAAATCCAAAAAGAGGAATATTAACCAACTCTTTCTTACCTATAAAGACAAAGGGGTTCTTACTTGTTTTTAACATCATCATAATGTCCAGCATGCTGGTATGATTAGCAACCAACATATAGCTTTTACCTTTTTCCAGCCTTTGCTCGTAAGATATTCTTGGAAAACAAAACATCCCGTAAATAATGGTATTGGCCCATAAATTGCGTGCCAGCCAAAAAAATTGCGGATAAGTCCTTTCTGAAAGGGTTGTTAAGAGAAGTAGAGGAAAAAAAACAAAAATTGGAAGACTGACGAGGACATAAAACCAAATACGATAGAGAATGTGCCCTAATTTTTCCAGAGGTAAGCGCATAAATCAAAAATAACAATTTTAGCAGGGTAATCGTATTTCTTTTACTTTTGCTTCTGAAATTTAAAATTAATGGCACGAATATTAACTGGTATACAAAGTACAGGAACACCACATCTAGGAAATATCCTTGGAGCGATTATACCTGCAATCAATATGGCAAAAGATCATGAAAATGACTCTTTCCTGTTTATTGCCGATATGCATTCCCTTACTCAAATAAAAAATGGCGATGAGCTGAGACATAACACCTATGCAACTGCGGCTACCTGGTTAGCATTCGGGCTTGATGTAGAAAGTACGGTGTTTTACAGACAGAGCGATGTCCCGCAGGTAACACAGCTGGCATGGTATTTAAGCTGTTTTTATCCCTATCAGCGTCTTACATTAGCCCATTCATTCAAAGACAAAGCAGACAGGCTTGAAGATATTAATGCCGGTTTATTTATCTATCCTATGTTAATGGCTGCTGATATTTTGTTATATGATGCCAATATTGTCCCTGTTGGTAAAGATCAGTTACAACATATAGAAATGACGCGAGATGTTGCATCTCGTTTCCAGTCGCAAATGGGTGAGACCTTTGTAATGCCGGAGGCGCAGGTCCAAAAAGATACTATGTATATTCCAGGGATAGATGGAGCGAAAATGAGCAAAAGTAAGGGCAATCTCATAGATATTTTTCAACCAGATAAAAAATTGCGTAAACAAGTGATGAGTATTGTTACGGACAGCAAATCTCTTGAAGAACCTAAAGATCCTGAAACCGATACCACTTTTTCATTATACAGCATTTTAGCTTCTGATGCTCAAATTGCCAAAATGCGATCAAATTACTTAAATGGAAATTATGGCTATGGGCATGCCAAACAAGCTTTGTACGAATTAATTATTGAAAAGTTTAAATCTCCCCGGGAAAAATTCAATTATTATATGAATCACCTCAATGAGATAGATGATGCACTATCAATAGGTGCTGAAAAAGCTAAAAAAGTGGCCGATACAGTTCTCGAAAGGGTTAGGAAGAAAGTAGGATACTAGATTTTTGTTAACCAACTACTCGGTTTGTAATTAAACTTTTTATTAAAAGATCAAAAGTTAATCTACAGTTTTATTAGTGTTTTTTATCGATGAACACCCTAAATAGACGGTTTCAGCATCTTATATTTAAATCAAACAAACCACCTGGTCTGATTTAAACTATATAGCTTCATACTGTTTCCCTGGTAAAGGTCGTATCATTCCTTTCATTTCCATGTTCAAAAGACTGGATACTGTCTTAAATACAGGCAATTGACATTCCAAAGCAATTTGATCTAACAATTGACGCCCATCTTTCTGCAAGAAAGAGTAGATTGTCTTTTCATCGTCATTCAAATCTACGAAAAGTTGTTTTTGCACAGCGGCAGATTTACGTTCTTCCAACTGCCAATCCATTAAATAAATCAGATCTGCCGCAGAAGTTAGCATATGTGCCTTCTGGCCCTTAATAAGATTATTACATCCTAAACTATATTTATCTTTTACACGTCCAGGTACAGCAAATACATCCCTATTATAGCTATTTGCCAAATCTGCAGTTACTAAACTACCTCCCTTTTCTGCAGATTCCATAACAATTGTAGCCTCGCTAATCCCTGCAATAATTCTATTCCTTTTTAGAAAATTTTCCCGATCGGGCTTACTTGAACTCCAAAATTCAGTCAAAAAACCTCCGTTTTTATTAATTTCTTCAACATATTTAAGGTGTGCCTTTGGATATATCTGATTTAATCCATGTGCAACGCAGGCAATGGTCTGAAGTCCATTGTTTAAAGCCGCGCGCTGTGCGCAAATATCAATTCCATATGCAAAGCCACTTATTATAACAGGGTCTAAAGGTGCTATATCCTCAATAAATTTTTCACAGAAAGCCCTGCCATAACTAGTGCTATTGCGAGTGCCCACTATACTGATTATTTTTTTATTCTCAAGCCTAATGTTGCCCTTTTTAAAGAGTAAAATAGGGCCATCTATGCAGTGTTTTAGATAAGAAGGATAATTAGCATCCATAAAGTATGAATAGGATATCCCATTTTTAAGAATAAATTCATATTCAACCTCTGCCTTATGGAGATGTTCTCTGTTGTGCAATCCGCCTAAGGCCACAGATCCAATTCCCGGAATTTTTTCAAGATGTTGCCTTTTATCTGTAAAAACTGCAATTGGACTACCACAATGAGATATCAGCTTTTTAGCTGTTATATCGCCAATGTGAGGGAGATTTTGCAATCTTAGAACTGCAATTAGCTCATCCTTAGTCATTTATAAATTGTTTTAAGTTATTCACAAATTACACAAAATATTATGTTAATAAAAAGTTCTCTTCTCTAGTTTGAAGCCCTCTAATTTTTCTTCATCTTTGTGTTTATGGGAATTGAGCACTATATTCAAGAACTTTTATACCGCTACAACTGCATTGTAGTTCCTGATTTTGGTGCTTTTCTAACGCAAACCAAATCTGCAGTACTTCTCAAATCAACCAATACCTTTTACCCTCCTTCAAAACGAATATCATTTAATGAACAATTGTCCTCAAATGATGGTTTATTGGTTTCTTACATGGCCAATGCGGAAAACAAGTCATATGAGGAGATGTTAAAGCAAACCCTGGATGTTACCAAAGCATGGAGAAAAGAATTACATTCAGGAGAAAGGCTAAAAATATCATCTGTAGGTGAATTATGGTTAAACAGGGAAGGTAAATTACAATTTCAACCCTCAAATGAGGTAAATTATCTTACATCTTCTTATGGTCTTTCATCCTTTGTGTCTCCAGGTGTCACCCGCGAAATTCTTAAGGAGCAGGTGGTTGAGTTAGAAGAAAAGATACCCTTTATTATTACCCCCGAACAACGGGAAAGAAAATCGTTCAGACCCTATTTGAAGTATGCTGCTATACTATTATTA
This sequence comes from uncultured Eudoraea sp., assembly GCF_947260015.1. Taxonomy (GTDB): domain Bacteria; phylum Bacteroidota; class Bacteroidia; order Flavobacteriales; family Flavobacteriaceae; genus Eudoraea. The sequence goes on along the minus strand of NZ_CAMYOM010000009.1, from coordinate 31,499 downwards.
GCCCTATCAACAGGTATGACGGCCTACCGATTTTATGGCGAAACACTTAACAAAAAGCAACTCGTTCTGGAGGAAGCCCAAGCACTCGTGTCTAAAAATATTCAGGAAGCAACATTCTTTAACTCAAAGCCACTTGAATTACCTGAGCTTAAGCTCCATGTAACAAAGAAAAGTAAGGGTAATCACCACATAATTGCAGGAGCGTTTAGAATTCGGGAAAATGCTGATAAGAAAGTTATACGATTGCGTCAAAAAGGCTATGACGCAACTTATCTTGGTGTTAATAGTTATGGTTTACATCAGGTTACTTACGGCAGTTACGAAAACCCGGAAGAAGCTTTAATTTTTCTAAAGAAAGTAAAGCGTACAGAATCACAAGACGCCTGGATGTTGTCTACAAAATAGTTTCTTTCTTTTTCTTCAATGCAATTGCTGCGTATCTTTGAAAAAAAATCATATGCAGCCAAAAACACCCAGTGATTCAAGAACAATAATGACGGATATGGTTTTACCCAGCGAAACTAATCCTTTGAATAATCTTTTTGGTGGTGAACTATTGGCGCGCATGGACAGGGCCGCAAGTATAGCTGCAAGAAGACACAGCCGCCGCATTACAGTTACGGCATCTGTTAATCACGTTGCTTTTAACCGTTCTGTTCCATTGGGCAGTGTGGTTACGGTTGAGGCCAAAATATCCCGAACCTTTAGAACTTCAATGGAAGTTTATATTGATGTCTGGATGGAGGATAGATTTAGCGGGGAAAGCACCAAAGCCAATGAAGCCATTTATACTTTTGTTGCAGTGGACGAAACTGGAAAACCAACAGAAGTGCCGCCTATAATCCCCGAAACAGCACTTGAATCTGAACGTTTTGAGGGTGCACTGAGAAGAAAACAACTTAGTTTGGTCCTGGCGGGTAAAATGAAGCCAAATGATGCCACAGAACTTCGAGCATTATTCATGAAAGAATAAATTTCTTTTGATATTTTTTATTTAGAAATCGAAATTGTCAGGATCCGGACCATAGCGCTGCGCTCTATCCAGACTATCCAAATTAGCCATATCTTCCCGGGTTAACTCAAAATCGAAAATATCAGCATTTGCTAAAATTCTTTCCCGCTTAGATGATTTAGGAATAGTAATAACTCCTTTTTGCAAATCCCAGCGCAAGACTATTTGAGCAATGGTCTTATCGTACTTATTTGCAAGTTCTTTAAAGGTGTCTATACCAAAAATCTTGCCTTGCATCATTGGAGACCAGGCTTCATATTGAATATTTTTATCTGAACAAAAGTCCAAAAGGTTTTGTTGCACTAAATATGGGTGAAATTCCATCTGATTTACCATAGGAACTATCTTTGCTGTGTCCAATAAATCCTCCAGGTGATGTAGCATAAAGTTACTTACTCCAATTGCTCTAACTCGTTTCTGCTTATAAAGATATTCCATAGCTTTCCAGGTGTCCTTATATTTTCCCACAACCGGCCAATGCACCAAATAAAGATCTAAATAATCCAATTCCAGTCTGTTAAGGCTTTTGTCAAAAGCTTTTAATGTATTATCATAGCCCTGGTCTGAATTCCAAACTTTACTTACAACAAAAATATCTTTCCTTGGTACAATACTCTCTTTTATTCCGGTGCCTACCCCTTCTTCATTATTATATATAGATGCAGTATCTATATGACGATATCCGGCCTCTAATGCCCATTTTACTGCGTTTATTACCTCTTCCCCGTCTTCAGAAAGATAAACCCCCAAACCGAAATACGGCATTTTTACTCCATTGTGTAATGTAAAAGTCCCCTTAATATCAGTTATTGATCCCATATTCCATTTATTATTAAAGTCGGTAAATCCACTCCTCAGGATTCAATCTTGTAGCATCCTTGTAGAGGTAAAATTTTAGTTGTGTCAGACCACTATACCGATTAGTATATATTTTTCCTAACTCTTCTTTTAAGCTTACTTTGTCGCCCTTTTTTACATACAAAACAGAAAGATTGTAATAAGTGCTTATAAAGTTCCCATGTTTGATCTGAACACCTTTATTTCCACCCGGTACGGCCAAAATTGCAATCACTTCCCCTTCAAAAACAGCACGGGCAGCAGCGCCTTCATCCGTTGCAATAATTACGCCATTACTCTGATGTTTAATCCCAGGATATACGGCATCTTTGTATATACCAAAACCTTGTTGTTTAATCCCCTTTTCAACCGGCCAGATAAGTTTTCCTTTGTTTGCAGAAAAGTTATTTGCGACCAGGGTCGCTTCCGGTGTTAAAACAAACTTATTTGATGTTCCCCTTTTCCCCGCCTTCTTATTCGAGGCCGCTATGGCGTTTCGGATTAATCGTTCTATTTGTTGATCAATTTTACGTGCTTCCTGTTTTTTCTTCTTAATGGCTGAGGAATAATTACTCTCATTTTGTCGAATTGACTTTAATAGATCCTTTTGAGCCTTTATTTCAGTAAGTAATTCTCCTTTTGCTTTTAAATTCTGGGCCAACAAAACCTCCTTTTCCTTTCGTTGGTTAGTTAAATCATTATTTAATTGAGTAAGTTCTTCTGTTTTCTTTACAATATCCTCCCCCTGCTCTTTTCTAAACTGAGTATATTGTTTCATATATTGTAATCTTTTAAAGGCTTGAAAAAAATTCTCCGAAGACAAGAGAAACATTAGTCTGCTTTGTTGGGATCTATTCCGATATGATTTTTGGATCATTGTAGCATACTCTTCCTTCAAGGCGTCCAAATCTTCCCTAAGTTTGGAAATATTTCGAATATTCGAATTTATTTGCCTGTTGAGAAGGTTAGCTTGCTGATTAGTAACACGGATCAATTGCTGCCTAACGTTAATCTTCTGATCCAGCACCTCCATTTGATCAAGAACAGTCCCTTTTTGTTTTTTTTCTGCAAATAACAGTCTGTTTATATCCTCAATTTCCTTTTGCAGCTGTTCTCGCCTGGTTTCCAAAACCTTTTGTTCATTAGTTTGCCCACATGCATTTGAACCCAGTAGCACTAAAATAATAAATAGTATATATGCAGAATATTGCTTTGCAATTCTCATTTTACTTCAAAACTATTTCTTCAAATCCTTTTGGTATTTTATAGGGAAAATTCAATGATCTGTTAAACTCTATGTTCCTAAATTGTATGGCAATATTGGTGGTTTGATCAATATCAATTGCTATAATCAGAATTTTCTCAGGTAAGATTTGCTTATTCTTTTCCTGATACGACTTGTAATAAATCTCTAATAGTCTCTTATTCCAGGGTTGGGATAACTGCTGTGTAGCGATTTTAAAATTCTTTGGCTCAATTAAGAATAGTGTTTTGAACAGGTCTCCAATATTTTTAGGCTTAAGTTCGTAGTATTCTTCAGTAGCCAGGGAAATATATTTCTCTCTCCGCAAATCAAATAATGCCTCCCCCAGTAATAAATTCTGTACTTGGTTAAAATCTAATTCAGTTCCCAATAACTTGCTCAAATAAGTGAAGTCACCATCAAAATACTCATTTTGAAGTTTATTATAGAACGTTACCCTATTAGGAGTGATAAGCGCCTTTACAACACCGAGAGGGGCACTCATCCAAATTGCATTATCCTTTTCAATTCTAAAGCTAACATTAAAACTTTGAACGGCCCCACCATCATTATACTCCACTTTCATCCTTCCGCTTATAGTCTTGAATTCTAATTGGTTTTTATAATGATTTTTGATTATTGCCTTGGTGGTAAGCCTTTCATCCACTTTGCCTGCTGAAACTACCTTACTTGATTTGCAAGAGAAAGAAAGCATTGTCAAAACGGTAATTATGATCCATCTATTCCAATTATGGGTATTACTTTTCATTCGATCAGGAGCCAGATTTGATTTTACTAAGATACATATTTGCCTTTGATGAGTTTCCCAAAAATGTATACGCCTTGGCTAATTCTCTGTATATATTATTACCAAGTTCAATATCTTCGATTAGAAAATCCAAAGCAGTTTCCAATTCACCTGTTGCTTCTTTCTGTTTTCCACTTCTATTTAGACCCATCCCCTTTGCGAAATAAAAATAAGGTTGAGACGGAAATTCCTCCAATGCTTCATCTGCTTTGATAACTAAGGAAGAATAATTCTTAATACGTATTAATTCTGCTATTTCCTCCTTATACTTCAAAAGAGGGTTCAGATCCGTATTTTGGGCAGGAGGCGCTTCCTTTATTTCATCAACATTCTTGGGCAGATCCAAAGAATCTTTAATCCTAAGTGAAAGTAATTCTTTAAAAGAAGAGTCTTTCATGTCTTTCAAGATATTTAAAGACTTCTGATAATTCTTTTTTTGGAAATAAATCAATGCCAGATTTTCTATAAGCTTACTATTATCATAAGAAATTTGCTCTTTAATCATCTCCATCGAGTTACCCTGTTTTTGCAAAATCTCCACTACCACATTTAAATACCAATAGTTCTCTGGTTCTGAATTTAATGCTTCTATCCCGTATTGCTGAGCTACTACATATTGCTTATTTGCTAAATAAGATTTGGCCAGTTCAAAGTCAACAACATTGAATGTGCTATCCAACCTTTTACATTTGAGAAAAAGGTTAATAGCCTTATCATAATTCTCAATCCCTTTTTGTTTTAATGCTTCAAAGAATGTCTCTTGAAATTCGTCTGTATAATCTTCCAAAAATACTTCAGCGCTTTCTTCTTCCTGGGCATAGATTAGCTGAGAGAAAATAAATATCCCCAAAATATAAATACTCCATTTAAGCCTAAATTTCATATAATCAGACTACTTAAATCCAAAACCATAAAGGATTTTTATTTTATTCCTGTACTTCCAAAACCACCTTCTCCCCTGGAAGTTTCAGTTAAATTTTCTGTTTCAACCCATTCAGCTCGTTCATGTGCTGAGATCACTAATTGCGCTATGCGTTCCCCACTGATAATAGTAAATTCTTCTTTGGATAAATTCACAAGAATCACGCCAATTTCTCCTCTGTAATCTGCATCTACTGTTCCTGGTGCATTAAGCACCGTTATTCCTTTCTTAGCCGCCAAACCACTTCGCGGTCTTACCTGTGCTTCATATCCGACAGGAATTTCCAAAAATAACCCGGTTTTAACTACAGCCCTTTCTAGTGGTTGTAACGTAATTGATTCAGATATATTGGCCCGGAGATCCATACCGGCCGAAGCTGGTGTTTCATATTCTGGGATAGAGTGATCCGACTTATTGATAATTTTTACTTTCATATTATCCGTTATTATTTTTATCTTTTATAACACCTAAAAATATTCTTTTAAGCGTTACATTTTCCATTTTGTAGAGCAGGATTAAAAATACTAAAAGCAAGGCACTCCCTATTATCAAATTTCTGTTAAACACATAAAAAGAAAGCGTTGCAAAAAGGATGGATAACCCTAAGTAAAAAGATATTTTTCTAAAATTGTACGGAATGGGATAGTGCTTTCTACCAAAGAAATAAGAGATTAGCATCATACTCCCGTAGGCCGCCAGGGTAGCAAATGCAGAAGCATAATATCCCCAGACCGGGATAAATAAATAATTAATGACAATTGTAATTAATGCCCCTACAATGGAAATATAAGCACCATATTGCGTTCTGTCTGTAACTTTATACCAAACTGAAAGATTGTGGTAAATCCCGAGACAAAAGCTCGCTAGTACAATCACCGGTACTATTGGCATTGCCTCCCAATATGCCTGGTTCTGAATAAAAATGATTTTTAAAACATCTGCATATACCACAACCGTTAATAATATTACACTTCCCAGGACAACAAAATAATTTGTAATCTGGGCATAGGCACGCTGAGGATGTACGGAAGAGGAATGACTAAAGAAAAAAGGTTCTATCCCAAGACGAAAGGCCGTGGCAAAAAGAGTCATAAAAAGTGCTAGTTTATAACAAGCAGAATATTTGCCCATTTCGCTTTTGGCAATATCTTGTGGTAATAAATCAACAAGTAAAATTCTATCAAAAACTTCATTTATTGTAAAAGCTATTCCCGCAATCATTACCGGCATGCCATATTTGATCATCTTAAGCCATAAGGTCTTGTCAAAAGAATAAGTTCTTTTGACATATAGGCCGCCTATCATTAATAAGGTAATTCCGCTAGCTATTAAATTGGAAATTAAAATATATGATATTTCAAAATCAGGTATATATATGGCATTCAATAAGCTTTCCGGATTCGCATTAGCGAGACCTGGAAGCAAAAGGAGGAAAAAGATATTCAAACCCAAATTCACAGCCACATTCACCGTTTTCACCATCGCATAACGCATGGGTCTTTCATTTGCCCGAAGCCATGCAAAAGGGATGATCGCCAGCGCATCCAGGGCCAGAATAAATACGACATACTTAATATATAGCTGTTCTATATTTAACAACTCAGCCATTTGGTTTTGAAGCAACAAGGCCAGAATCGTAAATAATAAGGTGCTAACTCCCAAAGAAATCAATGAAGTGGTAACCACTTTATTTTTATCATCTTCGCCATTGAAGAATCTAAAAAAGGCAGTTTCCATTCCATACGCCAGGATCACATTAAAGATTGCAAACCATGAAAAAATTAATGTCACCTCGCCATATGATCCCGGTGGCATAACTGCAGTGTATATAGGGACCAAAATAAAGGACAGCATGCGAGGTAACACAGTAGCCAAACCATAAATGAATGTTTGCTTAAAAAGTTTTTTAAATAAACTCAATGGCTTTTAGATTTGGGCTCAAAATTAGGTATTTAAACCCATGGAACAAAGTCTGTAGTTTGGTGTTTACTGATATATAAGCGAAGGTTTCTCCTTTATTCCCGTGATTTTGAAATAGGCTACTTTACTATTATGCGGATCTTCAGTGATAATTTTATAACTAACAACCGCTTCATCTTTGTCCAAATCAAATGGAAAATCAGCATTTTCCCTGTTTATAGAACCAGGAGGTTGATTTCCTACTTCCTCTTTAGGATCTGAATGCATTATAATATCTGGTTTTTTATCCTCTCCAGTGTATTTATAATTGCAGATAATCCACAGGTTTTCTCCTTCCTCTTTTATCTCTGATTCTAATACATGTCCCCTGAAAAAGACTTCTAAAAATTTTATTTCATTACCAGTCCCTACATCAACGGGTAATTGCAGTATAAAACCCGTGCCACTTTCTTCCCTGCCACCAACATATTGCTGACATGAAGGATTATTTATGCTGAAAGGTGGTGCCGTTGTTAATTTCTTTTGGGAGGAGCATCCGTAAAGGCTAAAAACAGTAAGTATTAATATAGATGTATTTTTCATAATTCTCTTTTATTTATGCTTTCGTAAAGATATAAAACCAAATTTGGTGCCAAAAAAAGTTAGGTAAGCATCTATGAAAATCCTGCCAATAAAAAATCCCGCCACTAGCGGGATTATTATTGTTTATTCAATTAATTCAAACTAAAAAATAGTTAATTGTTCAATGCCTCCGCTCCACCTACTATTTCAAGGATTTCACTGGTAATAGCCGCCTGACGAGCCTGATTATAAGTCAGTTTTAACTGATCTCTTAGTTCAGTAGCATTATCAGTGGCCTTATGCATTGCGGTCATCCTGGCTCCATGTTCACTTGCAAATGAATCTCTTATTGCCTTGAACAATTGTGTTTTTAACGACTTAGGAATAAGTTGTTCTACTATAGCTGATTTTGTAGGCTCAAAGATATAGTCGGCAGAGGTATTTGACTCCTGCTCCATTGGCTCAATTGGCAGGAATTGCTCCGTAGTGACTATTTGTGTAGCTGCATTTTTGAATTTATTATATACGATTTCAATTTTGTCATAGGACTCATCAGTATATAATTGCATTAATTCTTCTGCAATTTCTGCTGCATTATCAAATGTAAGAACATCATAGATTTTGCTATGGTCGGAAACAACATTATGCCTTTTTCCAATAAGGTCGTGCGCCTTCTTTCCTATAGTCATAAAATCAACTTTCTGACCCTCGTAATGGTCTTGCTGCAATGACAGGCAGTGTTTAATTATATTGGAATTAAATGCTCCACACAGTCCTCTGTTGGATGTAATTGCTACAATCAGAACGTTATTCAATTCTCTGTTGTCTGTATATTTACTCCCCGTTTCACTGTCTATACTTCCACTAAAATTTTGCAACAATTCTGAAAGCTTATTGGCATAAGGACGCATTGCGGTAATGGCATCCTGAGCTTTTTTTAGCTTAGCAGCAGACACCATTTTCATGGCGCTAGTTATCTGCATAGTAGAGGATACCGATACTATTCTATTTCGTATTTCCTTTAAATTTGCCATTTCTTAAATTGTGAATTCAGAGATTAGCCTTGATATTTACCTGCCAGATCTTTACATACAGCAGTTAAGGTATCTATTACTTCATCGGTTAATTTACCGGCTTTCAAAGTATCCAATACATCTCTGTGCTTAGCATTTAGAAATTCTATATAATCTTTTTCAAACTCCTTCACTTTGTTAACCGGAACATCTTTTAATAAGTTTTTAGAGCCGGCATATATAATAGCAACCTGATCTTCAACTGTAAAAGGGTCAGCTTGAGCCTGCTTTAAAATTTCCACATTACGCCTGCCCTTTTCAATTACATTCAAAGTAGCTGCATCCAGGTCAGATCCAAATTTTGAAAATGCTTCCAATTCCCGGAATTGCGCCTGATCCAATTTTAATGTCCCTGCTACTTTCTTCATAGACTTAATCTGAGCATTCCCCCCAACACGGGATACAGATATTCCCACATTAATCGCCGGGCGCACCCCTTGATTAAACAAATCCTGCTCCAGAAATATTTGCCCGTCTGTTATGGAAATAACATTGGTAGGAATATATGCAGATACATCACCTGCCTGAGTTTCAATAATTGGTAAGGCCGTCAAAGATCCTCCACCTTTCGCCATAGGCTTTAAAACCTCAGGCAAATCATTCATATTCTGCGCTATAGAATCAACATCTATAACTTTCGCAGCTCGCTCTAATAATCTTGAATGTAAATAGAAAACATCGCCCGGATAAGCTTCACGCCCCGGAGGCCTTCTTAACAAAAGAGATACTTCGCGATATGCTACTGCTTGTTTAGAAAGATCATCATAAATGATTAATGCAGGACGACCTGTATCTCTAAAATATTCGCCTATAGCTGCACCCGCAAAGGGTGCGTAAACCTGCATTGGAGCAGGTTCAGAAGCATTAGCTGCAACAATTGTTGTATAAGCTAAATCACCTTTATCTTCCAACGTTTTTGCTATAACCGCAACGTTTGAAGCTTTTTGGCCAATTGCTACATATATGCAGTAGACAGGTTCTCCTGCGTCATAAAATTCCTTCTGATTTATTATTGTATCTATACAAACAGTTGTTTTACCTGTTTGTCGGTCACCAATAACCAATTCCCGCTGACCTCTTCCTACAGGTATCATGGCATCTACCGCTTTAATACCAGTCTGTAATGGCTCATAAACTGGTTGCCGAAAAATTACTCCGGGAGCTTTTCGTTCCAGCGGCATTTCATAAAGTTCTCCGGAAATGGCTCCTTTTCCATCTATAGGATTGCCAAGAGTATTTACCACGCGGCCTACAATACCTTCTCCTACTTTTATTGAAGCAATACGCTGTGTACGTTTTACGACATCGCCTTCCTTAATTTCTCTTGAGGGTGCCAAAAGTACAACTCCAACATTATCTTCTTCAAGATTCAGAACAATCCCTTCCAAACCACCTTCAAATTCAACTAATTCACCATATTCAGCATTAGACAGGCCATATACCCTGGCTATTCCATCACCAATTTGTAATACGGTACCTATCTCATCCAATGAAGCTTTGGCTTCAAATCCAGATAATTGTTTTTTTAAGATTGCAGATACTTCTGCGGCTTTTACTCCTGCCATTTTATTTCAGATCTAAGATGATAAAAAGGAATTAACTCCTTTTACATTCGTAATTTATATTTAAATACTACTTGTAAATTCTCTTTTTAAATTATTCAATTTATTGGAGATGCTCGCATTGTACTGTAAATCCCCAATGCGCAATATAAAACCTCCTATTATGCTTGTATCTATTGTATTCTCCAAGGTGACCTTATTACTCGTTATTTTCTCAACTTGTGAAAGAATCTTCTTTTCCAAAGATGGTGTTAAAGGAACCGCGGTAGTAACTAAAGCCACATTCTCTCCCTTTAAATTATCATTAAGCGTAATATATTTTTTGGAAACTTCATTTAATAAGGCTATCCGTTTTTTAGAGACAAGTAATGAAAAGAGCTCCCTGGTTAAATCATTGACATTTTTAAAAATCGCTTTTAAAACTTCATTTTTTGATGAGCCTTCAAGAATTGGGCTTTGGAGCATTTCTTTTAGTTCGTCGCTATCAGAAATGGTTTGCACTATAGAACGCATATCCTCATCAACTGAGTCCGTAATTTTTTGCTCAATTGCAAGGTTTAAAGTTGCTTTTGCGTAACGTAGGGCTGCTCTTGATTCGCTCATTATAACTTCTTAATTCAATTTAATATCACCAAGCATGTCATCAACCAGTTTCAACTGTTTTTCTTTATTGGACAATTGCTCTTTAATAACTTTTTCTGCAATTTCAACTGAGAGTTCGGCTACCTGGTTTTTTATATCTGCTACGGCAGCTTTCTTCTCACTTTCAATAGTGGATTGTGCCTGTTTTATTAATTTATTCCCTTCCGCCTGAGCCATTTCTTTAGCATCAGTGACAATTTTGTCTCTTATTTCCCTTGCTTCTTTTAAGAGGGTTTCGCGTTCTGCCCTGGCTTGCTTTAATAATTTTTCATTATCCGCAGTTAAATTCTGCATTTCCTTTTTAGCTTCTTCCGCAGCAGCCAGTGCATTTTTAATTCCCTCTTCGCGATCATTTACTGCATTCAGAATTGGATTCCATGCATATTTCCACAATAAAAGTACCAAGGCCACAAACAGCAAAGTTTGCCAAAAGAACAATTAAACCAATGGTAGTAACCAACCGTTACTACCATTGGTTATTTTTCTAGTTTTCTGCAGTTGCAAAAAGTGCAGCAAAACCAATACCTTCAATAAGCGCTGCAACAATAAGCATCGCGGTTTGAATTTTTCCGTAGGCTTCAGGTTGACGTGCAATCGCTTCCATAGCCTGGCCACCGATTCTTCCGATACCCACTCCTACACCGATTACAATTAGTCCTGCACCTACAATTCTTGGAATTGTCATAGTATATATAATTAAAAATTAAACATTCAAATTAATGTGCCTCTGCATGTTCATGTTCCTCAGAAGCAAAACCAAAATACAATGCCGACAACATTGTAAAAATATAAGCCTGCAATAAGGCCACCAGAATTTCAATTAATGAAATGGCAAATGCAAGTCCAAAAGACAGCGAACTACCAATCCAATTTTTAAAAAGGAACATTAGTCCAATTAAGCTCATAATAACAATATGTCCAGCCTGCATGTTGGCATAAAGACGTATTAATAATGAAAATGGTTTTATAAATATTCCTAAAACTTCAATAGGAATTAATATAATATATAAAGGAATTTTGGCATACCATGGCATAGAATCCCCTAATGGATCAAATAAGTGTTTCCAGTAGGTCTTTGTCCCTGTCAAATTGGTAATTAAAAAAGTAAGAACTGCCAATGCAGTTGTTATGGCAATATTGCCAGTTACATTTACTCCGAAGGGGGTGAGCCCAAACATATTCAGAAACCAAATAAAGAAGAAAATTGTAAGTAGAAAAGGCATATATTTCTGATACTTTTTTTCTCCTATTGTCGCAATTGCAATATCGTCCCGTATGTATAAAATTATCGGTTCAAAAAACCTTCCCACTCCTTTGGCTATTCCTCCATTTTTAGAATACGATTTGGCTAAACCTCCAAATAAAAGAAGCATTAAAAAGCCAGTAATTAGTATCATCATGACACTTTTAGTTATCGAAAAATCTAATGGTTTTATATTGGAAGCATGGTGGTCGGCATCATAATTTATAATTCCGGCTGCGTCTGTTTTATAAATTTTACCGTGATATAATTTGTAATGATTATTTCCCGAGGTGGCTACCTCTTCACCATGATGGAACCTTGAAGATGAAAAAACCACTAATCCATCATCCCATAGAATAATTGGTAATGGAAAGCCTATGTGATGTACTGCCCCATCAGCATCAGTATAAGAAAACAAAGAGAAATCATGAGAATCCTTAAGGTGGTGTTGTATATACTCGTCTATTTCCGTTTTTAGGTCGGTTTTGGATTCTTCGCTACTTAGCTCAGATTCCTTTGCAAATATTGTCACACTGAAGAATATCGTGAAGACCAGAAAGAATTTTACCAAAATAGGATTTCGCATATCACTTATAAAATGGGCTCTAAAAATCCGTGCAAATGTAAGCTATTCTCTTAAAAAGAAAAAAGCATTTAGAATTTAATTTTTTCCCTGAAAACAGGTGATAGCGATTCTATTGCTGATCGATTTCCCTCATTAGTTTGATAAGTGCAAAAGTCTCTATAAGCAGACAACTAAAATATGGTACAAAAAAAACGAAAAATTCAACTTTTGTGAGCTTACCATCCAACATAAAAATTGGATCAAAAATCAGGAAGTAGATAACAAATTTTAAAGTGCTTCCGAACATGAACAAAAATCCAAGATTCTTATTTTGCTTTTCAGAAAAATAAAGCAGTACGGAGTATATCCCTAAAGCCATTGCAAAGTTTAGTAAATAGCCAAGGATCAGAAGACGATAATCCAAATCCGGGTTGCTAGCGAATAAGAATCCGGCGTGAAGCGAGCCAACAATCAAAAGTGCCCCAAGCAGTAAGCCCGTAAAAATGATAATTTTTTTATTCAAATCAGGAGTTCAATTTTTTTGTTTGCTGTATTACCAAATACATCGAAATGGCAACTGCAAATAAAGTAAGAATTATGGTATAAGTGTTTGTTTCATTCTGATACTTGAAATCGAGCCATTGACCTAGCCTCGCTCCTAAATATATAATAACACCCATTTGAACGGCTATTCCGGTAAGACTTAGCCAGTATTTAACTTCCTTTTTACCTTTCGCCATTTTGTTTGAGATATCTATAAGACTCTTACAAGTGCAAGAGACTTACTCGATTCCAGAAGTTTAAGTGAACTCCACTATAAAACTATAAGCATAAGCCGGACTCAATGGAAATGCAATAAAATGGGGTGATCAGGAAACCTTAGCCGGTTCATTTTTACTGCCAGATCCACTAACAACGCCAGATTTATAGCTCCCACCTGAACCTGAATTCGGTGAGCTGCTTCCTGTTGCAGTCTTAATTGTATCATTCGAACTTATACCTCCTTTACCCTTCATTGAACATGAGGCATTAAATGTAGCGCCGGGTTCAACCGCCAGTTTAGCAACAGTTACAGTACCTTCTATAACGGCAGATGCCTTTAGTGATAATAAATTCGATACTTGCAGTTCTCCGTTAAAACTTCCTTCAATATCGGCATTAACACATTCTACCTTGCCATGAATGTAGCCATCCTTACCAATTACAACCTTCCCGGAGGTTTTTACGTTACCATCTAGTTTGCCATCTATCCTAAAGTCCGCTTCGGATATTATGTCGCCTTTGATTTTGGTGTTCTTTTCAATTCTGTTGGGTTGTCCGCCTATTTCGTTCATAGTTCTGGGTTTTTTGTTATCAGAAAACATCTTGTTTATGGTTTTGGGGTTAAAACTTCATTTTTATATTCTTGTAAGTTTTTATGTACTTGAATGATTTTATAGTTGGAAGATAAAATTACGAAATTCTCATTAGCAATGCGGTAATCCTTGTTTTTATTTAGTAGTTGTACATAACCCAAAGCGTAGTCTTTTGATTTAAATCCATGAACTACTATAAATTCCATCTCCAGATTATAAATATCCTTTGAAACGATATTTTTGTAATTTAAATCCTTGATAGATCCCTCCAATATTTTTTTGAGTTCTAACGCCTTATCGTCATTCTGTCTTTTAAATGGAAATATAACTTTCCAATTAGCCGTTCCTTTTGAGTCAATTTCTAATGAGAAGTCCCTTGGCTCCAATTTCGGTAGCTGTTCGGCAATCATTTCTTGTGCTTTTTTACCTTCAGGATTATTCGGATAATTCAGTGCTACATAATTGAGGGCTTCCTTAAAATTGTCATAACCCTCAAGTCTGCCTATGGCACTGGCCTTTAGCATCTCAAATTTTGGTACGATAGGATCCCCGGTATACAAATTTATGTTGGTCTCGGCGCCTGTTATAACAGTTAAATAATCTTGATTTTCATAAAGCCCATAAAGTTGGGCATATTTGGCATCAGGACTGTCAACTGACCCAGCTAATACTGCTTTTGGATTAACTAAAATTTCAGCATACCGTGAATCAGGATAGCTTTGGATAATATTTAGTTTCATACTTTCGGCAAGTGGACTATCAGATTCCTCATATATCTTATACAAGTTATACATGGATGGAAGTACCAGGCGTTCTTCTGGCTCTGACTTCAAAACAGTTTCCAATTTGCCTGCAGCCAAAAGGTTTTCCTTAAATTTCTCCTTATAAATTAATCCCAACTGGTAGTTTGCAAAATTTCTTTCTGATTTAAGACTGTCAATAACTGCAATATCAGTGGGTATCTGATCCAAATAGTATTCTACTGAATATTTCTGTTCTTCTGTCATTTCTTCTCCAGAACCATTACCGCCATCAGCAATGAGAGCTTCACCTGAGTCTTCTATAAGCTGTGTTGTGTTTTTATTACTCCAACGCCAGTTATCTTCCAATACCCGGTCTCCCCATTTGGTTTTAAAGTCGTTTTTTCCATAACCCAGGCTAGTAATATTGTAAAAATAAAATTTACCTTTATTTTCTTTCCCACCCTTTGTTTCTGCAAAAGCAGCAAATCCAGCACTAGCCTGGTTTTCTTTTTTTAATGCCGCTTCTTCCTCAGCCAACTTCAATTGGGCAATATAATTTTCGAAAAATGTTAATTGCTCAATTTTTGGAAGATTATAAAGTGTTATTACGCTGTCTGCATATTGAACAACATCTTCATACTTAATAACATCTTCCAGATTATCCAATTTTTTCTTAATAGCCCTGAATTTTTTGGTATTCTCAGGTAAGTTAGTCAGAACACTATCATAATAATTCCCGGCAATTTTGTAGTCATTTCCATCGAAATTGTATTCTGCAAGATTTTCATAATTAATGGCATTTAGCTGTGGTGAATTTTGTGTTGCTCTT
The DNA here is from genome assembly GCF_947260015.1 of uncultured Eudoraea sp. Taxonomy (GTDB): domain Bacteria; phylum Bacteroidota; class Bacteroidia; order Flavobacteriales; family Flavobacteriaceae; genus Eudoraea. The sequence continues at coordinate 16,184 of NZ_CAMYOM010000009.1, read as the reverse complement.
AAAGACTTATTATAATATACAATTCCCAAGCTGTCTGACCCAGTAGTCATGTAATATTCAGCCTCCTGATTGTATATCTTATCTAAAAATGGTCTATTTTCTCTATTTTCTTCAAGATCAACCAGCTCTTCAAGTAGCTCTTCCTTATTCTCCTCAGTTATTTCAGTATTTTGAATTTGATGCAAATGTGCATTAATCATATATACTCTGGGGGATTTCCTATTTAATTCGATGATCTTACCAAATGCATAATTTGCACTATCTCTATATCCCAACTGATTAAATAGTTGTCCAATAATAAAATAATACCTCCCTTTCTCAGGGAGCTTTTTGGTATATGCAGAAGCTATTTTTAGTTCTTGAATTGCAGTATCAGGAGCTTTTAGGTTTATATATGCCTGAGCCATCATTGCATGAGTGTCTGCGTATTCCTGATCATCAAGTTGTTCGAACTTCAATAGGCGTCTTAAATTTTTTAGAGCTAGTTCTTCGTTATTCAGCCTTATATTAGTTTTTTCTCTCCAAATTGTAGCTTCATTTAACTTATCGCTTTGGGTATATTTTCTTAAAATATAATTAAACGCCTCAATTGCCGGTATATAACGCTGGTCGAAGTATCTGGCTTTACCCAAAAGCAGAAAGGCCTCATCCGTTTGTGGATTGCGCTCTTCATCTTTTATATCCATACTGTGCTTTTGAATAGCCTTGGTGGCTTTTTCCTCTGCAATAATAAAATTTGGATTGTTGTTTTCAGAATCAAGTCTTATTTCATCCTTTACCTGCAAACGCTCAACAGGTAAAACTTCCCAATAATTATCCTGGTATGATATATTGAGAGCCTCTCTCCCTTCCTCAAATGCAATATTACCATTGTACAAGACATTGTACTTGGTATTCATCGCGTGCCAATTGCGGTTTACAAAAGTGTCTTTCTTGGTAGAACAAGCGTTAAAAAGTATGCCCCCAAGAACACCAGCCAGAATAAATTTTATACGAAGCTTCAAAATTGTTGGTATTCTATGTAATCTAAACTTAAAAACACTAAGATTATTATGCCACAGGACTTGAAAAGGCAGGATTAATATGGATCCGGGTCTAAAATGTTACAACGGAACTATATTTAACTAAAAAGTAATTCCGCAAGAAAAGAAAAAAACATCAAGAAGATGAGATAATCTTAGCCTCCAAAAAACGACTCAAGTTCTTTTAAAGTTTCTGTTGAGGTCTGAATATCTTTAACTATTTCACCCTTATTTAATACCACAATACGTTCACAAACTTCTGTTACATGGATGAGGTCATGACTGGAAACTAATACAGTAACTTCCCTGTCCTCACCCAGTTTCTTAATAATTGCCTTTAGTCTTATTTGAGTGGTTGGATCTAAATTCGCAAAAGGCTCATCAAGGATGATAACCTGAGGTTCTCCAATAAAAGAAGCTACTATCCCAACCTTTTTTTGATTCCCTTTTGACAAATCGCGTAAATACTTTTTCTGGCCTAAAATCTCCCCGTGAAAGAAATCCTCAAAGTTGGCTAAAAGTTCATTAACATCTATTTTAGATTGTCCTCTTAACTCTCCAATGAAATAGAAATACTCCTCAGGAGTAAGGTATCCAATCAAAAATGTTTCGTCTATAAATGCCGAGGTAAATGGTTTCCATGCTTCACTTTTATTGACCTGTATCTCATTGTTCATTACTTTTCCCGATGTAGGCTGAATCAGGTCTAAAAGCAAACTGAAAAAAGTAGTTTTGCCTGCGCCATTATTACCAACCAGGCCGAAAATCTGGCCTTTGGGTATGTCTAAGCTTTCAATACTTAATACGGTTTGATCTCCGTATATTTTTGTAAGGTTTTGCGAGTAAATCATTTTAATTTATAATATATCAGGCTTTCTGTTTATAAGCCAAGAGGGTTTTATATTTTTCTTTTTTATATATTTTTTCAATCTTTCTGAATACCACGTTCTTAAAGGCAAAGCCCAATATTCCAGTAAGGGCAACAAATATGTATCCGGCCGTCGGATTAATCAGGTAATGGCCTAACCCATAAATTGCTAAGGGTAATAATAATTTTGGTAATGTTAGAAGTAGTGTTTTTACATTAAAAGCTTGCTTGTCTCCAAAGGCTTTCTTGTTAGAAGTCAAATCAATCGGCGTTTTAATATAGGCTCCTCCCCATAAAACCAGATAAGAGTTTACCCCAATATTGTAGATTGCACCAACAATAATTGCCAAATACGCATCCCAACCAAAATAAAGATAGAATACAGATAAGATTGTACTAATTATAGTGGCAATTACAATAAGATACCATTTGGAAGAAAGATATTCTTTATATTGAATGTTTTGACTCATCATTAAGGGATAATAAGAACTATCCCAGCTTGGTACGAACTGCCCAAAACTAAAGAGAAAGCCTCCGGAAACAAAGATGCCTGCAAAAATCTTCCAAACAGGGTTCTCATAAGCCTCAATACTATTGGTAAAAAACAGTAGCCCATAAAAAAGGAATATAAAGCTCATAATTACCGTGGTTTTAGACCGTTTATTCCTCTTTATTAGTTTAATATCGTTTTTAAGAAAAGTTCCTAAGTTTCCAAACCGATTAAGCCAGGAATAATCCTCAGATTTTGCAATATCATGTTTGGTCGCTAAACCGGCATCCAGATACATATTCTTTTTAAAATAGTTAAAGGCCGTAAAATACAGCCCAATTAAGGCGCCCCAGGAAATTAAAGAAGTCCAGGGAAGATCATAAAACAAATTAAAAATGGGCGAGGTGTAAACCGTAATATCAAACCATTCATAATACTGACAAATGGCCAAAATAGCCAAAATAGCGACTAAAGGATAAAAGACAGTGTCTTTATTATTCATCATGATGTTGATGAAATTATTACAATAAAACAAAGCCATGATTCCCAAATGCCAACCTATGACCCCTGCGGTATTATATCCCTCGATAATAAGAACGATGGAAAATGGTACAAAGAAAAAAGCGTGAGCCCAATTAAAGAAAGAAAAAATAGTCTTTCCAAGGGAGTATGAAACCACCTGGCTTTTCTTGAAGGGTAGATAAAGCAAAGGTTTGATGTTCAAGATGGGCATCTTTTGCAGCATATAGCGCATATAGATGTCCATTACCAGGTAATAAACCAGATATCTATTTACAAATTTCAGCGGATCTCCCAGTCCATTTTCCTCAATAATAAAATAGGATCCAACCCCCAATGCCAAAAATATAGCGATAAAATACAAGGCCCCAAAAATCATTAAGATCTTAAATGCCAGGTTTGTTTTAAAAGAGGCTGCCCTGAAAAATGATTTCCATTGCAACCTGAAAAAGTGCTTGAACATGAAGGCTGGTATTTTTTTTTCAGAAAATTAGTAGATAAAATTTATCTATTGTTACAAAGAGAAGCTAATTTCTCATTATAAATCCAAAGCTTTCCTTAATTTTGCACAAATTTTTTTATTGATGAGTGATTTTTATTCTTTGACTATAGACAAAATATCCCGATTAACCCCAAATTCGGTTGCTGTTAGTTTCATTATTCCTAAAGAGCTGGAAAATGAATTTGCTTTTGAGGCCGGCCAATATATTACCATTAAGCACAAAGCAGACGGGGAGGAGGTTAGGCGAGCCTATTCTATATCCTCAAGTCCAAAAGACAAACATATTACTATAGGTATTAAAAAAGTGCCCGAAGGACGCTTTTCAACATATGCCAATAGCTCACTCCAGGAAGGAGACCAATTGCTGGTAATGCCTCCTGAGGGGCGCTTCGTTTATAAAACTTCTAATAAACAGGAAAATATATGTGCTTATGCCGCAGGAAGTGGAATTACGCCCATTATGAGTATCGCCAGAACTGTTTTGGAAAGTCATCCGGAAAACACTTTTGTTTTGGTTTATGGAAATCAAAATAAATCTGAAACCATGTTCCTCAACGAGATATTGGAACTTACAAATACCTATAAAGACCGGTTTACCGTCCAGTTTGTGTACAGTAGGGTCCGTGAAGAGGATTCACTATTTGGAAGAATTGATACATCTGTTATAAACTTTATTCTTAAAAATAAATTTAAAGAAACCAATTTCAACACATTCTACCTTTGTGGTCCGGAGGAAATGATAAACCTTGGATGTGATACATTAAAGGCAAATGGAATAGCTGAGGATTCAATTTATTATGAACTTTTTACTACCAGCGAAAATGAAGAATCTGAAACCAAAAATCTTGAGGGCAAAACAACACTAGAAGTTTTATTGGATGATGAAGTATTCTCTTTTAGTATGGATAAAAAATCTTCAGTACTGGATGCAGTCCTGGATGAAGATATAGACGCCCCATATTCTTGTCAGGGAGGTGTTTGCAGCACATGTATTGCAAGAATTACAGAAGGTGAGGTTAAGATGGATAAAAACCAGATTCTAACAGATAGCGAAATTGCAGAAGGACTAATTCTTACCTGCCAGGCTCATCCGGTAACCGCTACCTTGAAGATAGACTATGACGATGTTTAATAGTTGTAGTTGATTCCTCTTTTCAATAAACCACAGGCTGGTCTGTGGTAATCTGTGTGTTAGAAATAATCAATATTACAATTGATAACTGAAATAAAGGGTCCTGATACTTGTCCAGACTACTTGTTTGCTATTTTCTATCTGAAAGCATACCTTATAATATAAATAGGGGCCCTTTTTCATTTAAAATTGAATAAGACAAACCAGCTTTTTAGAAACCATGTAGTTTGTTTTTATTTTTTTTATTGAAAAGCTGTTCAAAAAAATTCGTTTAATCCTCAATAGCGAACCATAAATCCAATTTTACTAATTATCAACTCTATTATTCTGTGACTATTATAAACTATACGGTTTGTTTGGTTCATTTTAGGTTGCAGGTAATTTAAGACGATCCTATAGAGAAATTCAACTCCCAAAAACTCTCTATTCGGGAACAGCTCCTTAAAAAGCACCGCTGTAAGTCGTTAAATCTCCGATTATTGGTAGTCCTTTTTTTAGATTTCGGGACAAATAACTGGTCTAAACAACATAGAAAACAAATAAAATACCGTTGGTCGATATTTTTTACCGACTAAGTGGTCGGTAAAAATCAAGGCAGGTTATGCAGTTTATCGGGAATTGAACATTTTAACGAATTTTTAAAGTCATACATCCTTTAATATTCACCTTCGAGGGGTTTCAAGGGTTCTTTGTTTATAGACTTAACGGTCTGTTTAAACCCAAAACCCAAATCTAATGGATAAGAATTTAAAACGCATGGCCACCATGCACCGGATGCAAGTTACTGGATTAGAGTTATTTTATAAGAATGGCTATTATAATACCAGTATAGATGAAATTTTAAAGTCCCTTTCTCTTTCTAAAGGAGCCTTTTACTATCATTTTCAGTCAAAAGAAGATTTTTTTGTAAGTATTGTTCAAAACTTAATTGTTCGTAAAGTATACAGTATGCTTATTGAACCAATAGAAGGTAAGGAAAACCCCTTCCCTGTTATTGAAAAATGTTTTGAAAATGCTTTGGAAACAGCTGAGCATAATGATATGGACTATGGCTTTATTCTTAGTAACTTTATTTCAGAGTTCAACAGAAGAAATACTGTTATTTCTAATTACTTAATGGATATTTATAAGATTTGGGAAGTTAATTTAATCTCAATCCTTCAAAAAGGAAAGTCCGATGGTTTTGTTGACAGGCATGTAGACAGTGAAGGTGTTGCTACATATTTAATTTCGTCATATATGGGTGTAAGAACCTTAATGGTCCAGGGCAATTGCAGAAATTTAAGATACAAATACATGCAACAATTGAGGCATTATTTTAATTCATTAACTCAAAAGGAAGCTGTATAATACAAAGCTACTTAGCCTCAAGCAGGGCGGAAATCCGGCTGATAATAGTTTCAGGTACTATTGTAGACATGACATTTTCATATCCCTCAGGTATCTTGTTGCCATAAATGGAAGTTGGAATTAGTGGATATTTTGTCCTGTCTGCAAGAAGACTGTTTTCAGGTTCCTGACGAAAAGGAGAAAAACCGGCATAAGGATGTGTTACGCCCCATAGAGTAACGGTAGGTATAGCAAACATTGCAGCCAGATGGCCATTCCCACTATCCATGGACACCATTAGGTCCAAATTGGAGATTAAAGCCAATTCCTCTTCAAAAGATAAATTGTCAATAGTATTTATGCAATTTTGACACGAATCCGACCATTGTTGCAGCTGTTTCTTTTCCAGTTCCCCGCCCCCAAAAAGAATAATTTTATACTTATTGGTATTATTTAGTGATAAAATAACTCTTTCCATGTGGGGATTAGGATACATTTTTCCCGGGTAAGTAGCAAAGGGAGCAATTCCTAACCACTTTAGATTATCTCGTCCTACCAATTCCAGTACTTTTTCAGATAATACTCTTTTTGATAGACATTTAGCACTTTTCAGATTTATCCGAAATCCTAATTCATAAAAAACATCCGCATAGCGCTGGAAAGTAGATTTTAAAGGCTTAAAGACCTTATTTTTATAGGCAGTCAATGCTCTTTTTTCTTTTCTGCCTTTATCAATCTGAATAAAAGGTATCTTAGTTGATATAAAGAACCCCTTCAAAACAGAACTTCTTAACACATTGTGAAGATCAGCCACGGCGTCAATTCCCAATGTCTTCAATTCCTTAAATAATTTCCACAAGCCCAATATTCCTTTATGCTTAGCATTTAAATCTGCCTCATAAACATTAACATTTTTTAATGTAAGAAACATAGGGCTAAAAAAGGCTCTCGTAAGTACTGTAATTTGTAAATCGGGATATTGCGTGGTAAGTGCGCTTAAAACAGGGACCGTCATAGCCACATCTCCCATGGCCGACAAACGAATAACTAAAAGGTGTTTATATTTATTTTTGCCCACGCAAAACCGGATTTAACTCCTCATCATTATACATCTTCATTTGCCTGTAGGTCTTCATAAAAATATCCCCCTTTTCAATATCAGTCAGCAATTGATCTATTGCAGAAGATAAGTCTTCCTTCTGCTCAAGAAGCACATTTAACTTTTGACTACATTTTTTAAGGTGTTCCTCAGATGCATCAGTTCGTGTGGCCTCTTCCTGCATATGATAGATTTTTAATGCCAAAATTGAAAGGCGATCAATAGCCCAGGCCGGGCTTTCGGTATTAATTCTGGCATTCGGAAGTGTTTGTACCGATTGGTATTTATTTAAAAAATAACTATCGATATATTCCACTAAATCCGTTCTGTCCTGATTGCTGGCATCTATTTTTCGTTTTAATGCCAATGCTTTTACAGGGTCAATTTCAGGATCTCTGATAATATCCTCATAATGCCATTGAACCGTATCAATCCAATTTTTTCTATATAGGAGATGGTCAATATCCGTTTCGGGATATGGGTTGTTAAAAGGCTGATTAACATCATCCTTTATATGATAATTTACAATACTTTCTTCAAATATCCTAAAGGCTGAATTACTGAACATAGTGGCTTAAATTTGATGCAAATATACCCATTATTTCAGAATCATTTCTGTCATTAATATTAGAAACGGAGCTACTACTGAAACAATAAGAACTATTTCCCTAAGGGAAGCTTTTTTAATTAATTCCACGTATTTAGCCAGAAAAATAGCTCCTGGGAAAAAGGTGATTAGTACCGGATAGGTGTCATTTGTGGTTTTTAAAAAGGTAACTATCAAACCGAGGGCAAGTGAGATGGCGATAAGACGCATAGTGATTATTTTGCCCACACCTAATTTGCCCATTTTAACAAAAGCCAAAGTCGCGGTAATAATAGTTATTATTGCATAAATTGCCAGTTTGGTGCTATTCATCCAATAGGCCGCTATGTCACCCTTGAAGGAAAATAGATAATGATTCTTCAGAAAGTCCAGATTATCAGTTATTATCAGTAAACACAACACGATAATTCCTATGGCCAAAATGCCTGTTAGAGGAACTAACCAATTCTTTATATTCTTGGGCTCATAGAAATAAATAGCAATGCAGACCAAAATGAGGTATATAATTGCCCAATCGTAAAAAAGACTTGCAATAAGGGTCCAGATTGTAGCATCAAACACCTTGAGTTTAATATTCTTCAAAGATTTCAGACTAATTAGCCTTCTTATTGCCAATAGGAGGAAGAAACTACAAAACACGACATTATCATCAAGTAAAACTTCAGGAAAAACAACAATTAACAAAGTATAATAAAGAATGGCAAATGAGTTTGTTGCTGTAATTTGATTTCGTTTAACAATAAAATCAACTATAAAAACACTAAATAATAGAACCCCCAGGACAACAAATTTAACCACCAATTGTTCTGGTTCATAGTGGTTCTCGTATAGCACAAATTGGACAAACCAATAGAACAAGAACAAAAAACCAAGAAGAAGAATAAAGTTTATCGGTTTTGTTTTTCCAAAAATGCCTGAAATCATCCTGGGTTTTTATATTTTTGTAATGTAAATATAACCAAGATGAGAGCATTTTTTGAAGGCATAGAAGATTTATTCGTAAACGGGCTTTTCTGGCCTTATGATTTTTTTCGATTTATGTCTAACTGGTGGACCGCCAATACCGTTAACTGGATTTTTGCAATACTAGGAGCTATTGCTATGATTTACTGGCTAATTCAACTGAAAAAGTTTGACGATAGCGGAGAAGAGGATAAAAGTATTACTTCTCACTCTTACTTATAGATCGAACCCAATATCTTTTCGATAATTCATCTTATCAAAATGTATTTTGTTGATGTTTTGATAGGATTTTAGCAGCGCTTCCTTAAAATCGGTTCCGAATGATGTAATTGCCATTACCCTTCCACCGTTTGTAACTACTTTGCCATCTTTGCTATCCGTGCCAGCATGAAATACAATTGAATCTTCAATCTTCTCGAAACCGGTAATTTCCTTTCCCTTTTCATAGGCTTCAGGATAGCCACCAGAAACCAACATCACTGTTGTGGCGGTACGTTCATCTATTTGTAAATCGATTGCATCCAAAGTCTGATCTGCAACTGCCTGGAACACTTCAACTAAGTCATTTTTTATTCTAGGAATAACCACCTCAGTCTCTGGATCGCCCATTCTAACGTTGTATTCTATAACAAAAGGGTCATCCCCTACTTTTATCAAACCAATAAATATAAATCCTTTATAAGGAAGATTGTCCTTTTTAAGGCCTTCTACGGTAGGTTTAACTATTTGCTCTTGTATCTTATCCATAAGAACCTTATCCGCAAAAGGAACAGGGGATATGGCCCCCATACCGCCAGTATTCAACCCTGAATCGCCCTCGCCTATTCTCTTATAGTCTTTAGCCATTGGTAAAACCTTATATCCTTTACCGTCAGTCAAAACAAAAACACTTAATTCGATACCAGCTAAAAACTCCTCGATAACAACGGTGGCACTGGCACTGCCGAATTTAGCATCAACCAACATGGTTTTTAGCTCGTCTTTAGCTTCTTGTAAGTCATTTAAGATCAGAACACCTTTTCCGGCAGCCAATCCGTCTGCTTTTAGTACATATGGAGGTTTAAGCGTTTCAAGGAATGAATATCCTTCTTCTAAAATATCTGATGTAAAACTTTTATAGGCAGCGGTCGGGATATTATGTCGAAATAAGAACTCCTTGGCATACTCCTTACTTCCTTCCAGGTTAGCCGCCATTTTTCTAGGTCCAATAACAGAAACATGCTTTAGCTCAGAATCTTTAAGAAAAAAATCATGAATTCCATTTACCAAAGGATCTTCCGGCCCTACTACAACCATGTCTATCCCTTCCTTATTAACAAGTGTTTTAATTGCTTCAAAATCATTTACATCTATTAGAACATTAATTGCTATAGCGGCAGTTCCTGCATTTCCCGGTGCGACAAAGAGTTTATTTAATTTAGGGCTTTGTTTAAGTTTCCAGGCAAGAGTATGTTCCCTGCCGCCGGCGCCAATGATAAGTATATTCATGAATTGGAAGTTTGGACAAAAATACGTTTAGCAGTACAAATAAAATAGTTAACAGCTCAAATAATTGAAAAGGTATAACACGAATTATTTGATTCAAATTTTATCTAGTATTCCGTTTCGAAAAATCTCTGTGTTCTGTTTTCTTCAGATCGTCTTTTGACAGTGTTTTAAAATAGTCAAAAGTCTTTTTCATTCCTTCAGCCCTACCTACTTTAGGCTCCCATCCCAATAATTCCTTTGCCTTGGAGATATCTGGCTGACGTTGCATAGGATCATCTTTCGGAAGTGGTTTGTAGATGACTTTTTGGTTGGTTCCTGTTAATTTTATGATTTCTTCAGCGAAATCCCGAATGGTAATTTCATGTGGGTTCCCGATATTCACCGGCAGAGTGTAATCACTCATCAATAGCCTGAAAATACCTTCAATTTCATCATCAACGTAGCAAAATGATCGTGTTTGTGAACCATCGCCAAATACGGTCAAATCTTCACCACGCAGGGCCTGGCCCATAAAGGCGGGGATCACTCTACCGTCATTTAAGCGCATCCTGGGGCCATAGGTATTAAATATCCTAACAATCCGGGTGTCAACTCCATGAAAGCGATGATATGCCATGGTAATAGATTCCTGAAAACGTTTGGCTTCATCATATACTCCTCTGGGGCCTATTGTATTCACATTTCCATAGTATTCCTCCGTCTGAGGATGAACTAAAGGATCCCCATAAATTTCTGAAGTAGATGCAATAAGAATACAAGATCCTTTTTCCTTAGCTAGTCCCAATAGATTATGGGTCCCCAAAGCGCCAACTTTTAGAGTCTGAATTGGTATTTTTAAATAGTCAATTGGACTTGCAGGAGATGCGAAATGAAGAATATAGTCCAACTTTCCCGGAACATGTACAAATTTGGTTACGTCATGGTGGTAATACTCAAACTGCTCGAGTTTAAACAGATGTTCTATGTTTTTGATGTCGCCAGTTATAAGATTGTCCATGGCTATTACATGAAATCCTTCTTTTATAAACCGGTCACATAAATGTGAGCCCAAAAAACCTGCAGCGCCAGTTATTAATATTTTTTTCATTCCTTGTTTTTAACAGGTTTGTTGTCTTTACTTAGCGGCCTATTGATTCATAATGAAACCCTTCTTCTTTGATCTCATTTGTATCGTATAGGTTACGTCCATCGAAAATTACGTAATTTTTCAACAATTCTTTCATTAATTTGAAATTAGGATTTCGAAACACACCCCATTCGGTACAAATCACCAGGGCATCCGCATCTTCCAGAACTCCGTACATGCCGGGCGCAAACGTGATTTTATCGCCTAACTTTTGCTTCACGTTATCCATGGCTTCCGGGTCAAATGCAGTGACCTTAGCACCCAATTTTAAAAGCTCATCTATCATGTACAATGAAGGTGCTTCGCGTATATCATCCGTCTCGGGCTTAAAGGCAAGGCCCCATAGTCCGATCTTCTTCCCTTTCAGTTCATCATTAAAATACTTCTTAATCTTGGGGATCAGGATGGTCTTCTGGGTCTGGTTTACGTTGATCACAGCGTTAAGGATCTTGAAATCATAATTATGATCCTTACCCGATTTATGAAGAGCTTTAACGTCCTTGGGAAAGCACGATCCTCCATAACCAATTCCAGGGAATAAGAAGCGTTTTCCTATACGAGAATCGGTACCCATACCGATACGGACCTTATCTACATCGGCCCCAACTTTTTCACAGAAGTTCGCGATCTCGTTCATAAAGGTTATCTTGGCGGCCAGGAATGAATTAGCAGCATACTTGGTAAGTTCAGCAGATTTCTCATCCATAATGATCACAGGGTTCCCTGATCGTACAAAAGGAGCGTAGAGCTTTTCCATAAGCTTGGTAGCTTTCGCTGAGCCTGTACCTACCACAATTCGCTCAGGCTTCATAAAATCATCTACCGCGAAACCTTCCCTTAAGAATTCAGGATTGGAGACTACATCAAAATCGCATTTGGCATTTTTGGCAATGGTGGTATGCACTTTTTCAGAAGTCCCGACAGGAACGGTGCTTTTGTCTACAATAACCTTATAGTTTTTGATTTTCTTGCCAATATCATCGGCTACTCCCAAAATATATTTAAGATCTGCTGAGCCATCCTCATCCTCTGGTGTTGGAAGGGCAAGGAAAATAATATCACCATGGTCTAGTCCTTCTTGCAATGAAGTGGTGAACTTGAGCCTGTCTGCCTTGATATTACGCTCAAATATGACATCTAAGTGAGGTTCATAGATCGGAACCTCCCCGGCCTGCATACTTCTTACCTTATTTTCATCGATATCTACACATAGGACCTCATTGCCTGTTTCCGCCAGGCAGGTGCCTGTTACCAGTCCCACGTATCCAGTACCAACAACAGATATTTTCATAGGTATATCATCTAATTCATTTCATTCGGATGCAAAAATAGGCGGTGCATCCCAACCCTACAACAAATTCTGTCTAAAACCTTTTTATTAGGTTAGGAATTAATCCCGCAGTCGCCAAACTCTATCCGAAGTAATTTCCAAAGTTGATTTTCGTGACTTAGTCCATTATTAGAACACCATCCCTAATAAGCCTTTTCTTCCCCCTTTAAAATATTTAATGCCGTTTGTAATACTATTTTTAAATCCATGAAGAATGACCAATTTTCTATATAAAATATATCATATCTGGTTCTATTCCTTATTTCATCTGAAGTTTCTATTTCTCCCCGATATCCTTTTGACTGTGCCAATCCTGTTATTCCCGGATTGACATAATGCCTAAGCATATATTTCTGGATAGTTGGTCCATATACCTCATTTTGCCGCCATAAATGCGGTCTTGGTCCTACTATGGACATTTGACCCAATAAGACATTAACAAATTGCGGTAATTCGTCAATACTTGTTTTTCTTAAAAAAGCTCCCAGTTTTGTGATTCTTGGATCATTTCTTGTTGCGGATTTTTCTGTGGATTCGTTTGCCACCATCGTCCTAAATTTATAACATCCGAAACCTTCTTCTTTAAATCCCGGTCTATTTTGTCTGAAAAAAACAGGTCCTTTTGAATCAAGTACAATTAATATTCCTATTAATGGCATTAACCAGGAAAGTATAAATACAAATATTAGAAGTGAAATAATAAAATCAAATAATCTTTTATAAAACCGATTAAAGGGATCATCTAAAGGTAATTCCCTTAATGATAAGATTGGTAAATATTCGTAATATTCCAGGTTTAGTTGTTTTGTAAATATTTCTTTATTATCCGGAATAAATTTTAGTCCAATTAAGTTGTTGTCCGCGTAATTCACTAGCTCCGATATTTCTTTGTCATTTAATTCTCTAACAGAGCAATAAATTTCATCGATTTTATTTTCACTAATAAATTTGATGCAATTGTTTATTTCAAAATCCGAAGCTTTAGGCTCAAATTGATTTAAAAGTTGATATCCGTATTCAGTATGATTATTGAAAATCTTAATTAATTGATCCGTCTTTCTATTATTCCCAATTACGACAACATAGCTTATGTTGCCTTTCACCTTTGTGCGATACTTTTTTAAAAGATAATAGTTAAGGAATTTTAGAAATAAGACGGAAATACAAACAGATAAAAAGAAAACCCCCAACATTAATCTACTAATGTTAGGTTGTTTAAAAAACCCAATAAATGCATATAAGATCAAAAAGAAAAACACAAATTGTCTAAACAATTGTTTTAAAATATAAGTGGCTTTGGCAAAACGATAAATTTCATAGAAGTTAATTTTTATCGCTATAATAATCCAGGCAAAAGAAATATAACTATGAAAAACAAGGGGAAACTTTAAAAGCAGAGGAAGATTATAGGCAAGAACATTAATAACCACCAAATCTAAAATAAGTGAAATAGGGTTTATAAAACCAGAATATTTTTCTTTTTGAAAGATCATAAACCAAAAATAAGTAAACAAATAGATTCAAAATATAAGAAATGATCATTATTTGGCAGCATATTAAAATATCTTTTTCGGCTTCATTAAAAGATGTATAATCTTCTATTGCTGAATTTAATAGTTATTCATTTCTAATTTTCTTCAGATTTATACTTATCCAGAATTAGATATTTTAACCCCACGGGGTAATCTAGCAAATATCTTTTAATTAATTTAGGTTCTTTATAAATTCTAAATGCCCATCTTAGGTGAAGCTTGTCAATTAAATGTGGAAAGTAATTCTTTCCACCAATGGCGGTTTGAGTAATAAAAGCTCCGCAGGTAAAACAGGATCCTTGAAATCCCATCTTTTTCATTTTTATCATTAATAACTCTTGCAATGGAGTTCCCATTCCTATAATAACTACATCTGTTTTTTTTGAAATAACTTTTTGGATTAACTGCTCTTCATCAATATTAAATCCATTAAAAAAAGCTACTACATCCAATTTAGGATAGTAATATTTGACGATTTCCACAAATTTTTCTATTTCACTTTCTGAGCCACCAATAAAAACAATTCTTTTGTGTTTGACTTCAAAGTGCGCAAACATATCTTTAAAGTAAGATGAGAAATCAGGAGCCTTCCTTTTAATTTTTTTCCCCATAAATATTCTAATGAATAGAATTAACATGATACCATCTAAAGTAAAATGGTCTATTCTTTCCAAAACCTCCCTGTTTTTTCTTAATATTTTGTAATTATATATATTGAGGTAACTAACTAATTGCGTTGATTTATCGTAATCAATATGATCAGTAATTTTAGAAAGAACATTATTAATCATATGTCTATTTTATTAGTTTAGAAAATTCATCATTATAACGAAGCAGTTCATTTGTATTTACTTCATCTATCCATATTTCTTGTGCCCAGATATTTCCATTTGAATTAAATTGTCCGATTCTAATTTTGACATAATTATCAAATTCGGGTAATTTAATTCTCGCAATATTTAACTTTTTAAATGGGGTTTCTAAAAACTGTTGAAATTCCTTGTTTTTAAAATAAAAGGAATAATTATCAAAATCATTATTTGCGCTAATAAAATGCAGCATAAATTTACTCTCAAGATCAGTGTCATTTTCTGATATTATAAGTAATTCTTTTTTCGATAGTAGTATGTAAAAATTAAATGAGTTTTTAAAAAAAACATCTTTTCTAAGCATTTCTAAAAAGTGCTCATTCAATAAGTTTATTCCAATTTCATCGGTAAATTGATTTTGATATACATTTTTACCGGCCATAATTTCCGAGAAAAGCATTTGATTAACCCAAAGATTTGATGTTGACTTATCATTAATTCTTGTAAATTGTCCTGTACGCAGGCCTATGAATCCTTTAATGTCAAAATTTTTCTTGATGATATTGAAGTTTCTGAATATCCCTTTTATGCTGTCTCTAACTAAAATTTCTCTTTTATAAAAGTCCAAATTTAAAAAAGTATTGTCCTTTCTTATAAGATGAAAAAGAAATTTATTCTCGGAGAATTCTTTGCCTCTATTTGATAAATAGTAGATAGTGCTGTCATGTATAACCAGAGATAGGTCATCCCCGACCTCATTAAAATAGCCTAGAATTAATGCTTGTTTAAGCTCATTATCGAAATTATATTTTTTCCCCTGGCTTAAGTCCGCCTGCCGTTGACAAGAATATGAAATAGCCACTATGCCTAAAAAAAAATAAATTAACTTCATACTTAGTTATTATGTCATCTTCCTAATCCAAATAAGGTATAAAAAGAATGCTTTACATTCAGAAATCATATGATTACATAAATGAGTTGTTTGAACTCTTTTGTGTTTCTGTGTAAATATGTTCATCCTGGTAAAAAAGCATTGGTAAAATAAACGCGTAAAAATATATTCCCATTTGTCTATTCAATGCGACCTCGACAAATAGAAACAAAAGAAAAACCCCATATATGCTTAAAAAAGTCCACTTTTTATGTACAAATCCAAGAATAATTATTCTAATACACATGAATAAAAAAAAGGCAAGTCCCACAATACCTAGCTCATATAAAAATTGCAAGTAATTATTGTGTAGATTGAATTTTGATATTGATTTAATTGCCTGACTGTATGCGGGGCTGTAGTCATTCATTAAAATAGACTTCTCGACTTTCCATTTAAACATTTTTTCCCTGGAACCTAGACCATAAAAAAAAAAT
>NZ_CAMYOM010000008.1 GCF_947260015.1 uncultured Eudoraea sp. | reverse complement strand
ATTACGGGGCTGGGAAATGAGAACTTTACTTCAGACCTTATTGTATGGGAAGGACGTTTTGTTGCCTTTAATACTGTTTTAAAGACGGCTTTTGAACAATTAGAGGATGATAAAGAAATAGTGAAGGATTATCTGGTATCTAAAGGAATAGGCCCGGATAACATAATTTTTAATTCTGTACAGACGAGTGAACAACGCGACAATAAATACGAAAACGGAAATTTTGTTGGTACAATCTTCCGGGGGTACGAGTTATCACAATCTGTTCAAATAGAATCGGGTGATGTGGCTCTGGTAGAAAAAGTAGCCCGTGAGATCACGGAACTTTTAAATAAAGGAGTTCAGTTTAATTCCTCACCTCCTCGTTATTATTACACAAAATTATCTGATCTTAAAATTAAAATGATTTCGAAGGCTACAGAAGATGCACGTATCCGCGCTGAAAAAATAGCTGAGAATTCCGGAGGTACTCTGGGCGATCTTATTACTGCCCGAATGGGTGTTTTTCAAATAACCGGTCAAAATTCAGACGAGGATTACAGCTGGGGTGGGGCATATAATACATCAGCTAAAAAGAAGACTGCTTCTATCACTATGCGCCTTGAGTACAAGGTTAAATAAGTACTTCAGTCTTAGAACTACAGTAACTATTTATATAACTATATTAAATGATTGGTGAAAAAAGTTAAAAGAAAAAGCCCCGACGACGATCGTCAGGGCTTTTCAAATCAAAAACCAACCTAAACACATGAACTTGTTATGACACAATTTTATCTATAAAAAATGAACTTTTTCATAGCAATTTATATATATAACAATCTTCTCTAAAAATACCCTACCTAATTTTTAATTTTTTTATCTTTATATAGATGAAAAATACAGAAAGAACAGATCAGATTTTTAAAATTTTACAGGAAGAACTAAAAAATGGAAGCACACAAAAATCGCATCCTTTTCGCTACTTTACCCTGGGTACAGTGGGTTTGGACCGTTTAACCAGGCAAAGAACATTGGTTTTAAGAAAGGTTTCTGATGAACTCCAACTTTCTTTTTATACTGATTTTCGCTCAAAAAAAATTATTCATATAAAGGAAAACAATAAGGTCGGGTTGTTATTTTACAATCCTGATAAGCTCTTACAAATAAAAATTGAAGGCATTGCCAACATAATTAAAGGAAAGGCAATAGAAGAAACTTATAATAATGGTATTCCTGAAAAAGCTCGCAAGGATTATACCACAACCCTGGCTCCGGGTACACCTTTGGAAGATCCTAAGGTAATTGAATATCTTAAGAAGGAAAATCACTTCTGTGTGGTTGAAATTACCCCTTATAAAATTGAATACCTGAAATTACAACAACCAGAGCATCTTAGGGTTCGGTTTTCCAAGAGGGAAGAACTTTGGAGCGGAGAATTCCTTGTCCCATAAAACCGGCTCAGTTTATTTCATAGTATCCAGAATAACTTTTATATCCTCTCCAGTTGTATCCGGATTAATAAAACAAAACCGGGCTACCGTTTCAAAACCTTCTTTGGTTTTCCATTTACTGGGTGTCACCAGGGCAATCCCCTCCCTGTGATTGGTATAGGTCCAGTTATTATATTCATTTGCAGACCAACCTTTACGTCTGAACAGTACACATGAAAGGCTTGGGGGTCGAATCAATTCCAATTCCGGCCTGGATGAAATTAATTCTCCGGCTAAATTAGCCAATTCAATTCCTCGTTCCACAGCCCATTTATACTTATCAGTTCCGTGTGTGGCAAGTGAAAACCACAACGGTAATCCCCGTAATCTTCTGGTCAATTGTATTTGATAATCTGCTGGATTAAACCCGTGTGCTCCGGGGTCTTTTATGATATCCAGATAAGAACCTTCCTGGGAATGTGCTGTTTTAGCCAATTCAGGATCCTTGTAGATAATAGCTCCACAATCATAGGGGGAGAACAGCCATTTATGTGGATCTATAGTAATACTGTCCGCTTTTTCAATCCCATTAAACAGATGCCTGACAGAATCTGCCGCAAGAGCACCACCACCATAAGCTGCATCTACGTGGAACCAAAGCTTAAGTTCCTTACAAATTTTTGCAATACCATTCAGGTCATCAACAATCCCCGCATTGGTAGTACCCCCGGTAGCCACCACTGCAAATACCCTTTCCATGGTGCCTTTATCCAGGGAATCAATTTTCCCCTGCAGGGCTTCGGCATTCATCAGATCATCTGTTTCCACCAGGAGAACATCGGCATCAATTACCTTAGCCATGGCTTTAATAGAAGAATGTGCACCCACCGAAGTAATGAGGCAACCTTTTTTATTCTGATTCTCCTTAGTCTTTCTCCAATATTCACGGGCCGTTACCATAGCCGATAGATTTGCAGCTGAACCCCCGCTGGTGAAAACACCAAAAGCATTTTCGGGCATGCCCGTTAGCTCTACAAGCCATCGCATAGCCTCATTCTCACAGAAAATGCCTCCTGCACCTTCCATCCAATAGGCTCCATGTATACTGGAGGCCGAGGTAACCAGGTCAAACATGATGGCTGCACGTGTGGGAGCTGCAGGAACAAAAGCCAGATGCCTTGGATGATCTATTGGAACGGTTGCTTTTACCAATACATCACGAAAAAGATGAAAGGCGTTCTCTCCACCTATTCCGGAAGGAGTAATGGTCTCCCCTACCTGCTTCTTTAATTCCTCTTCCTTCCTGGGTGATCCTAATTCCGGGGACTCATTGGTAATTCTATGAATTGCATATTTCATGACATCGAGGGTCATCTCTACCAATTCTATATCCACATTATGCATGAGCTAAGTTTTTATCAAAAGTACACTGGAAATGAAACCTATGCCATTAATTGGCTTAGTATTTTAACACTAAAAATTCCTGCTTTAGGGGATTCAGGGCATTTAGTAAAAAAGGGATAAGCTTGTCACCCAATTCCAGATAGAGTTCTGAAAAATTCAGAGAGCGTTCTTGCAGGGATTGATTAGGGAATAACTGGTTCTGGAGTGCTGTAAGTCTAACTACCTGGTCTTTAAGTTTTAGTTTCTGGGCTTTTAATAATCGTTTTTCCAGATGGTTGAGTCCGTTTAATTGCTTTACTTCCTGCGCCTTTACCGCTCCCAGGAAGGATTTGTCTGTTTCTTCGGCCAATAGGTAAAGCGCTTCAAACTGATTACTCAGATGCTCCCTTTGACTGGAAAAATCAATATCAATATTGGAAATTTCCCTTATTCTTTTATTAATAAGACTGTTTTGCTTTAAAAACAAATCTGTCGGAATAAGGTCTAATTTCTTTATTTTTTTATTCTCCTTTTCTGATATCATCAGGGCCGAATTTCGCAACAGCAAGATGGGAAATGGAACTTTTATGGCGTCAAAAGACGATTTAAGCTCGAGCCAATAGGCCAACTCGCCTCCTCCGCCAATATAACAAAGGTTAGGAAGGACCACTTCCTGGTAAATGGGCCTGGTAACCACATTAGGTGAAAATCTTTCAGGATGGGTATCCAGTTCCATCATAATTTCATCCTTTGTAAATTTAATATCAGTATTGTTAACATAAAAAAGGTCTTCTTTTTCGAGCAGTCTTTCCCGTAAACCATCCTTTAAATAAAAATGATTGATCTCCCTTGGGTTTACTTGAATGTTGTATGAAGGAGACACAGATTCCAGGGCAGCAATAGTCTCATTTACTTTTGTAAAAGACTGGTTTTCAAGGATATCATTCTTTATATAGGGTGCGAAAAGGTTTTTTAGTTTAAGGTCGTCACCATCCACAATTACCAAACCGTACTCTCCAAAGAGGCTATTGGCCAGATATCTGGTAGCCTCAGAAAGTGAATTGTGCTCCAGGTAGGCTTTTTTGAAAAGATTCTTAAGAGTTTCTGCTTTGGTATTATGGCCCACTTCTTTAGAAAAAGTGTCAAATACAGCCTCTAATCCTTTAGTACTTAACCTTCCTACAGCTCCGGAGGAATCGCGATTCCATTGTAACTTTTTATTGTGCAGATTAAAATAATTAATCTCATCAAAATCATGATCTTCTGTGGCCATCCAGTATACCGGTACAAAAGTATTCCTGGGATAGGCTTTTTTTAAAGCTTTTGCAAGATTTATTGTACTGATAATCTTATATAAAAAATATAGCGGACCTGTAAATATATTAAGCTGATGTCCTGTGGCCACGGTAAAGGTTTCGCTCTGCGATAAAGCTGAAATATTGGATAATGTAGATTTTGAAGCCTTTACACCCTGGTATTGTTCTTGAAGTACCTGATTAAGTGTTTTCCTGCTAGTCTGTGGATACGAATTGGACTTCTCCTCTATTTGAGCCCTAAACTCTTCAATTTTAGGAAACCTGTTGTAAAAGGGTTTTAGCTTCTTGTTTTCGTCCAGATAGTCGGAAATAAGTGAAGAAAAATATCCGGTGTTTTTAAATGGTATACAGTCTACTTTCATAGAAACTTCTAAGATCCGATCAAAGATAAAATTATCGGGTTTTACTCTTCCCAAAAATACGTTAAGATGTATTAACTACATAGAAATGATGAACCAATTCCCTTTAAGCCTTGTAACTTGCCGACCCATAAACGAATAACACCGAACTTAAAATGTGATTTCCTTAATAATCCTTAGCTTTAGCATCCTAATTGGAAACCCCGGTTTATGAAGCGAATTTTACCCGTATTGGTCCTGCTAATTACAATCGCTTTAAGTGCACAAGAACTAAAATCGCCCTCAGAATTCCTGGGATATGAGCTTGGCACGCAATTTACGCGCCATCATCAGGTAGTAGACTATTACCAGTATCTGTCTGTGGCCGCTAAAGACCGTATGCAAATAAATGAATACGGAAAAACAAATGAACAAAGGCCGCTGCTTTTGGCCTATCTTTCCTCATCAGCTAATATGGAAAATCTGGAAGCCATCCGTAAGGAACATCTTAATAGCACAAGTGGCGAGGGTAAATCTACAAAGGCCATAGTATGGCTAAGCTATAATGTTCATGGAAATGAAAGTGCGGGCACAGAGGCTTCTATGCAAACCATTTATGAATTATTAACCAGCAAACAGTCCTATCTGGAAAACACCGTAGTAATTATTGACCCCTGTATTAACCCGGACGGGCGTGACAGGTATGTGAACTGGTACAATCAATTTAAAAACACACCTTATCAGTTAAATCCGGAGAGCAAGGAACATTATGAAGGCTGGTGGAGCGGACGCAGCAATCACTATATGTTCGATTTAAACCGGGATTGGGCCTGGCTTACCCAGTTAGAAAGCCGGCAAAGGCTTCGCTATTACAACAAATGGCTCCCGCATATACATGTAGATTTCCATGAACAGGGCATTGATTCTCCCTATTATTTTGCACCGGCTGCAGAACCGTTTCATGAAGTGATTACAGATTTTCAGCGAGATTTTCAGGTGACCATAGGAAAGAACCATGCAAAATATTTTGACGCCAACGGTTGGTTCTACTTTACAAAAGAACGCTTTGATCTTTTTTACCCCAGCTACGGTGATACCTACCCTACATATAACGGCGCCATTGGTATGACCTATGAGCAGGGTGGCGGAGGCAGGGCCGGACTTGGAGTCATTACCGGGAATGGAGATACCCTGACGTTAAAAGACCGTATTGTGCACCATCATACTACAGGAATCTCTACCGTGGAAGTTGCCACGAACAACGTGGCAAAACTAAATGAGGAGTATCAAAAATTCTTTCAACCTAAAAATTATAAATACAAAAGTTATATCCTGAAAGGACAGGAAGATCATTTGAGAACACTTACGGAACTTCTGGACCGGCATCAGTTAAATTATAGCTACGGAACCGGTGCTATTGTAAAAGGGTTTGACTATAAAAGCGGTAAAACAGGGAGTTTAAAGACCAATTCTGAAAGTATTATCATTTCTACAAACCAGGCGCGGGGGACCCTGGTTAAAGTACTTTTTGAACCCAATGCCAAATTGAGTGATTCACTATCCTATGATATAACTGCATGGTCCCTGCCTTATGCCTACGGATTAGATGCTATTGCTTCCGAAAACTTGATAAACGGAACTTCAAAGACAGAAAATTCATTTAAAAAGGAAGCATTAAGTAAAAATACATACGCCTTCCTGACGGAATGGAACGGTATGGACGATGCCCGATTTTTAAGCGAATTACTTGAAAGAAACATTAGAGTACGACAGGCTCAAAAGCCCTTCACCCTGGAAGGAAAAAGACATGACCGAGGAAGTCTTATCATTACGAAAGCTGATAATGAAAATAATTTGGAATTTACCAAAATCCTGAGTGAGGTTGCCGAAAAACATCATAAAACACTCACAGCAGTTAGTAGTGGTTTTGTAGATGAGGGAAAAGACTTTGGGTCTAGCTACGTGCAAATGATCCCTGCGGTAAAAGTGGCGGTTCTTGCCGGTGAGCCAACCTCTACTTTACGTTTTGGTGAGATATGGCATTTCTTTGAGCAGCAGTTGCATTATCCGTTAACTATTCTGGATGCGAATTATTTAAATGAGTTAGCGCTTTCCAACTACGAGGTATTGATTCTCCCGGGAGGTACTGGTTATAAGCGATTTATGGATAAAACCATGCTCAGTCAACTCAAAGAGTGGGTAAGCCGGGGTGGCAGGCTTATTGCCATGGGGAAGGCTATTGCCTCTTTGGACGGAGAGGACGGATTTAGGATATCTGCCAGGGAAAAGGAAAATGATAGTACGGTAAATCTAGTGGAGCCCTATGAGAACTTACGGCGAGAAGAGATGAAAAACGAGATTTCTGGTGCCATCTTTAAAACACGGGTAGATACTACACATCCACTGGCCTTTGGGTATACGGACACCTATTTTAGCCTTAAACTTGGAAATGGTAGCTACGACTACCTGGAAAGCGGTACAGTGGCTTATATTTCCACGAATACTGTGCCAGTAGCTGGTTTTGCAGGCTGTGTAGCACAGAAAAAAATGTCTAAAAGCCTTGTTTTTGGTGTAGAGAAGCACGGTAAGGGACAGGTAGTTTACATGGTGGATAACCCTCTATTCCGTGGATTCTGGGAAAATGGAAAACTCTTTTTTGTGAATGCACTTTTTATGGCAAAATAGTTCTTGTAGGCAAAAAATTAGTACAACATAAAGGACACCAAAATAATTCCAATTGTAGCCACTGGTAAAATAATGAGCACATACAGGAAGGAGATAATACTGGCTTTAAAAAAAGCACCCACCCATGAACTCTTGTAAAAATTTCGCAGGGCAAGCATTAGGTATATAACAAAAGAGAAGCAAATGAGCACTTCTAACCAAATGGGTATCTCCCATACTTTATTCACCAGGAGAATGGTGCAAAACGTGGTGAATATAAAAGTGAAAAAATAAAAGCTAAACACCACATGGTGCGCAAAGGTGGCCGGTTTCCAGTAAAACAATTTCAGAAGTACGGCAAAAAGTGGCAATAGGAGAAACATAGCAATAGGAATAGTATCATATAGGGCCTGAAGTATACCCCCACCTTGTTTTTCATAAAACTTCAGTACTTGGGCATAGAACCTGCGGTTAAAGGCATTTGCATCTTCCTTCATTCCCATGGCCTTATATTTTAGATCTAATGGGGCACCTGCAGCGATAAGGGAGTCTAACTTCTCGCGCTCAAAACCGAAGGACATATTGACTGCCTGCGGATCTGATGCCATTACCGAGTCTATTTCGGCCATATCTTTATCTGATATTCCAATAATTTTTTGATTTTTTTTCAGGGCTTTTTTGGCTTCGGCTATTCCTAGAGAATCAGTTTTTAACGGAATAGAATCCAGGGTAATCTCCGTTTCAAAGCCTTTTTTGATTGCCTCGGAAACTTCATTATCTGCCTTACGTATTGTAAAAGAGAAGATAAAAAAGAAAATGACCGAGATAAAGAGGTAAAATTGAGCAGGATGCAAATATTTGAGACGTTTCCCATCAACAAACCGCCGGGCCAGTACTCCCGGTTTTAGCATAAGAGTTCCAAAACTCCTGAAGAACCGGGCATCTATAGAGATGTAATTATCTATGGTATTGCTAAAGAGAACCCCAATGGTAAGGTTATCTGCCGCTTCCTGACCACAGTATGGACAATACTCAAAAGATTCATCAAAAAAATTTTCGCAGTTTTTACACTGTTCGGTGGTTGGCATATAAAAAACTTTGTTTAAAAATACAAAAAGCTGTGATACCGCAAAGTTTCTTGTTTAGAGGCGCATTACTATGTTTAGAACTGCAATTGCCTTTCTGAGAAAGGGTACGTTTATAAAATAGGTTCAATATGCGAATTCAGAACTTAGTCTATGGCTTCACATAAGGATACTATGCCAATTTAAGGAGGGGTTGTATTAATATTAAGAATGGCGTAAATGTTTGCTTTGAACATATTTAAGTTCCTGGCATAAAAAAGCCCAGACAATCATCTGGGCCTTTCCGCTTCATGAAATAACCAATCAAATTTCCTTTTTCATAATAGTTCAAATCTTAATCCCGTGTTACTATAATAGAGTTCGAGAGATCAAAGAAGCCATCTAAATCTGCGGCGTTCATTCCCATCTCTAATCCTGCAAGTCCGTCTTCATAGGTTAAATGCCAAATAAGACATGTCCCGACCCCGGCGCCATCAAAATCTACAGCTTCTAAATTTACTAACGCAGGTGGTAAACCTAAGATATTCAAGTTGTTATCTGTAATGACATAAGTTTGATTAGAACCGCTCAGGTTAGCACTATTTAATGTAATGCCGTTAACCATATCGGGTGTGCCATCAACAATAAAATTGAAAGGTCCGCCTTCAAGGGTTCCCGCATCCAGGGACTTTCTGGTAACTTGAATACTGTTGGATAAACCATAAAATCCATCAAGATCAGATACATTATTTCCGGCAACAAGTCCTGTTAAACCATCTTCATACGTTAAATGCCAAATAAGACATACCCCTGCGCCGGCTCCATCAAAATCTACTCCTTCCACATTCTCCAGGGCAGGAGGAAGTCCCAAAATATTGTTCTGATCATCAGTGATGACATAGGTTTGATTTGTTCCGGTCAAGTCAGTTTCATCCAGTACAATCCCACTAACCATATCAGGATTTCCATCTACGGTAAACTCAAAAGAACCCCCTGCAATTATCCCGGCATTCAAGGCGTTACGTGTTACCGTTATTGAATTTGACAAGGCATAGCCTCCTTCAAAATCCGATACATTGTTACCTTCTTCCAAACCAGTTAATCCATTGGCATAAGTCAAATGCCAGATCAGACATACTCCGGCACCGGCACCATCAAAATCTACACCTTCCACATTCTCCAGAGCAGGAGGAAGTCCTAATATGTTGTTTTGTTCATCGGTAATAACGTAGGTTTGGTTATCTCCGTTTAACAAAGCTGAATCTAAAGTGATGCCCGAAACCATATCCGGGGAACCATCTACAATAAATTCAAATGGTCCACCATTTAATATTCCAGCATTAAGACCATTACGAACAACGGTGAGGAAATTAGATAAACCAAAATCTCCTATAAGATCATCCAAAGTACCCCCCATCTCTAGTCCCAGCAAACCAGTTTCATAGGATATATGATAGATATAGCAACTACCTACCCCTGCTCCGTCAAAGTCAACTCCTTCAACCGCTTCTATGGTCGGTGGCAGACCCAATATATTTTTTTCGTCATCTGTAATTACAAAGTTTTGAATACTCCCTGTAAGCTCTGATGCGTCTAACGTAATTCCGCTTACCATATCGATAATTCCATCAACCGTAAAGGTGAACGGACCTCCAGATAAAATTCCGGCATTTATTTCCACTGGTTCTTCTATGCCACCATTATCATCATTTTCGCAACTTGTTGTGATTAAGGCTAAAGATGCAGAAACAATACATACTTGTAATACAGTTTTTAATTTGTTCATTGTATTTCTTTTTAAATTTAAAACAAAGGAACTTAGAAGGTATTACAGAGAAATCACAAAAAAATAAACATTTATTACTTATTGATAATCAGGTATTTATTTCTTAAACTAGGGTGGTTTTGAAAGTAGTGCGGCTCTAATTCGACAATTGTATCACGATTGATAACAATGGTCATACAAACCGTGATCATTTTGTGATAGTTTATTTGTTATTTCGATTAGTATGAAAAAAGTTTTAATCATTGAAGATGATGCCGAAATTATTCATTTACTGGAAATTCATTTGAAGGATTTAGGATGTGAAGTCATTGCAGCAATGCAAGGGACCACCGGCCTGAGGATGGCGATAGAAGAAGATCCGGATTTGATCATTTTAGATATTATGCTCCCTGAAATGGATGGGTTGGAGGTATGCCAAAAAATACGAGCTAACTCAATACAATCTCCCATACTGATGCTTACGGCGAAATCAGAAGAAATAGACAAGGTGCTAGGCCTAGAAATTGGCGCTGATGATTACCTTACCAAACCTTTTAGTATCCGAGAATTCATAGCCAGGGTAAAAGCCATTTTTAGAAGAGAAAAAATGTCTGTAGAACCCAAAATTAATTCTATTGGTACCAAAATAATGAGTTTCGGGAACCTTCAAATAAATTTAGAATTGCGCAAGGTGAGTATAAACGACAACAAGATAGACCTCTCACCAAAAGAATTTGAACTTTTGGCTTTACTTTCCTCTAACCCTGGTAAAAGTTATGATCGTTCCAAATTATTGAATATCATCTGGGGATATGATTTTAAAGGTTATGAACATACAGTTAACTCTCATATAAATCGGCTGCGTTCTAAAATAGAACCTGATATGAGCAATCCTATATTTATTTTGACCACTTGGGGAGTAGGATATAAATTTAATGAAGAGCTATGAAAAATACGATACTCTCAAATCGATTGATTAAAAAACTGGTTCTCTCGTTTTTGTCCATATTACTTTTGGCAGGTACCGGATATACCATTGCCACCATCTACTTTTCAAATGACTATTTTTATGAAACCACACAGCGTTTACATGCTCATTTAGCACAAGACCTTATTGACGAGAAATTCGTAGATGCTAGCCCTATTGACAGTCTGGGGAATGTAAATAAAGCTCTTTTTGGGGATATTATGCACGATATGATGGCTGTAAATAGAGCAATTGAGGTCTATTTATTGGACATAGAAGGACATGTGCAATATTCTGTGGTTTTAGACCATAATGCCCCTGAGACCCGGCAAAAAAAAATATCTTTAGAACCAATAGACGAATTTATATCCACTGGCGGATCCTTGTATATCTTGGGAGAAGACCCTAAAGATTCCTCTAAAAAAAAGGTGTTTTCTGCTGCTAAATTCAAAAAAGGTGGTAAAGAAGGTTATATCTACATAATTCTGGCCGGTGAAGACTTCCTCACAACCCGTAATATGTTGTTTAGTAGCTATGCTCTTAAATTGGGATTGGGGATGTCCTTATTGACCTTGTTTTTTGCAGCTTTATTAGGAATTTTGTCTGTGTGGTACCTGACGAAAAATCTTAGAGAACTGGTTTATGCCTCTAAGCGATTTCAAGATGGCGATTTAAATTACCGTATCAAAAACGCCAGCAAGAGTGATTTGGCAGGTGTCACAACCACCTATAATAAGATGGCTGAGACCATTTTAGAAGATATAGATAAAATAAAATCGTTAGAAAGTCTGCGAACGGAGTTAATAGCTAACATTTCGCATGATCTTCGCACGCCGCTCTCCGTTATACAGGGTTATATAGAAACTTTACAAATAAAGGACACTGAATTGACCAAGGAACAGCGCATTGAATACTTAAAAACAATTAATGCCGGTGGAGAACGTCTCAAGAAATTAATCAACCAGCTATTTGAATATTCCAAATTGGAGGCGAATCAAATTAAACCTAAGAAAGAACCATTTTTAATAAGTGAACTTGCGAACGACATTCACAGAAACTATCAAGTATTGGCCAAACAAAAGAAAATTAAGCTAAAATTAGAAATGAACGAGGGTATTCCTCTGGTTTTTGGTGATATTTCTTTGGTGGAACGCGCAATTCAGAATTTAATGGATAATGCTTTAAAATTTACACCAGAAAATGGTGAAGTGGTGGTTAAAATTATCGCCCATGAAAAGGATGTTGAAATTATCATCAAAGATTCCGGCCCAGGGATAAAGAAAGAGAATCAAGCCCTTATTTTTGAACGCTATCGGCAAATGAAAACAGGACAGCAGAAAGAGGGATCCGGTCTTGGGTTGGCTATTGTAAAAAAAATCATGGAACTGCACAATGCAAGTATCCGGGTTTTTAGTGGGCCAAATGAAGGCACGGCTTTCAGCTTTAGCCTGCCTGTTCATACTACTTCATAAACCTGCTTATCTATTAATTGCAACGGCTGGTAAAAAATCTGGCAGTCCTGCAAGATTCCGTACTGGGATTATTGGAATCTGATAAAAAGCCAAAAAAGGTATACTTATCTGAAGAATTTTTGGGATAATAAGATATATTAGTGCGCATATAACTAGTTATAGCCCATTAAAAATGAAGAATATTATATTAATATTGTCACTAATCATTTTTACTTGTTCAGTTCAAGCCCAAGAGGTCGAGACATTTTATTTGCATCATCCAATTTCCAAAAATGATACGATTATTTATAAGCGTATTATTCGTTTTGATAAGAAAAATGGCATATATTATGTTAGAGACTATTTTGAAAATGGTCAGATTCAAATGCAGGGTACTTATAGTTCATTTAATAAAAACCTAAAAGAGAATTATTGGTGTAACTACAGTAAAAACACAAAACAAGGACTTTATCAAACTTGGTATAAAAATGGACAACTTGAATCTCGAAGTAATTTTATTGATGGAAAATTCCATGGTCAAATGGAGGAATGGTATTCAAATGGTCAATTAAGCCAACGAAGTCAGTGGATAAAGGCCGATGTTGAAGGCAATGGAAAAGGACAGATGAATGGTTCATACCTCGGATGGTCAAAAGACGGGGAATTGGTATGTGATATGGTTCTGGAGAAAGGGTTAAAAAAGAATCCAATAGACACCAATTATAAATATTTGCTCTACACGCCTCCCGAGTATGAATTAGACACCTTAAAAACCTATCCTTTAATAATTTATCTACATGGTGGATCGCCTAGAGGAACAGATTTAAACAGGTTATATGCTTATGGTATACCTGATCAAACTTATAGAGGGAGAGAATTTCCTTTTATAATTGCTTCACCCCAATGTCCGTTACATCTTAGATGGTCCACTGATAACTGGTTCGAGAATTTTTTTGAAGAAATAACTTTAAAATATCGAGTAAATATAAATAAAGTATACCTAACAGGTGTAAGTCTTGGAGGATCTGGAACTTGGTACTTGGCAACGAAATATCCTGATAAATTTGCAGCTATAGCACCAATGAGTGGGTTTACAAGTCATATAGAATATCTTGACCAAAATATTGAAAAACTAGTTGATATGCCAATTTGGGCTTTCCATGGTAAAATTGATAAAGTAGTGCAATTTGAGGAAACACAAAGAGTTGTTCAAAGATTAGAAGGGAAAAATAATAATTTGAAATTTACAATGCCACCTAATGTGGGTCACGGGTTACATTGGTTAATATATCCCGGACAGGAATTATATGACTGGTTTTTAACACATGATAAACGAACGAAAAACAAGAATTAACGGACTGTAACAATGCATCCTATGAAAAGCCCTAGTCCATCCCGATAGCTTCTCCTTCGTAATACTATGGAGAAGGAGCTATCGGGACTCTAAAGTTAATCCGAAAAGTTAGCGTCTTTTTACTCGCTACGTTTCATGCACAAACCGTTATACACAATTAGGATATTAAGTGGCGAGAATGTTAAAAATCTATATATGAAACCACAGTAAATCATGTCTTCAGAAAAAAATAAACAAAAAAAAGCAAGGCTACATTCTCGAAACAAAAACCGGGAAAGATATGATTTAAGTGCATTAACAACTTCTAATCCCGAATTAAAAAATCATATAATACCTAACAAATTCGGAGAAGATTCAGTCGATTTTTCAAACCCACTTGCTGTCAAACTTTTAAACAAAGCGTTACTAAATCATTATTACGGAATAAAGAACTGGGAATTCCCGGATGAAAACTTATGTCCCCCCATACCAGGAAGGGCTGATTACATTCATCATATGGCTGATTTATTGGCCGAAAACAATTTTGGAACAATCCCAACTGGTGATATAATCACTTGTCTTGATATTGGTCTTGGGGCTAGTTGCATTTACCCAATTATTGGAGTTACAGAATACGGCTGGAAATTTATTGGATCTGATATTGATCCAAAATCTATTGCATCAGCGCAGAATATTGTCAATTCTAATTCATCAATTAAAGATAAGATCGAATGTAGATTACAAAAAAATTCAAAAGACGTTTTTCACGGCATAATAGGCAAAGAAGATATAATCGAATTAATTATATGTAATCCTCCTTTTCATTCTTCGATTGAAGATGCTCAAAAAGGAACTCGGAGAAAAATAAAGAATCTATCGGGTAAAAAAGTAAAAACACCTGAACTCAATTTTGCAGGAATCAGCAATGAACTTATATGTGATGGCGGAGAATATAAATTCATTCAGAATATGATTATAGAAAGTGAAAAGTTCTCTAAAAACTGTTTCTGGTTTTCAACTTTAGTATCAAAACAATCTAATCTCACAAGAATTTATAACCTATTAGAAAAAACTGAAGCTAACCAGATCAAAACGATTCCGATGGGAACAGGTAATAAATCTAGCCGAATTGTAGCTTGGACATTCCTTTCAAAAGAAGAACGAAAAGAGTGGAGCGAAACTAGATGGAAAACACTATTATAGAATTAACTAATAACATGTGCATAACAAACGCTAAAAATTATGTCAGTTAAACCTCAACTATTCTTTTAAGAGAAAATATTATTTCATTAATACCTTAAAAATTTATTTATTAGTCAGTACCCAAAGCTCTACTTCTTCAGAAGATCGCCAGTATTGATCCCGTTTGGTTTTTTCAGAAGCAGCTTTCACTGTTTTTTTTAAACATTTTTCCAATTGAAACCTCCCACCTTCGCCCAGTTCCTTCTCTATTGGATGGTCTTTTGTTACATTAGTTATTTGAGCTAAATTTGAGAATAAGATTACGAGCTTTCCTTCAGGTAGCAGCCTTTTTTTTGCTCCGGCAAAAAAATCAGGGAATAGATTTTCACTGTAATAAATAGCTTCGTCATTTCTATCCGGGTTATGAGCTTCTGGTAACCAGGGAGGATTAAAAACAATCAATTCGGTCTGCTTTGTCCAACTACCAAAAAGATGACCAAAATCTAATTCTATCTTTCTGGACAACTTTGTATCCGCCATAAACTCTCTTAGTCCGACAATTGCATTAGGATTTGTGTCTGTACCAAAAACCTTCTGAAAACCATACTTTATCATTTGAAAAGAAAGTATGCCACTTCCTATCCCAACATCTATTGCAGACTTTTTAGGTCCTTTATATCGTTTCAACCAATTGTCGAAAAGTTTTAAATGATCAAAACGAGTAGGGAAATAAGTACCGTAATATGGATGTACTTTATTTCGCAATACAGGAATGGAGATCCCTTTTTGGTACCACTGCCAGGAACTATTGAGTCCCTGTACTTGAGGAAAGGACAATAAGAAATCGCTAGTTTCCGGATAAAGTTTTTCTAACCAACCGATAGAAGGCGATTTTTTTACATTCAATTTATGATCTACAATTTCTATTAAAATAAGATTTGACAGTTTACGATATTCTGACCGATACTCCCGTTGCTCCTGATAAGACTTGTTGGGTAACTTTCTTTTAAGATGCATCTGCAACTCCTTTAGAAGTAACAATCCATTGCTATAATACGCTGTTATTAATATAGGTTTTCCTGCTTCTAATGCATTAATCGCAAGCTTAACATCTGAAGTTCGATTAAACAACTCTAATTGTTTTCCAAACAGAATAGGTTCTGGCCTGTTTACATTTATATCTGTAGTCATCTATTTGTTTTTGCATAAAGCAAGGGAGTCTTGTCAACTGATCCCTTCGACTTATGAGGTTAATAAAAATAAAATCAATAAACCTGTTTAGTGCACTAGCTCAATACTTTATGCGGCTAGTCCGTGTTACGATTCCGGAATCAAATTAACATATAAAACAGAAAACATAGGTCTTTTGATTGGAAAAGCTTACTGAATTTTTTTAAATTAAAACACCAGATAAAAACTATTGCCAACACCATATAAAATTAACCTACCGGGTTTACCCGCCAGAGGCGGGCAGGCCCGCCTTAGGAGGGCGCGCCCGCCTGAGGAGAGCAGGCAGGTTGCTAGTTCAAGCCTACTTACAAATCCCGATAGTTTCTCCTTCGTAATACTATGGAGAAGGAGTTATCGGGACTCGAGGATTTTCCATTAGCTTAGTTTTCGCTAAATTAGGAGTTTTATCACCTGCCTGCGGCAGGCAGGCGCAACTAAGCTTATACCAATCGTTAGCAAAAATTAAAAACATAATCAATCCAACCGAAATACATATTGTTCCCAATATACCTTCTCCAATTCGAATACAGGAATATGGTGTTGGTATTTTCATTGCAGCTTTAACGAAATCAGCACTTAAAAAAGCAATAAAGAAAAAGTTCATTACGGTTAATGATGTTATTGCTACTTCGGCTACTTTAATAAATGGAGGTGAGTGCATAAGTTTATCCATTCCAAAAGAATTCAGTCCGAATAAGAAACTGGTCTTTCAACTTAAAGTTCTATATGAAGATGATCATTTAGCAGTGATTCATAAACCTGCTGGTATTTTGGTCAGCGGCAATAGTTTTAAAACCATTGCCAACGCCTTGGCTCAAAACATTCAACGAAGTAATCTTCCTGACGCTACAAAACCTCAGCCTGTTCATCGATTAGATTATGCAACCACAGGTGTTTTATTGGTTGGAAAAACGAGTAGTAGTATTCGTGCTTTAAATAGAATGTTTGAAGACAAAATGGTTGAGAAAACATATTTTGCAGTTACTATTGGTGAAATGAACGATCGAGGAAAAATCACTTCAGAAATTGACGGTAAGAAATCACAATCGAATTATAAATTATTCGAATCTGTTTCCTCAAAAAGATTTGGTAAACTCAACTTGGTAAAATTGAAACCTCAAACAGGCAGAAGGCATCAATTGCGTAAACATCTGTCCAGTATCGATAATCCGATACTAGGAGACAAAGAATATGGAATTGAAAATTTAATTTTAAGTGGCAAGGGCTTGTATTTACATGCCTATTCGTTGAATTTTATACATCCATTTACAAATAAACAAGTCTATTTCAAAGATGAATTTCCTCAAAAGTTTAAGAAAATATTTATTTCTAAAATAGCAGAAACTTATTAAGACGGCTAAAATTCTACGCTAATTTAAAATCCAATTCAAAATTTCCTATTTTTAAATAAAACTAAAACTTGGCTTAAATGTTTAAACGGCCAGGGCTCGCTTTGCCAACGTTAATTTCTACAACTAATCGTGGTAGCTTCGCCCCTAACAAACACCGTAATCATGGCCAAGACGGTTGACTGCAATTAGAATGGATGAACAACAAATCATAGAATGGTTGCTTAAAGGTGACGTTTCAGTTCAATTTCAGGTTTATCGGGATCTATTAGGTAATAACAGGAAAGATCTACAGAACCGGATCGCAAAAGAAGGCTGGGGAAGACAATACCTGTCAAAGCGCAATTCGAACGGTCATTGGGGAGTGAAGTTTTATCAACCCAAATGGACTTCTACCCATTATACCTTGCTCGACCTGCGGAATTTGTGTTTAAGTCCAGAAAACCCTAAAGCAAAGGAATCTATTGAGTTGACTTTAAATACTTGTAAAGCAATCGACGGGGGGATTAAATTAGGGCCTTCTACATCAAATCATAGTGATGTTTGTGTAAATGGGATGTTTTTAAATTATGCAACTTATTTCCAAACTGAAGAACAAGAATTACACTCAGTTGTAGATAGTATTCTGAATGAATTAATGCCAGATGGCGGTTTCAACTGTAGAACAACAAGAAGTGGAGCAATTCATAGTTCGTTACATACTACCATATCCGTTCTTGAAGGATTAATGGAGTTTCAGAAAGCTAGATATACTTATCGCATGAATGAACTTCAAAGCGCTAAGAAGAGCGCAGAAGAATTCGTTCTTATGCACCAATTATTCCTTTCTGACCACACAGGAGAAATTATTCGGCGAGACTTTTTGAATTTATCATATCCAAGTAGATGGAAGTACAATATTCTGCGAGCGTTGGATTATTTCCAATATTCCGAACATAAGTGGGATAAAAGAATGAATCCCGCAATCCAAGTTTTACTAAATAAACGAAATAAAGATTCTACCTGGAATGTACAAGCGAAACATCCCGGAAAAGAACACTTTGAAATGGAAAAAACTGGTAAACCGAGTAGATGGAATACACTAAGAGCAATGAGAGTATTAAAACATTTTAAATTAGATAAACTTAAGATGTATATATAAAATAACGAAATAAGCGCTATAAGAAAAGTATAAACACAAAACAAAAGTCAGTAATAGTCTTAAAAGTTAGTGCGTGAAAACCGCTACTTAATTATAATAACCGTTAACTACAATTAGGGAAAAGTCCCTTATTTCGGCTCAAAATCACAGTTTATACCTATCAATCGACATTTCAGTTAATTAAAATATGTCAGAATATTTAAATCCACGATTTTTACTCCTATACCTAATCTCAAAAAGATGAATATTTTAATAGTTGGTGGTACTGGAAAGACGGGACGGCTGCTGATATCACAAGGACTGGAAGAAGGTCATTGCATAACAGTAATGGTGCGTAAACCAAATAAATTGAAAATTAACAATCCAAATCTTAAAGTGCTGAAAGGAAATGTTTTAAATCTTGAAAATGTAGAAACTGCGGTTCAAGGACAAGATGCTGTATTATCTGCATTAGGGCATAAACAATTCTTTATTAAAACCAGTATCCTATCTAAAGGAACAATGAATATTATTCGGGCAATGGAAAAAAAAGAAGTGGATAGGTTTATTTGTATTACGTCATTAGGAATTAATGAGAGTAGATTTAGACTTGGTTTGTATTATACTTTGTTCGTAATTCCAGTGATACTTTTTTTCTATTTTAGAGATAAATCCAAGCAAGAAAAACTCATTGCACAAAGTAATTTAGATTGGACGATAGTCCGCCCAGGTCAACTTACAAATGGCAGGAAAAGAACAAATTACCAACATGGGCCAAACCTCGGAAGTTATATTTTGACAAAAATGATTTCCCGTGCAAGCGTTGCTCATTTTTTACTAAAAAATTTAACATCTAATTTGTATTTACATAAAGCAGTTGGTATAACGAATTAATACTCTGGCTACAACGCATGCAGTTGTTAGTTAAGACAAGGAACAATTTCTACATTTTCGTATATTCACTACTAGGCAAATTCAAATCAAATTTTCCGAACAAATCATACACAAATACCTTAGCTGCAATAAGACCAAATAAATATGAATAGCACACTGACTAAAATGAAAAAGATTTTTGGAGTATTTGTAATTATAGTATTCTTTAATTTTTCTTATTCTCAAACTTTGAAGGGTAAGATTACTTATCAGGCAATAATAACTGATTCATATATTAAAAATGATGTGGTGATGCCACCAGACTTAGAATATTTGGAAATCAAAAATAGGAAAGATGCTGTACCCATAAATTTTCTTTTATTTTTTAACAATGAAGAGTCCATGTACAAAGCAGAGCATGATTGGATGATAACCAAAAAATTGGGGTTATTGATGAATTAATTTAATAGGAAAGAGCTAAACTTTAAGTATGCTTCTTTTCTCCTAACTTTATTTTAATCTGAAAAATAACCCACATAAATTTGTTACTTTTCATATACGAACCCGTTGGAAGTAATTTTATTAACTTATTCCGAAATTATTTAAACTAAATCAAAATGAAACATAAAGGTTCTATTGAGATTAATCAGCCTTTAAATAAAGTAGCTACACTTTTTGCTAATCCGGAGAACCTAAAAGAATATCAAGATGGATTTGTTAAAAAAGAATTGATCAGTGGAAAGAAGGGTGAAGTTGGTGCTGTGTCCAAAATGTTTTACAAACACGGAAAGCACAAAATGGAGCTGGTCGAGACAATAACCAAAAATGCTCTCCCCCATTCGTTTGAGGCTAGTTATCACCATAAACATATGGATAACACAATGAAATGTAATTTTGTCGCTCTCAATGAGAATAAAACCAAATATGAATTCGAATACGAGTACACTCGTATAAATTGGGTTATACCAAAACTGATTTCACTTTTATTTCCAAGCATGTATCGAAAACCAGCTGAAAAATGGCTTAAGCAATTTAAAGAATTTGCTGAAAGACAATAAAATTCAGGCTAAAAAAGAAAATAAATTAA
Organism: uncultured Eudoraea sp.; assembly: GCF_947260015.1. Classification (GTDB taxonomy): domain Bacteria; phylum Bacteroidota; class Bacteroidia; order Flavobacteriales; family Flavobacteriaceae; genus Eudoraea. Next base: position 62,934 of record NZ_CAMYOM010000008.1, on the reverse strand, counting down.
AAAAGTAAACAACCTCCAACAGGGTGCATAATTAACCTGCCTGCCGGCAGGCAGGTTGCAGCGGAATTTCATTAGTGTAAATTACTTCGCAAGTTCGCATCGCTCGTGTCACTCCAATTTGTTACTTGTTTGACACTGCGGCAAATCATACAAAAAACGTTGGCGGCAAACAAAGTAAAAGAAAATGAATCTGAATAGATAAGCTCTTACTTAAAAATGTAAATTGACAGAAACTAATAAAGTAAATTTGTGGAACCGCGAATTAAAATTTTAAAAGAGAGAAAACTAGTTGGAATGTTTGTTTCAATGTCCTTGGCGGAAAACAAAACTTTCAAATTGTTTAGTACATTTATGCCAAGAAGAAAAGAAATACTAAATTCAATAAATAATGATGTTTTGGATTTGATAGTTTATCCCAAAGACTATTATTTGAATTTTAATCCTTCGAATTATTTTACTAAATGGGCATTAGTAGAGGTATCAGACATAGAGAATGTTCCAAATGAAATGGAGGCTTTTATTTTAGAAGGTGGGAAATATGCGGTTTTTACACAAAAAGGAATATACACTGATAATAACATATTCCAGTACATTTTTACGAAATGGTTGCCAAACTCTGACTTTATAGTGGATGACAGACCTCATTTTGATGTTTTAGGAGAAAAATACCAGCAAAAGGTACCTGGTGCAGAACAAGAAATATGGATACCAATTAAATTGAAAAATAAAGTCAGTGACTAACATAGTATATGTCTTCATGTAGGGCAAAAGCCTGCCGCGCCACATACACGAGAAGTTGTGTGCAACACAAAAAAAAGAAGTATATGAAACTAAATTTAGTATTAACAATCATCTTGTTTCTTGTTATAGATATCTCCGGATATTCTCAATCTAAAACGAAAATTGAATTAAAAGACAATTGGTACCACCTTAACGGACAGAAGTACTTTATAAAGGCAATCGGTTATGAAATTGGTGCTCGTCCAGGCCAACACCCTTATAAGGATGCAAAAAAAGATGAACTGGAATTAATGAAATTTGATCTGGAAAAGATTAAAGAAGGTGGTTACAATACTATTAGAACCTGGAGCCAATATTCTGAAGCTCAATTGAAACTCGTACAAGAATCGGGTTTGAAACTTATCATGGGTATAGATATTAAGCCCGAAGAAGATTATGGCGATCCTGAATTTGTGAAAGAGAGCGAGATAGAGTTGAAAAGAGTTTTGAACTATGCAAAAAAATATGATTGTATAATTACTTATCTGGTTATCAATGAACCTCAAACAGATCATATCTATCAAGTTACAGGCAAGGCATTTGTTGACCTGATGAAAACCCTAATAGATATTATTCATAAAGAACATCCCGGAATTCCGGTAACACTTTCGGCAAATGCTATGATTAGCGACTTTATGGATGAAAGTTTATTTGATGTTTATGCCTACAATTGTTATGACCACAATGAGGGTCAAACAGCAACAATGGGTTTTAAAGATTATATTAAAGGTTTAAATGAATTAAACGGATTAGACAAACCGTTTATAACTACCGAATTTGGATATTCAGTTTCGCCAGAAGGAGGCAATGGCCGTTATGGTTCGAACACCCTAAAACAACAAAGCGATGGGCTTATCTCGAATTATCGAGACCTTATTGATGCCGGCGCTGTGGGTATGTGTCCATTTTATTATGCCGATGGTTGGTGGAAAGGTGGCTCAAAAAGTGATCATAGTTTAGAGCAACCCGAAGAATGGTTTGGTTTCTGGGGCTATAGCGATTTGAACGACAAATTTGGTTCGCCCCGTCCGGTTTGGTTTGCAATGCGAGATTATATGAAAGGGCTGATAATAAGTCCAAAAAACAAATCATTGCATACCAATACTAAAATACCTTTAGAGCTTTTTAATGACAAGGATGTAAAAAAAGTTGTTGTGAAATTTCGTGATAAAGTTATTTACACTAAAAACATAACAAGCGAAGGCTATTTTGCCGATCAATTGACAATTGACCCTGTTGGAATAGAGGATATGGAACTTGCTTTCGAATTTTACGATAATGACAATAAAATTATTAAAAACGAATCTATCAATATTCTGGCGTCAAAAACAGCTTTCGAATTGCCTGGATTAACCATTGAAGTGACTCCCGGAGAAGATTTAAATGAAGGAAAAATAGCGAGCATCAAAACCAAAATAGAGACCAGTGAAGATTTTGAATTTGTTGGTGATTTGAAGTTAAGCTATAATACCCACCTCGGATGGGAAATAGGACCACAGGCATCAGTTTCCATTAATGATCAATTGGATAAAAAGATAATTACCTCTGAAAATTTCTTTATTATTCCTGATAATTGCTGGATTGTAAACGCATCTGCCGGAATTTCAGTTAAATATGGTAAGTTCATTTTTAAAATTCACGACCAAAAAATAATTTATAGAGGTGATTGGGCCAAGGAAGTTGGTCGGAAATAATCATTCACAATAGCGTTATAGAGAAATTAGATGAGAACTTTACTCCTTCTATTTATATCCCTTTTCTTCTTTCCAATTAATGGGAGTAGCCAAAAATTCAAAAATATAGTGGCCTTTGGTGACAGTTTCACAGATAATGGATACATAAATGGCCATGGGTTTAATCGCGACACGAATGGTTATGTATGGGTCGAATATCTTGCGGAGAAGATGGAAAGTCAAGAAGTTGACAACAGGGCGTGGGGGGGCGCCAGGACAGATGACGGTCATTTCCTTGGGTTCGATTGGTCGGGCTTTAATTGGCAAATAGACCACTATAAAATGTCGACAAATCCGGACGAGACATTGTTTACTGTTTGGATTGGTGTCAACGACTATTGGGACAATAAAGATGACCCGTCAAATTCAGTTAAGAATATTAAAACCGGACTTAATAAATTAATTGCTAAAGGTGGAAAACACTTCGTTATCTTCAATAATTTTGATCTTACCATATCACTTGGATATGGCCCAAAGACGGAGTATCATCATCTTATTCCAGCGGTTAAAAAATTGACCAAAAGGTTTAATTCAGAACTTGCCAGTATGCTTTTTGATAAGGATACCGGATTGGTGAAAGCCCATCCGGATATAAAGATATACTTCATAGATATCTACACATTTATGAATGATTTAGTAAATGAAAATCAATTTAATAAAACCCCTTGGAAAGGAACTTACAAATTCCCTGAACCGGGAGAGTATCTATGGTACGATGAGTGGCACCCAATGACAAGTTGCCACAATCAAATAGCGGAATTGGTAATTAAAGAATTCAAAAATTAAAACAAGTATTTGTAACAAAGGCTATACTTCATCACGTCGCAGGCGCAATGAAATTACAGCCCAACCGTTACCCAAAATTTGAACCAAAAATGAAAATATATATGCCCATTCTGTTTTTGATGCTCACAATAACAGCTTGTCAATCACAGACCAGGAAAAATGACTCGAACAAAATTGTAGGCGGACCTTGTGAAGGATGTGAAGCTATCTTTGAGTATGGTGATAAGGAACTTTTACCAACCGATACTCTTCCTGATTATGATCAAACTGAACCCAAATTAAAACTGACAGGAACTGTATTTAAAAAAGACGGTAAAACGCCTGCCGAGAATGTAATTCTCTACATATACCAAACAGACCGAAACGGGATTTATGCCACCAAAGGTACTGAGCAAGGCTGGGCGAAAAGACACGGCTACATTCGCGGTTGGATTAAAACGGACAAAACAGGAAAATATACGTTTTTCACCTTTAGACCAGGTGCTTATCCGGGCGGCATAGAACCTGAACACATTCATATTACAGTAAAAGAACCCAATAAGAATGAATACTACCTTGATGAATTTGTGTTCGATGATGACCCGCTGTTAACGCAAGAAGAAAAAGAAAATTTGGAAAAACGCGGTGGTTCAGGAATTGTAAAACCAAAATTTGAAGATGGTATTTTAACCTTAAATAGAGATATCGTTTTAGGCTTAAACATTCCAAACTATGAATAAGGTTTTTATAATTCTTACGTTTTCATTACTTCTTTGGTCTTGCATTGGCAAACACAATTCAGATGCTCCAAAAGCCACTGTAGCAGAGGAAATTACGCAAACTTCAAAACTTACAGGCGACACTATAAAAGTTGACCTTGCTAAATCAACTGTTCATTGGAAGGGAACCAAAATGCGTGGTGCTGGAAAACACGAAGGAGAAATTAAGTTAAAGAGTGGTTATTTTATTACTAAAAAGGGGAAGTTAATAAGTGGTAATTTTATCGTAGATATGTCTACAATCGGAGTAACAGATATCCCGGAACACGAGCCTATTCCAAGGAAAAACCTTAACGAACATTTGAAAAGTTCAGATTTTTTTGACGTGGAGAAGTTTTCAACTTCTGAATTTCAGATTACAAACAGCAATCAAATATCTTCAGATAGTTTATTGATTTCAGGAAATTTGACTTTAAAAGATGTGACAAAGAACATAGAGTTTAGAGCCACATATCAAGCCAATACATTTTTGACAAAATTCACTTTCGACCGATTTCAATGGAACATAGCTTACGAAGGAAATTTAGTCGATAAAACATTAGTGGATAATGACATAGAACTGAGCATTAATCTAAAAACTGTGGACAACAATGTATTTAAATAATAATGGAGATAGTGACAAAACAAAAATATAAACCTAATACTAATTTCAGTGCTGAACTGAAAACTTTTTGCGTTGAATCTGGCTACTACACATACACAAGTCCGTTAGCTGTAATAAAATAATAAAATCCCTATGCGAATAAGATTTCTTATACCATTACTGCTCATTTGTTGTTTAGCCTGTAATACTGAAAAGGAAGAAAAATCAGACTTATCAGACCGCGGGACAGTGGCCGAAATTACATTTGACAAAACCCGGTGGAGAGCTAATGAAGGCCCGGATTATCCTTACAGAGCTCAAATGCTTAATGACTTAGTTTACAACGATACCTTGAGGGCGCTAAATAAAGATGAAATTTTAGAGCTACTTGGGGAGCCAGACCGAAGTAATGAAGGCCATCTATACTACATGATAACTCAGAAACGTCTGGGATTTTGGCCTTTGCATACTAAAACACTGGTCATTAAACTATCAGACGACAACTCAATAGACTGGATTAAGATTCATGAATAGGAGAAGATAAGATGTATGGAAATAAAACAGCAGTTAACAATAGGTATGAGATCATGGCGTAAACCAGTCAATCACGCCACATACCCGTAAAGTTACCTGCAAACTGAAAAGCCAACCCGCATACAGCCCATTTATTTTTTCCAACCACACAGCCAAAGCTCAAAAAAATAAAAGGCCTGTTTCTGCCTTTATCCTCAAAAAACAGTGTATTAGAATATTAATCGTAATATTGCAATGAACTAATAAATCAACGATATGGGATTAGCCAAAACGGAAATGTTTACCGACCTGCAAAACGAAATTGCTTTATTTGCGAAAGTTTTTGGGCATCCTGCAAGAGTGGCAATTTTACAGCATTTATTCAAAATTGACACTTGTGCATGCGGAGATTTGGTAAACGAAATCGGACTTGCTCAACCAACTATTTCTCAACACCTTAAGGAATTAAAACATTTGGGTTTAATTAAAGGCAAGGTTGAAGGAACAAGTGTTTGTTACTGTATCAACGCCGATAATTGGACTAAAATGAAAAAAGTTATGATACAGTTTCTAGACCAGAACATTCCAAAAGGAGATTGTTGTTAAAAAAATCAATTCATTAATCGTATAAACAAATAACCAATATCGATTAAAACTATGCTATTCAACAAAATAGAAAATACTATCAATTCATTAAATATTGAAAGTATATCGGAGGAACGCAAAGAAACCCTTCAAGCATTAATAGATTTCATCCAAATAAAAGTAAAATACAACCAGGAAATCCGCATAAACTTTATTTGTACACATAATTCTCGCAGAAGTCATTTATCACAAGTTTGGGCACAAACAATAGCATTTTATTTTAATATAAAAAATGTGTTTTGCTATTCGGGCGGAACGGAATCTACAGCTCTTTTTCCAATGGTTGCCGAAACTTTGGAGAATTCTGGTTTTGAAGTAAAAACGATTTCAGAAAACATAAACCCAATTTACAGCATTAAATATGCAGAAAACGAGCATCCTATAATCGGATTTTCTAAAAAACTGGATGACGATTTTAACCCAAAATCGGAGTTTGCAGCTATAATGACTTGTTCGCAAGCAGATGGTAGTTGTCCTTTTATTGCAGGTGCAGAAAAACGAATTCCAATAACTTTTGAAGACCCAAAAGTATTTGACAATACTCCGCAACAGGCAGAAAAATACAACGAAAGAAGTCTTCAAATTGCAACCGAACTATTTTACGTTTTCGCTCAAATCAACTCATAAATATGGCGTCCAATAAAAAATTAAGTTTTCTCGACAGTTATCTGACACTTTGGATTTTCATTGCAATGGCTTTGGGTGTTGGAATTGGTTATTTTGTTCCTTCATTTCCAGACATCATAAATTCTTTCAGTAGCGGAACAACAAATATCCCCATTGCCATCGGATTAATTTTAATGATGTATCCGCCATTGGCAAAGGTCAATTATTCACTTTTGCCAAAAGTTTTTCGAAACACAAAAATCCTTTCTATTTCACTAATCCTCAATTGGATTATTGGTCCTGTTTTAATGTTCGTTTTGGCCATCACATTTTTACGGGATTATCCTGAATATATGGTTGGATTGATTCTGATTGGTTTGGCTCGTTGCATTGCAATGGTACTCGTTTGGAACGACCTTGCCGAAGGTAGTAGCGAATATGGTGCAGGGTTGGTAGCGCTGAACAGTATTTTTCAAGTTTTTGCATACAGTTTTTACGCTTATATTTTCATAACTATTCTTCCGCCTTATTTCGGATTTGAAGGTGCAATTGTGGATATTTCAATTGGAACTATTGCCGAAAGTGTAGCTATCTATTTAGGTATTCCGTTTGTGCTGGGAATTTTGAGCCGATTGATTTTGGTTAAACTCAAAAGCGAAGAATGGTACACGAAAAAATTTATTCCAACTATTTCGCCAATCACTTTGATTGCACTTTTATTTACTATAGTTGTAATGTTCTCGTTAAAAGGAGAGTTGATTGTTGAAATTCCCATGGACGTATTAATCATAGCTGTTCCACTTCTTATATATTTTAGTTTAATGTTTATTATTGGTTTTTTCTTTACAAAAGCAACGGGTGCGGAATATGATAAAACCGCTTCGGTAGCTTTTACAGCAGCAGGAAATAACTTTGAATTGGCTATTGCAGTTGCCATAGCAGTCTTCGGACTGAATTCTGGACAAGCATTTGCAGGAGTTATTGGTCCTTTAGTAGAAGTTCCCGCTCTGATTTTATTGGTTCGGGTTTCATTTTGGTTGCGGAAAAAGTACTACGAAAAGCCTACGCTTAAAACCAGGCAGAACGGATAAAGCCAGTGGGTAAAAATGTATATAAGCCATGCCCTCGCGTGAACTTTAAATAAAAATCCTATATTTAATTAACCGATTTGCTACGGTTGAAAATCCGTCGGATCCTTTGCCATACAAATCATACACAGAAACGTAACCAGACATTGATTGTACGAGTAAATATTATAAACTGTTCTTTTAGGTTTAATCTATTCCTCTTTTCCTGCGATGACACATATACTTAAAAACAAAAACCTGGAAATTCAAATTGATATTCCATTTGAAAATTATAATTTCTCACGATTTGATTGGACCGGTAAAATTGTGGAGGTAAAATTTCAAAACATTCAATTGTCAGGTATTGAAAGAACTGATTGCCAAAATGAGAATTATTTTGGAAAAGGATTTTATAATGAATTCGGAATTGATACCGCATTAGGTTTTGATGAGACCGACATAGGTGGTTGGTTTCATAAAATAGGTATTGGTTTATTAAAAAAAGATGATACTCAATACCTGTTTAGTAAAACTTACGAGATTAAACCAGCCGAATTTAAAATTATTTATGAAGCGAATAGAATTTTAATTAGCTGCAAATCAAAAGTTGTAAATGGCTATTCGTATTTCTTGAGAAAAGAAATTGAATTACGTGAAAATAGTTTTACAATTAAATATAATTTACAAAATACCGGTATAAAAGATATTATTACAAATGAATACGTCCACAACTTTACGGCAATAAATAATGATGCAATAGGAGACAATTATATATTAAAATTTCCATTTCAATTAAAACCTGAATTATTTGAGGAAACGGTTAATCCTGAACAAAAAGTTGACATCGGGCAAAATGAAATTAAATTTAATAGTACGCCAAAAGAGCCATTCTTTTTTAGTAACCTCACAGGTGGTGAAAATGTTGATGCAGCATGGGAATTAATAAACCTCAAAAGTAAAATTGGAATTAGAGAAACCGGAAGTTTTAAAACAAATAAGGTGAATCTTTGGGGATTGAAGCATGTAATAAGCCCGGAATTATTCTTTAGTATATTTATTAAACCTGGCAAGTCAACTGAATGGTCCAGGAATTATAGCGTGTATAAAGTAAAGTAGATTTAAACGTCTGGTAACATTGCGTATCAGTAATGGCTGCGTCAGTGATAAGCCGAAAATTAAGTGAATTGAAATCTAATACTTCGCATACACAAAGCGTTGTAAGCAAGTCAAAAAAATAACCTAATCCCTATAACATATGATGAGCAAAAAAGAAGTTGCATTAAAGTACTTGGACTTACTTGAAAAAGGAAATACAAAAGAGTTGCTGAAATTATTCACGAAAAATGGGCTTGTGGATTCTCCTGTTTATGGAGTATTAAATGCCAATAAATTTTATGTGGAACTAAGTAATGATACCATTAATTCCAAATTAAGGTTAAAGGGAATATTTGAAGAAAATGATTCAAATAAATTAGCCCTGTATTTTGAATATAAATGGACAATGAAAAATAACAAACTGGTAGAATTTGATGTAGTGGATATTTTGGAATTCGACGACTACAATTCCATCAATAGGCTCAAAATTATTTACGACACTGTAAAAAGTCGAGAAATGGTAGATGAATTAAGAAAATAATAGCCTCGTACAACAATGGCTCTAATTCAGTGCTTCCTTAGAACTCAATTCAAAAATTGCTATTTTTAAAAAAATTAGATCTTGGCTTCAAGGTAGATAGGATGCGTTCGTTTTGCCAGCTTGCCCGACGCAGCACGCGCACTTAACCCGTGCCTAAATCATCGCCAGGACCGTTGCCACACATTTAAAAAAATACTTGTGACTGAAAAAGAGAAAATGCTTAATGGAGATTTTTATAATTCCAGAGATTCGGAATTGATAAAAATGTACCACAAAGCAAAAATATTACTAAAAGCTTACAATAATCTCGATTCGGAACTAACCCAGGAACGTGAAAATATTTTAACTGAACTCTTTGAATTTAAAGGTTCAGGTGTTTGGATTGAGACACCCTTTTATTGCGATTATGGAGCGAATATTTCCATTGGAGAAAATACATTCGTTAATGCGAACTGTATGTTCTTGGACAACAATAAAATTACCATTGGGAAAAATGGATTGGTTGCACCTTATGTACAAATATACACCGCTAGTCATCCTTTGAAAGCATCAGAAAGAATAATTGGAAAAGGAATTGAATCTCGTTATTTGACTTACGCAAAACCAGTAGCCATAGGCGATAATGTTTGGATTGGAGGCAATTCTGTAATTTTTCCAGGTGTAACGATTGGAAATAATGTAACAATAGGAGCAGGAAGTGTTGTAACGAAGAATATTCCTGATAATGTTTTAGCTTTTGGAAATCCTTGCGAAATTAAAAAAGACCTCTGAAGTAAAAACTCGTGGCAACAATGTTTATTAAAAATAGCTGTTTTATGCCCTAGGTTTCATGCACAAACCGTTATGTGCAATATGAAAAATCTTCAAGCACGAACAACAAAGCACATAAAAACGTCTATAATTCAGGACTCCTTTTCATACAATTCAAAATTAGCTGTTTTTAATACCTAACTCTAGCCAACTAAATTCATTGCCAGCCGGCAACTATTAAAAAACCACCAATATGAATAGATTACTAAAATGTGTAATGATACTTTGTTACTTATCGTTTGCCATAAATTCGGCAATAGCTCAGAACAATGCCTACTAAATTAAAGCCGGAATAGTAAATTTGAACGGCTGAAATTTTTTACGTAGATTTAAAAGGGTTATTACCAATACCCCCTTAGAATATGTTCAACGAGTTAAAATTGTAGTTGCTAAAAAGAAATTGGAAGCCACTACAATAACCATTCTGGAAGTAATGTATGGCTTGGGTTACAATGATGAAAAGGATTTTAGAATAACTTTTAGAATATATACTGGATTATCGCCTAAAGAATACCACAGAAAGTCTAAACGTGAAATGGCTTTTTCATAAATTTAATGGGCGCATAATTAAATACATTGTAAACGAAATACAACATTATTTGTGGCTTTCCTCCATGTGAGCCGTCGGCAAAGGTTGTGTCCGACGGAGACCGGACGGGCAGGAAAACGAAAGCTTATACCATACCGTTGTACCTCTTTGAAAATAAATAAAAAGAAAACTAACTACCTAAAAACACTGATAAATGAAAAGACGAAATTTTGTCTTATTGACGGGAATTGGGATTTCAGCTATTGCAATTTCAACCTGGTATTATAAATATCGTGATCCGGAAAACGATCAATTATTATCTGAGCCTGAATTGTTATCATACATATGGGATGATAACACAATCAGTGAAATTGGGATGTTATATCTTGAGAAATTTTCAGATGAAAACAGTGAGCCTAAGCTTATTGAACTTTTATCTAATAATGTTTCGACCGACATTATTGAAAACACCGAAATGTTAAATCAGCAAATAACCAATGATTACAAAACAGGTAATACGATAATGATAGCTGGCTGGATCTTATCCAGGACAGAAGCCCGCCAATGTGCACTTTTTTCTTTAACCCAAAACAACTAATCATGCATATTGACGCTAGAGAATTAGAAAATAACTCGATTATAGAAGGGGATATATGCATTGTGGGAGCAGGAGCTGCAGGAATCAGTATAGCTTTGGATTGGATAGATTCTCCTTACAAAATAATCTTACTTGAAGGGGGCGGGTTTGAATATGACGATAAAGTTCAAGAACTTTATGCAGGGAAGACAACTGGCCAAAGGTACTTTCCACTAAAATCTGTTCGTCTTCATTATTTTGGAGGAACAACAGGCCACTGGGCTGGCATGTGTTCACCATTAGATCCAGTTGATTTTAAAGAACGAGCCTGGGTGCCAAACAGCGGATGGCCAATCACCAAAAAAGACCTTGATCCCTTTTATGAAAAAGCGAATAAAGTTCTGAAACTAGGTCCATATAATTATGAGTACGACTACTGGAATGAGCAACTGCCAAATTTAACCCCATTTCCGCTTGACAAAAAAGTAGTTTGGAACAAGATGTGGCAGTATAGCCAAGCCCACTATGGTGATTTATATAAGAAAACTGTTATTGAGGCTAAAAATATTCATCTCTATACTTATGCGAATGCGGTTGATATCAAAACTGAAGATAATATCTCCAAAGTTAAGGAGGTAGTTGTCAAGAACTATGCAGGGAAAACACATAAGGTCCGTGCCAGGCACTTTGTCATGGCTTGCGGAACAATTCAGAATGCGCGTATGTTGCTGGCTGCAAACTCTCAAGCACCACAAGGCTTAGGTAATGAGAATGATTTGGTTGGTAGATATTTTCAGGAACATTTAGAAGTAGCTTCTGCTGAATTGTGGTTGGCTAAACCATTTCCTACAGATTTGTATTCCTGGGATTACGGAGAGACAAAGGCAAGTGCAGAGTTGGCCATTACAGAAGAGGTACAGTCGAAAGAAAAAATGTTGAACGGGACTGCGTCGCTTTTGCCCCTTAGTGTTGGCAAACATCAAAAACCTAGAATGGAAACCTGGCAAGAGGGTGACCCCAGAAAAAGTGCTGATAACATGTTTGCCAACTGGGGTGAGGCAGCAAAAAAAAGCAAAGGAGAAAAAGGAAACATTGAACGTGCTTATCAGCTCAATACCAGAATAGAACAAGCTCCCAATCCAAATTCCAGAATTACACTTGGAGAAGAAAAGGATGAACTTGGCGTACCAAGAGCCAATCTTCATTGGCAATTGACTGCTCTTGACAAATACAGTGTTCGAAAAATTTATCAAATTCTTGGGGAGCAGGTAGGTGTTGCAGGAATTGGTAGAATTAAACTTAAAGAATTTTTGAGGGATGAAAATGACGATACTTTCCCAGATAGTACTAATGGGGGGTGGCATCATATGGGCACAACAAGAATGGCTGATGACCCAAAGAAAGGAGTCGTAGATTCCAATTGCCAGGTTCATGGTATTTCTAATTTGTTCATTGCCGGGGCAGCATGCTACCCAACTTCCGGGGCACCTAATCCTACACTTACTTTGACAGCATTATCACTAAGACTATCAAATTATTTAAAAAACAAAATGTAATAACATATTCAAACAGAAACTGTCTTTTGCAATTGATTTAAACGGGCTAAAACAAAAAATAAACGTTGGCTGTAATTAGAACAATTCAGATAATAAAAATTAAACTATATAATCCAAGTATACATTAATCAAACACTAAATAAGTTCCAAAAGCTAGGGGTAATTAGAAATACATTTTTAAATCTAAAATTATGTGGGATAAAAGATTAAAAATATATGATGAACTTGTAGCAAAATGCCCAAGATTTGAGCGAAAAGGAAAAACAATGCCTTACACATCCGCAAATGGATATATGTTCTCACTATTCAATAAAGCTGGTGAAATAGGAATCAGGTTTTCTAAGGAAGTACAGGAGAAATACATGAAAGAACTTGATACTACGATTTATAAATCATATGGAGCTACAATGAGGGGGTACATTTTAATTCCGGATGAAATGCTAAAAGATTTAGACAATTTGGCCAACTACTTAAATGAGAGTTTTGATTATGTAATGACGCTGGAACCAAAATAGAGTGAAAACATTAAGTAGAATTAGAGTATTCTCTTTCGCAAAATTCCAGGCTGTTCTTATGGCACTTGCTGGTTTGCTTGCCGGCACACTGTATTCATTTGGAGGACTGATTATTGACGCACTTGTAAGTTTTGGATTGATTACTTCGGAGGAAACGCCGGGATTAAGTTATGGCACAGTTCTGGCCTTTGGAGCAATAATTGGTATGCCCATTATATTTGCAGTCTTTGGATTTTTAGCAGGAATTGTTGAGGCTGTTCTGTATAATATATTTGCAAGGTGGTTTGGTGGACTTAAAATAGACTTTGATTATAAAGATTAATTTCCTAATAGTTAGAATATACCTCTTTGAAATTTACAAGAAAATATGGAAGGAAATAAGCATATTGAAAGAGATGGCCATAGTGCAACAAAAATTTTTGACAACAGAAGTTTAGAAATTGATTATAGAACTTTAATCCCAATATTAAAAACAGGAATGATTGTTTTGGATGTTGGATGTGGCACAGGAGCTATTTCAAAGGATATAGCGAATATTATTGGAAATAGAGGAAGAGTAATAGGAATTGATAATACCGAAAAATTTATAGAAAGTGGAAAACAAACTTATAAGTATGTCGAAAATTTAGAGTTAATCCATGTTGATTTATTTGAATTTGAGACGGGAGAAAAATTTGATTTAATAGTATCTGCCCGTGTTTTACAATGGCTTAGTAATCCAAAAGATGCTCTAAAAAGAATGAAAAGCTTACTTAAACCGAATGGGCAAATATCTATACTTGACTATAACCATGAAAAATTAGAATGGGATCCAAAACCTCCACAATCTATGAAATCATTTTACAAAACTTTTTTAAAGTGGCGGAAAGACGAAGGAATGAATAATAAAATTGCTGATGATTTATCAGATATGATGCAAGAAGTCGGATTTCATTCAATTGAGATCATAAATTCAAATGAGGTTTACGAGCGAATAAGAGAAGATTTCAGTTCAAAAGTGGGGATTTGGTCGAAAGTAGCAGGTTCAATGCAAATGGTTGAAGAAGGATATTTGGATAACGCCTTGAGACTTAGAGCTATTTCGGAATATGATAATTGGGTAGAAAATGATGCAATTTCAATGACAATGAAGTTGAATGAAGTGAGAGGCAAAAATTAAAACAAGACCAATGCAAAAATTAATGCTACCAGGCATTTCAACAAATTGGCATTTTCCAATAATGATTCTTGCTTCATTTATAATTTTCTTTGTTGTAATCAGGATAGTCATTGGAAAACAAGAATTTATAGAAAAGAAAAAACTGATTTTTTTACTTTCTGTAATTGTTGTAATTATTGGAATGTTATTTGGAAAATATGGTGCAAATTGGGGACTGAAATGGTGGATTTATTATACAATCCCGGTATTAATGAATGTTTTGTTACCACCACTGGTCTTAAAAATGAATTTTAAAAGGACTTTACTGTATTTAGTACTGAGCTTCTTATCTGCACCATTAATTCATGCATTTTTCTCAATTTGTTTTGGCTGGACTGAATACATGCCTTTTTGGAGAATTTAACCGAATGATATGAATAAATGGCTGCTATATGTTTTTACAATTGGATTTGCAGTTTATTGGGCTTCCAATCTTATTTTATGGTTTCCCTGGAGCTATAACACAACCTTAGGAATAACATTGATGTTAACTATTAATCCCTTTTTATGGGCTTATGCGACTTTCCTGGCATTGAAAACCTTTCCAAAATCAAATTTGATCAAAGGCGCCTTAATAATTTCGTTAATTTTCCTTCTATTGGCTTTAATAATGGACTATATCTTCTTTGGACTTATTAGAAATGCAATGGAACAATTATATCATCCGACCACGTTTTACGGATACGGATTTTTAATAAGTTTACCTTTTATTTTAGTTCTTATTTTTAATAATCGGATTTCACAACTGAAAAAAACGACTAAAAATTCGGATATTGTAAAAGCGGTGATAAGTGGACTTGCTTGCTTAGGAATATTGATTCTAATAATCGTTTTAGAAATTGAAATTTGAAAAATGATGAAATTCCAACGCCGCGTATTAATAAGGTCAGAATCTATACTTAAATGAAAAAATATATAAATTCAAAGCACAGGCTTAACCGAAAGAAGAGCGAATAAAAAAATGATACTTTTCACATATAGGAACATTAACAACAATTGGAGAATAAATAAATAATTATGAAAATAAAAACAATACTTATCGGATTGAGTTTTTTGTTGACCACGTATCTTATTAATGCTCAAAGTGAGCTTCACATTCCAAAAGAAATTCAGGAGGCCTATAAGAATGATACGAGATCAAAAGATGGTAAACCCGGAATTAAATATTGGCAAAATAGAGTAACATATGAAATAGATGTTGTTGTTACACCCGAAACAAGAGCAATCGATGGAAAAGAAACAGTCGTTTTTAAAAACAATAGCCCAGACGAATTACCCACAATAGTTGTCCGTCTCTATTATGATGTTTTCAAAAAGGGAAATGCAAGGGGAATGTCAGTAAATGAAAAGGATATTGGGGAAGGAGTCAACATAAAAGAACTTACCGTCAATGGCCAGAAATATGATATGACCAACAGAGGTATGGTTCAAAGATCAGGCACGAATCTAATCATAACTTTAACGGAACCTCTAAAATCCGGAGGTGAGGTGACTTTAGGTTTTCAATGGGAACAAAAGGTGCCGCTTACAGTAAGAAGAACAGGAGCCATAGATAGTACCTCTTTCTTTGTTGCCTATTGGTATCCGCAAATAGCAGTATATGATGACATTTTTGGATGGGATAGAATCAACTACACCTTCGACACAGAGTTTTATAATAACCTGGCGAATTTTGATGTAAACATTACCGCACCAGATAATTTTCTGGTTTGGGCAACAGGGACCCTGGAAAATAGCTCAGCGGTACTCCCTTCAAAAATCCACGAGCGATACATAAGAGCAAAGACTTCAACCGAGCTTGTTAAGGTGGTAACAAAAGAGGACTTAACCAATTTAGAGTTAAAAAGTAACACCTGGAATTATAAGGCTACCGAAGTTTCGGATTTTGCATTTGCTATGAGTGACCATTTTCTATGGGATGCTCTATCTCAGAAGGTATCGGGCAATGATGTGCTAATCAGTACAGCCTATCCTATGGCAAAAGAGGAAGACTACAAGGAAGTGACTCTTGTTCAGCAAAAGACAATGAAACACTTCTCAGAAGATATTCCCGGCATCCCCTATCCATATCCGTCATTCACTACATTTATTGGTCTTAGAGGTGGAGGTATGGAATTTCCGATGATGGCCAATAATGATGGCCCGGGCAAAGGAGTAACTATCCATGAGATGTTTCATACTTATTTCCCAATGTATGTGAGAATTAATGAAAGACGATTTGCCTGGATGGACGAAGGCTGGGCCGACTTTATTACCGCCCTGGTTACACACAAATATTTTTCAGATGAGGATAATACTGCTTCATTTTACTCCAGTTTTAAGTTTGGCATGCAAAGTACCATTGGGACTATTGGCGATTTGCCAACTGTAACCTCTTCGCAGTATATGGGTAACAATTATGGATATCACTCTTACGCCCTGCCGGGATTTACCTATGCGCTTCTTTATCAGCATCTTGGTGAAGAAAAGTTTCTGGAAGTATTTAGAGAATATATTCGCCGATGGGCTAAGAAATCACCCACGCCCTATGATTTTTTCTACACTTTTGAAGATGTAAGCGGGGAAGATCTTAGCTGGCTTTGGGAGTCTTGGTATTTTAAAATGGGTTATCCCGATGTGGCTATCGAGTCCTATAAGAATGGTAAACTTGTAGTGAAGAGGCTCGGAGAAAGACCTGTACCTGTTAGTGTGAATGTTGAATACCAAACTAAAATAAATGGTAAACCTAAAACGTATTCTACTATTATTGGTTCATCTACATGGCAAGATGACAACAAGAGGTTGTCTATAAGAATCCCGAATGAAAAACAAGTAGAGTCCTTTGTGCTAAATTCTGACTTTCCGGATTTTAATGAGCTGGACAATTATTTTCCTCCTCTGGCCGAGCGCTATAAAAAACTTGATTTAAATAAAGGAGTTTTAGGTGTGTATAAGGTAAATGAATTTCCTGTTGAAGCGATCATTACTGAAAAAGAAGGGATTTTCTTTTTTAAAATAACACGTTCCGGATTTTCTGGATACTTATTGCCGATAGATAAAAATAATTTTACAACAACAGACGGTGCAATGGAAATAAATTTTAAAGAGGAAGCAGGAAAAGTAGTAGGGATTGAGATCAAAATAGAGGCCTTTGGAATTACAGTCACTGGGCAGAAAAAATAGTTTTATTAAATAATTAATTGAACAAAAGTAGCTGACAACGTATATAAAAATTGAGATTTTGGTGCTTAAACGAAATAAAATGAATAAAGTATAGGTCAGTTTTAAACTGAAAATTTGTAAGTAGAAACCCGCTACCTTTCATATACAAAGGCGTTTGGTATAATTAAACTACAAGAACAGTAACTATGAACCCAATAATTAGAAATATTTTAGCTGTAATAGCAGGATGGTTAATTGGAAGTGTTATTAATTTAAGTCTGATCAAAATTGGTCATGGTGCATTTCCGATTGAAGGTATTGACCCAAATGATATGGAGGCTTTAGCGAACGTAATGCCTACATTAGACTTTAAATATTTTATATTCCCATTTTTAGCACACGCATTAGGCACCTTGATTGGAGCTGTTATTGCCGGGTTGATTGCAACAAACCACAAGATGAAATTTGCTCTTGGTATTGGAGTATTATTCCTGATTGGTGGAGTTCTTGCCAGCTTAATGCTCCCTGCACCAACTTGGTTTGTGGTTACAGACCTTGCATTTGCTTATATTCCAATGGCTTGGATAGGCGGAAAACTTGCAATAATTAAGAAGTCTAAGAATTAAAATCGATTTAAGAAATTCAAAAAGGGGAAGAATAATAAATTGAAACCAGCCAGATTAAGACTCAATATTTCTGCTGAATGGCAATTGATATTAATTTTTGCCTTAGCAAAGCTTCTTATTCACTTTTTTACTGTCTCTAACTTTGAATTACACAGGGATGCCTATCTCTATTATGCACAGAGTGAACATCTTGCCTGGGGTTATGTTTCGGTACCTCCATCAATTGCTGTCATCGGGAAACTGGCTACATCAATTTTCGGTAATACAGTATTTGGCCTAAGGTTTTTTCCTGCACTTATTGGCGCATTAAATCTCATTATAATTGGCTTGTTTATTAAAGAATTGGGTGGTAAAAAAAAGGCAATCGTACTTGCCAGTCTTGCCTACATACTTTCTCCCTCATTCCTGCACACCAATGCTCTTTTTCAACCAGTTGCCTTTAATCATTTTTACTGGTTATTATCCGGATATTTGATCCTTAGGATGATCTCACGCAACAATCCTAAAATCTGGCTGTGGATCGCTGTAGTCTTCGGTTTTGCTTTTCTGAATAAATACTCGATTGTGTTCTTTTATGCGGCCTTTGCATTTTCGTTAATACTATCGAAATACAGGTATTTGTATAAATCCAGGTATTTCATAATGGCTTTAGTCATAGGACTAACCATAATTTCTCCAAACTTATTTTGGCAATATGAAAATAGCTGGCCCGTTTTACAGCACATGACAGAACTTCGGGAAACCCAACTTATTCATGTTCGAACTTCAGATTTTATTATAGCGCAATTTTTAATGAATATTCAAGCTCTTTTAATTTGGATTCTTGCCTTGATCATTTTGTTATTTTATAGAAAAGAAAAGCAGTATAGGTTGTTTGGCTATATCTATATATTTCTTATTCTTTTACTATTGGCAGGAAGTGGTAAACCCTATTATACATTAGGTATTTATCCCATTCTGTTTGTGTTCGGGTCATATTTTATAGAGAAGTACGTTAAGAAATACACGAGCTACGTTTACAGCTTCCTGGTGATATCAATGTTTTTTTCATTATATGTTTCGCTCTCAGTTGATGGGATTCCTTTTATAACGCCAGATAAGGTTAACAATAAGGGAGCTTTTAGATGGGAGGATGGTGTTGATCACGATATTCCCCAGGATATGGCGGATATGACAGGTTGGAAAGAGATTGGTGAAGTGGTTAAGGAGATATATATAAGCCTGGGTGAAGAGAATGAAGACAATTGTGATATTTATTGTTATCACTACGGACAAGCCGGTGCCGTGATGTTCTATGGTAAAGAAATTGGAATTCCACAACCCATTTCACCCAATGGAAGCTTTGTGTTTTGGGCTCCCGACAGCATCTCAAAAGATTATGTCATTTATATTCATTCAGATTTAGGAAATGATATAAATCCCGACACTCGCCTGCCGCAATTATTTGAAAAAGTTACACTTATTAAAACAATTGATAATAAGTATTTCAGAGAAAATGGAACTAAGATATACTTATGCAAATCACCGAATGATAAAGCTAAAATATTCTATAAGAATATGATGAAAGAATTAAAGGATAACTACCGCTAACAATATTTGCTCACTTTTTGGTAGATTTTTTAGGTTTATCCGCAGCTGCCTTCTTGGATTTGTGGGAAAAAGGGACATGGTAAAAAACAATAAGAACATTTGATAACAAAACCTATAATAGCAACGGAGAATGTTCAGAAAAATTCAAAATTGCTCAAAACTTACTAAATTGTACAAGTGACCTCCTAGGAGGTACATCCTGAGATTTAAGTAAAAACTACATTGAATGAAAAATTCAGTAAAATATGTTGCGTTTCTACGTGGAATTAATGTTGGTGGTCACCATAAAGTTCCAATGGCTGAGCTGAAAAAGGAGTTACAAAAATTGGAACTTGAAAACATAGTGACTCTATTAAATTCGGGCAACATAATCTTTGATTCAACCTGTGAAAGTATCTCCAGCCTTGAAAAGAAGGTTTCAGAGCATTTGGAAAAAACGTTTGGATTCTCCATTCCAACTATAATTAGAAAATCTGACATGATTTATAAATTATTGAGTAATAATCCGTTCAAAGATGTAAAACTTACCAAAGATATTAGATTATATGTATCATTTTTGCGAATGAATGATGGCACTAAATTGGAACTGCCCTGGAAAAGTTCTGATAACGCATACATAATAATCGGAAAAAGCGACAAAACCATCTTTAGTGTTCTGGACCTTTCGGTATCAAGAACACCAAAAGCAATGGAAGTTATGGAGAAATATTTCGGAAAGGATATTACCACCCGAAATTGGAAAACTATTGAACGAATAGGGAAAAAACTTGAGGCCAACAGCTAAAATTATAGAATCTCATAGAATCTGATTGTATGCAGCGCTTTATAAAATGAGCAATTCTTACTATTTAAAAAAACATAATCCTCATTAAACGGGCTTTACCCCGAAGTAATATAGAAATGATTAATCTTGTAGCTTATTGAAACAATTATTTAGAAATTTGAATTATGCACACTAAAAAAAACTACACTGCCTTTGAAATGGCCTGGTGGACCCGCTTCGAAACATTATTATTTTTTGCTATTATAATTTCCTGGGTAGCCGTTTATTATTTTTTGGATTTGGAGTGGTTAAAAATTCCATGGACACCTTTAGCTTTAATTGGGACAGCAGTGGCGTTTGTTATTGGTTTTCAAAATAATGCAGCCTATGGCAGAATCTGGGAAGCCAGAAAAATTTGGGGAGGAATCGTAAATACTTCGAGAACATTTGGGGTGTTTGTTCAGGACATGGTTAACAATGAATACGCTAAAACACCAATAGAAAATTCAGAACTCCAAAAAGAAATTAAAACATTGACCTATAGGCATATAGCCTGGATGACGGCTTTGCGATATGCCATGCGCGCATCTAAACCCTGGGAAACGTCTGTGCACCATAGGACAAACAAAGAATGGGATACTCGTCCACCCGAACATGATTCTACTTTAGATGAGGACCTAAAACCGTATATATCTGAAAGTGATTATGAATATATTATGGGCAAGAGTAATAAGCAAACGGCATTATTGTACCTGCAATCCCATCATCTAAGGCAGCTCAAAGAAAAAGGGGTAATTTGGGAATTTTCCTTTTTAGAACTGGAAGGGGTTATTCAGGAATTTTTTACGCTGCAAGGCAAGAGTGAACGAATTAAAAACTTTCCTTATCCTAGACATTTTGCAACACTCAATCATTTTTTTATGTGGCTTTTTGTCTTGTTACTTCCTCTGGCCCTGGTGCCACAATTTGCCGAAATTGGCAATGAACTTATAACTAAAAGTCCTCTTATCGGAAAACTGTTTGTTTGGTTTTCAATTCCTTTTTATGTCATTGTAGCCTGGATTTTCCATACTATGGAAAGAATAGGCAGAACCGGAGAAAATCCTTTTGAAGGCACCGCCAATGATGTTCCAATTTCAACAATTGCAAGAGGAATTGAAATTGACCTCAGAGAAAATTTGGGAGAATCTGAAAAAGAAATTCCAGAGCAATTCGCCATAAAACATCACACTCAATTCTAATAGCTTTTTCCTTATAGCAAAAAAGGTGGTCCAATACAGGACCACCTTTAACTTCTATAGGTATTCTGGTAGTTTAAACCAAGACTACGTCAAATCGAAACGATCAAGGTTCATTACTTTGTCCCACGCTGCTACAAAATCTCTTATGAACTTCTGTTGTGAGTCTGCACATCCATATACTTCAGCAAGCGCACGCAGTTCTGAGTTTGATCCAAAGATGAGATCTACACGAGTTCCAGACCACTTCACTTCTCCTGTTCCACGATCACGACCTTCAAAAATATCATCGGATTCCGAAGTCGCCTTCCAGGTTGTACCCATATCTAGGAGATTTACAAAGAAATCATTTGTAAGTGATCCCGGAGTATCAGTGAAGACACCATTTTTTGAATGATCAAAATTAACGTCCAACACCCGTAATCCTCCGATGAGCACTGTCATCTCCGGGGCAGTCAAGGTCATCAATTGCGCCTTATCTACTAAAAGCTCTTCAGCACTTACAGAGAATTTATCCTTTACATAATTACGGAAACCATCCGCAATCGGTTCAAGTGCTTCAAAAGATTCTGTTTCAGTTTGTTCATCGGTGGCATCATTCCTGCCAGGTGAAAAAGGTACTGTAATATCATGACCAGCATTTTTGGCGGCCTGTTCAACTGCGGCACATCCACCTAAAACAATTAAGTCGGCAAGAGATACTTTTTTAGTTCCGGATTGGGCATCGTTAAACTCTTTTTGAATACGTCCAAGGGTATCCAAAACTTTCTCCAATTGCTTGGGATTATTCACTTTCCAATCTTTCTGAGGCGCCAACCTAATACGTCCACCATTGGCACCACCCCGAAAATCTGATCCCCTGAAAGTAGAAGCAGACGCCCAGGCTGTAGATATCAATTCAGAAATGGATAACCCTGAGGCCATAATATTTGCCTTTAAGTTAACAATATCCCCAGCATTGATTAGTTCAAAGTCTATTGAAGGAATCGGATCTTGCCAAATTAATTCTTCCTTAGGTACTTCCGGCCCCAAATAACGTTGTATTGGTCCCATATCGCGGTGCGTTAGCTTAAACCAGGCACGCGCATATGCATCAGCAAATTCATCTGGATTTTCATAAAAATGTCTGGAAATTTTCTCATAAGCCGGATCCATGCGCAATGTTAGGTCCGTTGTTAGCATAAACGGAGCATGCTTCTTTTCCGGATTTTGAGCGTCGGGTATTGTATTTGCCCCAGCATTATCTTTAGGTTGCCATTGATGAGCTCCTGCCGGGCTTTTTGTTAGCTCCCACTCGTAACCAAACAAGTTTTCAAAATATTTGTTACTCCATTTTGTGGGGGTATCTGTCCAGGCACCTTCTAAACCACTGGTTATAGTATCAGTTCCTTTTCCGGTACCAAAATCGTTCTTCCATCCTAAACCTTGCATTTCAATGCCCGCGGCGGCCGGTTCTGCTTCAAGATATTCCGCATCACTGGCTGCACCATGTGTTTTACCAAAGGTATGGCCACCTGCAATTAGGGCTACGGTTTCATAATCGTTCATAGCCATACGACCAAAGGTTTCACGGATATCATGGGCTGCGGCCACAGGATCCGGGTTTGCATTTGGCCCTTCCGGGTTAACATAGATCAATCCCATATGAGCAGCTCCTAGTTGGTTTTCCAATTCTCCGTCCTCATTGTATCTTTTTTTATTTCCTAACCATTCCGCTTCGGAACCCCAGTAAATATCTTCTTCGGGCTGCCATATGTCTTCACGACCCCCGGCAAAACCATACATTTTTAATCCCATAGATTCATGGGCACAATTACCTGCCAGGATTAATAAATCTGCCCAGGAAAGCTTTTTCCCATATTTTTGTTTAATGGGCCAAAGAAGTCGTCGCGCCTTATCCAGATTGGCATTGTCTGGCCAACTGTTCAGGGGAGCAAAACGCTGGGCTCCCGTGCCACCACCTCCACGGCCATCAGCGATGCGATAAGTACCTGCGGCATGCCATGTCATTCGTATGAAGAATGGACCGTAGTGCCCATAGTCTGCAGGCCACCACTCCTGGCTATCTGTCATTAAATCATAGAGGTCTTTTTTAACCGCTTCCAAATCAAGCGATTTGAATTCTTCTGCATAATTAAAATCATCACCCATAGGGTTAGCTAAGGATGAATGCTGACGGAGGATGTTCAGATTCAACTGATTGGGCCACCAGTCACGGTTTGTAGTTCCACCACCTGCAGTTTGGTGCAATTCACCATTTAAAAACGGGCATTTGCCTGCCTCGTTATTGCCCTGGTAGGTAGCATTAGACGATGTTGTTTGACTTTTGTTATTATCCATAATGCGATTGATTTTTGATTCCTTTTATAGAATAGTAAAAATACTCATTTGTTTGCTCATATAAGTTGGATTCTAATAGAAAATAACTATGACCAATGCATAACCCTTATAGGTCAAAAATGTCTTAAAATTGATTAACTTAAAAAGCATATCAAAGGAAATTCAAACTATCAAACCGTTTATTCCATACGGCTTCAGATGATTTGAAACTAAGGTGCAAATTCACTACTTTAGAAGACTATTGATAATGATACTTCTGAATATGTAAAATGTGTAGAGCAGACCATGCCCGGAAGACCATTAACAAAGAAAAAAACACCAACTATGGACAAAGCACTGCAAACAATGATTGACAATATGCCCGATAAAACCGGGAAATCATTAGATGATTGGAAATCGCTACTTAAACAAAAGTCGTTCACTAAACATTCTGAGGCTGTTAACTTCCTAAAGAAAGAACACCAAGTAACACATGGTTTTGCCAACACTATTGTTACACTGTCAAAAGAAGAAAACACTCCGCCGGCCGATCTGGTAAAGAATCAATATAAAGGGAAAGAAGATTTAATGCCCATTTACAAAAAACTCTTATCCATTGTTGAAAGCTTTGGAGAGGATGTTACAATAAGCCCGAAAAAAGCAAGCGTTAGCGTTATTAGAAAAAAACAGTTCGCCCTAATACAGCCTTCTACCAAAACGAGAATTGATTTGGGATTAAAAATAAAAGACAAACCAACAACAGACCGTCTTGAAAATTCCGGTCCATTTGGATCTATGTGCACACATCGCGTGAAATTATCGGAAGTGTCTCAAATTGATGGTGAACTAAGAGATTGGTTGAAAGAGGCTTATCTGAAAGCGGAATAAAAACTGTAGCTAAGTTTCGACATGTTAGGTATACAATTTTTAAGCTAAAACCTAAAACGGAGAATTCAGGTCTTTTAGTAATGATAAGAGATAGGTTTCTTACTTTCGTACAATTGGTAAACTTTTCTTTTTGAAATTGATCTCAAACAATATTTACAGCTGGCATTTGCATTTATTTAGTATTGTAATAACCCTAATTAATTCCGCTTATGAAATACCTGAAGTTTACACTTTCTCTTCTTCTTACAGCATCTATTTTTTATGGCCTGAACAATAAGTTTGGTTCTATTCCACCCATCGGAAAATTTTTAAATCCCTCAACCGGTGTTTGGCAAAATGAAACTGATGAAACCATTACGGGAACTGTTTCCATTGATGGACTCAAGGACAAGGTTACCGTGCATTACGATGCACAGCTAATTCCACACGTCTTTGCTCAGAATGAAAATGATTTATACAGGGCCCAGGGTTATATTACGGCTAAGCACCGACTCTGGCAAATGGAATTCCAGACGTATGCCTCCGCAGGTCGGTTATCTGAAATTATTGGCGAAGCTGCTTTAAATTACGACCGTCAGCAGCGTAGACGCGGAATGGGATTTGGCGCCGACCGGGCCATTGAAAAGATCAAAGAAGACCCTGAAACTACGGCTTTTTTAGAGGCTTATGCAGAAGGTGTAAATAGTTACATAAACCAACTACAGCCGAAAGACTTTCCTATTGAGTATAAACTACTCGATTATCAACCAGAACCCTGGACGATAAAAAAAACAGCTTTGTTATTGATGTATATGACCAAGGATTTGGCCGGAGGAGATTCTGATTTAGAATACACCAATGCATTGCGGATGTTTGGGAAAGAACGCTTTGATTTATTATATCCCGATTTTTTTGATGTCATAGATCCTATTATTCCTAAAGGAACTGATTGGAGTTTTATTGATGTGCCTATAACTGAAACACCAGAAAGTGAATTACCACTCGACTCTATTTCAAAAACCTTAGACAAGCCAAATCCTGCTAATGGCAGTAATAACTGGGCCATTTCTGGTCAAAAATCCTATTCTGGAAATCCTATTTTGGCAAACGACCCGCATTTGGGACTAAACCTCCCTTCTATTTGGTTTGTGATGCAATTAAGTACCCCAACCCATAATGCTTTTGGCGCCACATTGCCCGGAGCTCTGGGTATAATTTCAGGATTTAACAATCATATTTCATGGGGAGAAACCAACGCTACCAGAGATGTATTGGATTGGTACAAGATTCAATTTAAAGACGAAAGCTGTAAACAATACAAATATGGTGATGATTGGAAAGCTGTGAGTTTTAGAGTTGAAGAAATTAAAATAAAGGGTAAAGCCGCTTATATTGACTCTGTATGTTATACCCATCATGGCCCTGTGGCTTATGATAAAAACTTTATGGGTGACAATAAACTTGCCGGCTATGCCATGAAATGGTCGGGCCATATGGGGGGCAACAATCAAAGGACATTTTTAGAGCTCAACAAAGGAAGAAATTATGATGATTATGTTAATGCCCTCAAACATTATACAGCCCCGGCACAAAACTTTGTCTTTGCTTCTACAGAAGGTGATATCGCTATTTGGGTTCAGGGAAAACTGCCCAATAAATGGAAAGGACAAGGCAAATTTTTAATGGATGGCAGCAATCCAAAGCACGACTGGCAAAGTTTTATCCCACAACCTTTTAATGCCCATACCAAAAATCCGGAGCGTGGCTTTGTGAGTTCCGCAAATCAGCATCCTGTAGATGAATCCTATCCGTTCTATGTATATAACGATGGCTACGAAACCTACAGAAACCGTGTAATCAATAACTTTTTTAATTCTAAGGACACTTTCAATATTCAGGATTTCAAGGATTTACACAATAATAATTATAACCTTAAGGCAGCGGAACTCCTACCCTATATTTTTAAAAATATGGACTCATCTACGCTCACCGCAGAGGAGTTAAACATATTCAACGAAGTAAAATCATGGGACTTTAACAATAATATAGAGGAACTGGGACCAAGTATTTGGAGTAATTGGTGGAACAAACTCTATGATCTGGTTTGGGATGAATACGATGTTGATAATGTTGCATTGGATAAACCATTCACCTACCAAACCATTCACTTACTAAAAACCAAAGGCAAGGATGAATTTATGGATATTGTAGAAACACCTGAAACCGAAACCGCTAAAGATCTATTCCTAATCAGTTTCAAAAAAGCAGCGAAATCCTTAATGGATTGGAAAGCTGAAAATGGAGATTATAACTGGAATGCCTATAAGAGCACCTATGTTGGTCATTTATTACAGGCCTTACCTGCATTTTCAAGGTTTAACCTGCCAATTGGGGGTGGTGGAAACATTGTGAACGCAGCCAAAAAAAATCATGGTCCTTCATGGCGAATGATTGTGGAGATGAGCTCACCACCAACTGCTCTGGGAATTTATCCCGGAGGTCAATCTGGTAATCCGGGCAGTAAATATTACGATAATTTTATAGACGATTGGGCAGCAGGCAACTACCACAGTTTAAACTATTTGCAATCAGACATTAAAACCGACGCTGTAATCGACACCCAAACTTTAATTTCAAATTAAATGAAAATCAAAATCCTCAATTTTATAGTCACACTTGTTTTAGCTGTAGTCTTTTCGTTTTTTCTGCCTTGGTGGTCCGCTATGTTAGCTGCATTTATAACTGCAGTAGTGTTTTCCTTAAAACGTGCAGCTGTATTCTTTACGCCATTTTTGGCTGTCTTTGTATTTTGGGCAGGGTATTCATTTTTACTTGCCAACGGCAACGACTTTATACTGGCCAAAAAAATAGCAGTATTATTACCTTTGGGTGGTAGTCCTTTCCTTCTAATATTAGTTACAGGTATTGTTGGAGGTTTGGCTGCTGGTGTCGCCGGTATTTTTGGAAAACAATGCCTGATGTTAGTAAAAAAGTAATGCTCTAAAAATAGCTGTAACTAATTACAAATCCTTCCCTAAATTGAATAATTATTTCGTTCAAATACAAATTCTGATAAATGAGCAAATTGGGAATAAATTTCGGTCTTCTGAACTACTAAGAACTTAAAAATGATAAAATTCTTCAATTAATTAAATCTGAACTTAAACAATAACGAACAACGGACATAGTATGAAACTAAAAAATGAAAGATAATTGGTTTAAAAATAACTGGTTGTACTTGCTTTTACTCTTTGCGGTTATATCGGCAATTATGGCATTGAACACCTCCGACTTTTTTTATAAGTCCGGATCAGCGGGGGTGGGTATTCTTATTATATTAATTATCAATTTCAGAAAGACAAAACAACCCAATGATACCTGGATGATTATTGGGGCATTTATATTTTCTATTGTCGGGGACTGGTTCATGTCCAATAAGCTTGGGGATACTATGATGTTTAGTAAGGGCATTGCATTATTTTTTATTGCCCATCTGGGATATTTAGGTTTTGCTTTAGTAAACGGAAAAATAAAATGGAGATTTACACTCATTATTCTGATAGCTTATTTATTGTTTTTCTTCCTTTTATTGTCTCCTTCCATTGACGATAAGATACTGCGGTATGCTGGACTTATTTATTTGCTAATTTCCTGTCTCACCTTTGGCTCATCTATGGGAATTAAGGGGGATACGGTATTTAAATGGGCTTATATTTTTGGGATTTTTCTAATTGTATTTTCGGATACAATTATTGCTCTTACTGAATTTTTAGGATATACTGAGCTTGATTTTATAATTTTACCTACTTACTATCTTGCACATATTAGTATCACTTACTCATTAATTCGTAGAGAGAATTTATAGGGGAAACAATATGGAAATCTTATGAGAGCATTAATATTTAAAAAATACGGTTCCCCGGAGGTCCTTCAGCTCAAGGAGATCGCAAAACCAACACCTAGAGAGAATGAAGTTTTGGTTAAAATTCACGCTACGGCAGTGAATGATTACGACTGGAGTTTGATAAGAGGGAAGCCATATCTCTATCGATTACTATTTGGTATTCTAAAGCCAAAACACCAAATACCCGGTATGGAACTGGCCGGAACTATAGAAGAGCTTGGTGCAAATGTAAATTTGTTTAAAATTGGCGATGCCGTATATGGAGATATCTCGCAATATGGTTTTGGCAGTTTTGCAGAATATACCTGCATTAATGAAAAGGCCTTGACCCTAAAGCCAGCTAAAATGAGTTTTGAGGAAGCCGCGGCCATCCCGCATGCAGCCATGTTGGCGGTACAGGGTCTGCTGGATATTGGCCAGCTTCAAAAAAGGCAGAAGATTCTGATTAACGGTGCAGGTGGTGGTGTGGGAACATTAGGCTTACAAATAGCAAAGCTATATGATGCCGAAGTAACCGGAGTTGATACAGGGGATAAATTAAAGATGATGAAGGAGCTTGGTTTTGATCATATCATAGATTATAAAAAAGAGGACTTCACTAACAACAAACAGCGTTATGACCTGATCCTGGATGCGAAGACCACCCGCTCAACTTTCCGGTATTTGAAGGCATTAAACCCAGATGGCAAGTACGTAACCGTTGGCGGATATCTAATCCGGCTAATACAGGTATTAATCCTAAAACCCTGGATTTCCGTTTTTAGTAAAAAGCGTGTCCATATGGTTGCCTTAAAACCAAATAAAGATTTGGAATATATAAACGAAATTTTCGATGCTGGCAAAATTAAACCGGTAATAGATGGACCTTACGAACTAAATGAAATACCTGGGTTAATTCAGTATTTTGGTGAAGGGAAACATATAGGCAAAATAATAATTAAAGTGTTTTAAAAAGATGAGTAATACAAACGAATTTAACAATCGCACATTAACAATAGAAAGGACATATAACGCACCAATCCAATTAGTTTGGGATGCCTGGACTCAGGCCGAACAAATTGCTCTTTGGTGGGGTCCAAAAGGAATGCAGACCAAAGTAATTCAACATGATTTTAAAGTGGGTGGAATTTGGAAGTATGTTATGATAATGCCAGACGGTAATGAATTTATTACTGAAGGTGTGTATTCAGAAATAGCTAAGCAGGAAAAAATAGTTTCATCCGCAGATTTCAAACCAATGACAGAAGGCGTGGAAATACAAGCCTTGTTTGAAGCAAAAGAAGACAAAACCAATTTTACTTTTAAAGTTGTACATCCAACAGCGGAATACTGCAGGCAACAAGAGAAAATGGGCTTTTACAAGGGTTGGAATTCTACTTTCGACAGGTTAAACGAGTATCTGAAGACACAATAGCCCTGGAGCAGATCAGCTGAATACCCTATTATCATTGGTAAAAATAATCCAATTAGTTCTAAACTTGGATTGTTCATTTTACTGTTTATCTCCTGAACCATGAGATAGTAAAAAGACACTCGGTAATCAGTCGAAAAAAATAATCTTTTTCTCTTTTTGTAGTGATAGGAACAGATATCTTTGTGCAAAATTGGATTAGTGATCCGCAACAGGCTAAAAAACCTTTTCTTAATTCTTTTCTTCCTGCCTGTTTGGATATATGCACAAACTACAGAAGAACCACCGACCAAAAATGTAAACCAGCAGTCGCAAACCTGGATTTCGCTTAACAGTGTTTTCCAACTTACCAAGCATTGGTCAGGTCTGGCCGACTTTCATATGCGGCGCAGCAATTTTGTAAAAAATCCGAGTTTTAATTTTATCCGTTTCGGGGCTCGATATGGCTTTAACAACAACCTAAAACTCTCTGCCGGCTATGCACACCTTTGGCTGGCTAAAGACGAAAACTGGACTCTTTATCTGAACGAAAACAGGATCTACCAGGAGTTTATCCTGGCCGACACCTGGTCAACTTTTAGCGGCTTGTTCAGAATACGTACTGAGCAGCGCTTTTTTAACAATGTGGAGGAGGGGCAATCATTGCAGGACGATTTTTTTATTAATCGCATCCGTTTTCTTCTCAGCATTACTATCCCATTTAAAAAGGATGGGAAAACTTCTTTCTTAGTTGCGAATGAGGTTCACCTTAATTTTGGAAAAGAAGTGGTCTTCAATACTTTTGATCAAAATCGGTTTACCGTGGGGATCAAACAAAAACTTAGCAAGACCTGGAGTTTTGACTTTGGCTATATGATGGTTTACCAGCAGCTACCCAGTGGGATAGATTATAACCTAAACCACACAATCCGCCTGTTTTTTTATAGTAATTTCGATTTGCGTAAAAATAAAGAAGAACAGATCAGACACGGTCAAACCATAGACTAAAGCTTATTTTCTAATTGGTAATAGCAATACGGATATTCATTTATTTATTTTGTCTATAATTTGATCCCAATTGTCCCGGACTCTGAGAATTCTTATACGTCAGGAAATAGAAGTATCCCTGAAAAATTCGTATCTTGTTAATCACTCCCCCGGCAATACTAACCTTTAAATACAACAATAATGAAAACAAAATTGTTTGGACTGTTAATGCTAGCTGTATTGACCTTTTTCAGCTGTAAAGAAATAGAAAAAGAGGCCGATATGGCAATGGAGGAAGCTGAGGCTCCGGATTCTGCGGACTTTGATAAAAAAGTGGCTGTTGTAAGCGCATTTTACCAGGCTCACTGCGACGAGGATATTGACGCACTAAGCTCAATGCTTTCTGATGACATGAAATGGAGCCCTCCAGGTTATAATGGTAACGAATGGTTAGGCAAAGAAGATCTTCTTGCTGCCTTAAAAGGCTATCATGATGGCTTTGACAATATTAAATATGCAGAAGGAATCGTAATGCCCGATTCTACAGCCAATGGCTTCTGGTCCGGCTCTGTTTTCCCGGTGAAAAATGCAAACGCCAGTGCAGGTATTATCCGGGTATACGGCACCTGGTCCGCTACTCATACTGAAAGCGGAAAAGAAATTGGCGTTAAATATTTTAACCTTTCTTCGGTCAACGAAGATGGGAAGATTGTACAGTCATCAGATTATTTTGACGTACATGGTCTTGCTGCACAGATTGCAGCCCAAGAATAGCCAATTACGATTTAAAATCTAAGGTGGTCAATTCTTTGGGCCACCTTTTTTCATTAGCTTAATGGTTACTTTTTGTAATAAATAAAGTCTCCTACTTAAGACTAACGTAAAGGCGATAAGGTTATGCTGATTGAATGTAAAAATTTTTGAGAGTTTCTATTTTAAAGATTTACAAAAACTTAACTTCATTATCATTAATGAACTATTATTAAACCTTATTTTAGTATACTCGAACATAGGGAATATTAGTCAAAACAAATTGTTACACAAAAAAATTAGTATGAAAACAGTAAATGCATATGCCACAAATGATGTGGGCGGTAAATTAATTCCTTTCCAATATGAATTACCTGAATTAGGAACGGACCAGGTTGATATTAAGGTACACTATTGCGGAATTTGTCATTCAGATTTGAGTATGCTCAATAACGAATGGGGAATGACGCAATACCCATTTGTTCCGGGACATGAAATTGTAGGTGAGGTGATTGCTGTAGGTAGCAATGTAAATAACCTTGAACCCGGAAATTTGGTAGGTCTGGGTTGGAATTCAGCCTCCTGTATGCATTGCAAACAATGTATGGATGGGAGTCATCATCTTTGTGATACCGTGGAAGGAACTATAATAGGGAGGCATGGTGGATTTGCTGATACTGTACGAAGTCATTGGTCCTGGGCAATACCACTACCGCAAGGCATAGATTTAAAAAAGGCCGGTCCCCTGCTCTGTGGCGGAATTACAGTATTTAATCCTATACTGCTGGCAGACGTTAAAGCTACAGATCGTGTAGGAGTTATTGGCATTGGTGGATTAGGGCATATGGCCCTGAAATTTTTAAATAAATGGGGGTGCGAAGTGGTGGCTTTTAGCTCTAACCCTGATAAAAAAGACCAAATAATGGCCATGGGGGCAACTAAAATAGTTAATTCAAGAGATCCGGAAGAATTGGAGTCTATTGCAGGCAGTCTCGATTTTATTCTCAACACTACTAACGTTACTCTGGATTGGAATTCCTATCTAACCGCACTTGCTCCAAAAGGTAGGTTTCACAATGTTGGGGCCGTTTTGGAACCCTTAGCTATTCCGGCTTTTTCTCTCATTATGGGTGAAAAGTCTGTTGCTGGAAGCCCTTTGGGAAGTCCGGCATTAACTCTAAAAATGCTTGAATTCTGTGTACGACATGATATTTATCCAAAGGTTGAAGAATTTCCGTTGTCAGAGGTTAATGAAGCGATGGATCATTTGGAGCAGGGTAAAGCCAGA
Organism: uncultured Eudoraea sp.; assembly: GCF_947260015.1. Classification (GTDB taxonomy): domain Bacteria; phylum Bacteroidota; class Bacteroidia; order Flavobacteriales; family Flavobacteriaceae; genus Eudoraea. The sequence goes on along the minus strand of NZ_CAMYOM010000008.1, from coordinate 29,779 downwards.
TATCGGATAGTTTTGAAAGTATCCTAAAAATCAAGAAACCATGTAAAACCTTTACTGCTTCGGCATCAATTATAAACAATTGATGCCGTTTTTATTTATTTTCATTTACATGATTATTTTCTGCCATAATTCCATCATAATTATCTAAATTATCCAACACTTAAAAAAATAAACTATGAGCTATTATTTTAATACCCTTTTAAAAGGAAAAAGCTTTGAAGAAGCCATCGAACTGGTTACGACGGAACTTAAAAAAGAAGGTTTTGGAGTACTTACTGAAATCGATGTGAAAGAAACATTAAAAAACAAAATTGACGTTGATTTCAAAAAATACAAGATTTTGGGGGCCTGTAATCCTCATTTTGCCCATAAGGCCTTACAAAGTGAAGATAAAATTGGTGTTTTCCTTCCTTGTAACGTAATTGTTGAAGAGCATGAAAACGGAGAAATTGAAGTTTCGGCTGTAGATCCAATTGCATCCATGAGTACAGTTGAAAATGAAGCTTTAGGCAGTCTTGCGTCGGAAGTTCAGGAAAAACTTATAAAGGTGATTGAAAACCTCAACAATTAAAGATAAAATTTAAGCATAATACATATGATTAATTTCACTAAAGACCAATGGAACAAAGTAGCTAGCTTGGTCTTCCTGTTTTGTAGTATAAGTTTTCAAACCACTTTTTCTCAGGACACACCTGATTGGATAGCAAAAAGTAATAGTTATACCGAAAGAATTCTTGATGTTATTGCAAAGAATAACCCGGAATCTGCCGCAAGACTTGGAATAGATGGATTAGATGACCAAATTTCTGATCTCTCAGAAGGGTTTAATAAACGGGCTCTTTTGGACCTAAATATGGTTGCGGAATATTTTAAAGCCCAACTACCGCTTACCAGTGATGAACTCGTTAAGCAAGATCTTCTCATCTTAATAGAAAGTACAGAAAACGAGATTGAAGAAATTCAATTAACTGAAACCAATTTACTACCCTATTACAATGCTACAAGTAGGATTTATAGCGGAATCCGTGGTTTATTGGAAGAGCGCATTCCTGCGGAGCGCAGACAGGCGGCCCTGGTACGTTTAAAAAAATATGTGGGTAGTGAAAAAGGCTATGTGCCCTTAACAAACCTGGCTCGCGAAGAAATGGAAAGGGAATGGAATAAAAATAAAGATAGAATTCCACCCTATAAAGAAGAGGTTGAACGCGACTTGAAAACAAGTGGTGAATACATTAAAGAAATTGAAGACCTTTTTAAAAAATACAAGATCAAAGGGTTTGAAAAGGATTATAAAAAGTTGGTTTCTCAATTAGAAAGTTATCATACTTATATTCGGGAGGAGGTTTTACCAAAAACACGAACAGACTTTAAACTTCCTTTGGCCATCTATTCTTTCAACTTAAGGGAATATGGGGTGGATATGCCCATAGAAGAATTGCAGCGGAGAGCAATGGTTGCCTTTAAAGAATTACAGACGCAATTGCAGGTGTTGGGGAAAATTATCGCAGAAAAACATAACTATCCGTCTAATGATTACAGGGATGTTCTTCGTGCTATGAAAAAAGAACAACTGGATAGTGCAAACATTTTAACCGTATACAGACAACAGATCAAAGAGATTGAGGCAATTATAAAAGACGAACAAATATTGACTTTACCAGATCGGGAAATGGTAATTCGTCTGGCTTCTCCTGCGGAAAGTGCTGCAGCTCCTGCCCCCTTTATGAGTCCGCCGCGTCTTATTGGGAATACTGGTGAATATGGCGAATTTGTATTGCCCTTAAAAGCAACAGGAGGTTCTGATGGGACTTCCCTTCAAATTGATGATTTTACTCATTTGGCCGCTTCATGGCCTTTGACCGCACATGAAGGTCGTCCCGGTCATGAGTTACAATTTACGGCAATGGTAGAAAGAGGTGTGTCTCAGGCGCGGGTCATTTTTGCTGCAAATAGTGTAAATATAGAAGGTTGGGCCCTGTACTCAGAAGAGATTATACAACCTTTTTTACCCGTTGAAGGGCAGTTTATGACACTGTGGAGCAGATTGGTTCGCTCTGGTCGCGCTTTCCTCGACCCGGGATTAAATTTGGGAACAATTACACCAGAGGATGCCAGATATATATTAAGTCACGAGATTGTACTCTCTGAGGCATTGGTCCGGTCAGAATTAGAACGGTACCAGTTTAGAGCACCCGGACAAGCCACCTCATATTTTAATGGTTATTTAAGACTGATGGAATTAAGAGCCGAAACCGAACTAATTTTGGGAGATAAGTTCGATCAGCTGGCTTTTCACGATTTTGTTTTAGGGCAGGGACTACTTCCTCCCAAGTTAATTAAAAAAGCGGTTTTAGAAGAGTTTATTCCAGCCTACAAATAGGCCTGATTGTGCTAAAAAAACAAACATTAATTAGGGCTCAAAATAATGTTAAATAGAAGCTTTTATTCATGACAGAACCCATTTTATCTTCTTTTTGGCTATATAATAATTTGGAAGATCCTGATTTGATAGTTTTAGATGTCAGCCCAAAAACGGATAAAGCCGATTATGAAAGCTTCGGTATCAAGGGGGCCAGAAAATTTGATCTGCAAAATGAGTTTAGTGATACCTCCAGTGAACTTCCCAATACACTCCCAAGTCCTGAGCAGTTTGAAAATAGTTGTAGAAAGCTGGGGATTAACAATTCCAGTAAAATTGTGGTATATGACAATCTTGGGATTTACTTAAGTCCCAGGGTCTGGTGGATGTTTAAAGCAATGGGGCACCAAAATATTGCCTTACTCAATGGTGGCCTTCCGGACTGGATAAGTCAGGGCTATGAGACCGTACAGCGCAAAGAAAATAATATTATCCCGGGAAATTTTGAAGCAAAATTTCAGTCTGAAATGGTTAAGGATTATGATTTTGTGTCATCCAATGTGTCCTTAAAAGAGTCTGTTTTAATTGATGCCCGCTCGGCAGGGAGATTTATGGGAATTGCTCCTGAACCAAGAGAAGGATTACCAAGCGGACATATCCCAGGTTCCATTAATTTACCCTATACCGAAGTCCTTGAGAATGGAAAATTCAAATCCAGGGAAGATCTTTCGGAGATATTCAATAAATTGATGATCAATGAAAAACCCCTGGTTTTTAGTTGCGGTTCAGGAGTTACGGCTTGTATTATTCTAATGGCTAGTGCGTTGGTATTGGAGAATGACAAATCTGTATATGATGGTTCATGGACAGAATGGGCCCAAATTAAAAAATAAATGAAAAATCTGATTTACCTTTTACTGGTTTGTGTTTACTCTTGCAATCTTGCCCCGGATAAAAAAGCAACAGCGGCGGTATCTGAGCAGGTTAGTACTACTCAAACTTCATTGATAGTTCTTGGCAATGTGCAAGACGCCGGTTCGCCACATATTGCCTGTAAAAAGGAATGTTGCCGGGTACTCTTCCAAAACCCCGATGAGAGCAGAAAAGTGGTCTCTTTAGGCATTGTTGATCCTGAAAATAACCGGAAATATCTGTTTGACGCCACTCCCGATATGACGGAACAGCTTAAAACATTAAAGAATTACCTCCCAAAAAATACAAACGAGATAGTTGATGGTATTTTTCTGACACATGCTCATATTGGTCATTATACAGGCCTGATGTATCTTGGAACAGAAGCATTGGGTGCTTCTAATGTTAATGTGTTTGCAATGCCTGTAATGGATTCCTATTTAAGGAATAACGGTCCCTGGAGTCAGCTTGTTGGGAATCAGAATATTTCACTACAAACTTTGAATAATAAGCTAGTAATTTCACTTACTTCAAATCTAAGTGTAATCCCATTTCTTGTGCCCCATCGTGATGAATATTCAGAAACTGTCGGATTCAAGATAATAGGTCCCAATAAAACGGTACTTTTTATCCCGGATATTGATAAATGGCATAAGTGGGACACCAATATTGTTGATGAGATAAAACAGGTTGACTATGCTTTTCTTGATGCGGGGTTTTTTAGTGAAACTGAAATAGACAATAGGGATATTTCAGAGATTCCACACCCAACGGTATTGGAGAGTATGGCACTTTTTGACAAATTGCCTACTCAGGAAAAAAATAAGGTTTGGTTTATTCATATGAATCACACCAATCCAATGCTAAATCCAGAGAGTGAGCAATCCAAATTGGTGATATCCAAAGGTTATCATATTGCCAGATTTAAAGATATATTTACACTATAGAAAGGTTCAGTCCTCCTGAGTTTTGGAAATCACATAAATTGTATCTAATAATTTGAGGGGCAATTTTTGGGAGCACCGGGGCTCTAAACTATTGCTATCCCAGCTGCGAAAACTTACTTCTTAATCAACCTACATAGGTGATTTTCCTATTGGAATAGAATTCAGATTAAGGTGGCTGAATTGCAAATATTTAAAGTCTTTAGTCCAAAAATTGAAAGACCTAAAAAGTCCTTTTTCTATTTAAACTTTAGGGCGGAAAAGGTCAAAAATATACTGCAAATTTCGTAACTTTATTGCACTTTTAAAACCTAATTATTATGTGCAGATTTGTAGCGTATTTAGGGAGTCCAATAATCGTTGAAGATATACTAGTTAAGCCGGAAAATTCATTGGTTCATCAAAGTTATGACGCTGAAGAATCTATTATGACAGTAAATGGAGATGGTTTTGGCTTAGGTTGGTATTATAAAGATATTCAGGAAGAACCTGGATTATATAAATCGGTGTTACCAGCGTGGAATGATCAAAATTTATTGAACAATGCCTCCATCATGAAAACTACTTGTTTTTTGGCGCATATTAGAGCGGCCACGTCTGGTGGTGTTTCCCAGGAAAATTGTCATCCTTTTAAATACAACGAACATTTAATGATGCACAATGGGGGTATACAAGATTTTGAGAAAATAAAACTTGACTTAGTATCTCTTTTAGATGAAGAAGCGTTTTTATGGATTCAAGGACAGAGCGATACCCAATATATTTTGGCTTTATTCATGACGAATTTCAGGAAAATGGGTATTGAAAAACCCGCAACTCCAGAAGAATTAGTTGCCTGCTTCAACATGACCTTTAGCGATATAGAAAATTTAAAACAAAGCAAGGGAATAAATAGCACATCCAATTATAATATTGTGCTGTCAAACGGTCATCGTATGATTGCTACACGCTATAGCACTGATGCCGCTTCGGACAATCGTTCCCTTCATTTTGCAGAAAAGATCGCTTGCAGTTTTAATAATGAAACTGGAGATCTTGAAATAGAAGAAGGTATCGTTAAAAGAAGTGCCGCTTTAATTTCGTCAGAAATTTTGACAGATGACAGGAATTTATGGAAAGAGATCCCTACCAACCATGCCGTATTTATAGATAGTGATATGCAAGTATCCCTACATAAATTAACGGAAGTTAAAGACTATGCAATGACATAGGTACATTATTTGCAAGGGTATTTTAATTTCATTTTAAGCAATAATATACGCTTTATAGTAAAATATGGGGGTATTTATTTTTGTGAAATTAAACTCCTGTTCGCAATAAGAAATTTGATAAATACCAAAACAAAAACATAGCTACTTTATAATTCTATATAGTAGCGAATTAAATTTTAAATTTTTATACCATGAAAAAAGATTTTGAAACTAAATTTACAGCTTGGGCATTTATTTTTGCGGCCATTTTATTATGGGGTGGTTGGGCACTTTCACCACATCATATAGGTGAGTATATCGTTGCATCAGACTTTACTGCTATTAATGAAGATTTGTGGTATTGGATATGGATGTTTCGGTTTCATATTTTTGGCTGGGTTACCATGGCAATAGCTATTTTTGCTCTTGCCTCAATTACAGCTAAAAAACCCTACAGGGTTGTTCTGGTACCTGGTGCTGGAATGGTAGTGATTGGAACGATGACCCTGGCTATTGCGTCTGCATTTTATTACAATTTCGGGGCCTGGGGAGTTGGCAAGACTATGGGCTTATCAGCGGTTGAAATTCAGGAGTTCATGGATAATATCCTTTACACAAACCAATATGTTACTTGTTTTGTACGATTTGGGCGTATCTTTTCCGGAGTTGGCCTGGTATTATTAGGTTTCGGATTTGTAAAATGGAAAATTGTCCACCCATTGTTGGGATGGTTTACCGCACTATTGGGTCTCGCGGCAATGGCTATCATTATGGGTATTCCTGATAATTTTGAAATCTACAAACCCGTTTTTCATGTGAAAGTTTTATGGCTTGCAATGATGGGGATTGCAATTTTATTGAAAGGGGTTAATCTTCCTGAACAAGAATCCTGATATTTAGCTTCAGACTATTTTTGTGATAGGTCTTCACAATGATATAAGTGAGGCCTATGGTTTTATGGAGTAAAGGTTACATCTTTCTAATCCAAAGATTACCTCCGGTATTCTTATAGGCAAGCGGCATTTCCTTAAAAGCTGTCTTATGATGTTGATGAATGTAATCTGAAAAGAGTAATATTTCAAAGTTATTATTATAACTTAAAAAGGCCCGTAATAAATAGTCTTCGTTCCAATTGCGTCCTTCAGAAACCCAGCTTTTAGGATATTCAAAAGGATAGAATACATCGTGAAAGTGAATAATAACACCTGGGTTTAGACTGGGTAAAATTTTAAAAATCTCATAATTAACATCGCTTCCCGTTTTTGAGACATGGCTGCTATCAATAAAAAGAATGTCATTACTTTTTAAATCACGAAATTTTTCTAATTCAACCTTTTGAACTTTTGTATCCAAAACTGTACAATTATCCCTGTCAGTATCTTTAATTAGACGATAAAGCCTTTGTGGGTAGGGCTCAATAAATGTAAGGTTTATGTCATTTACGAAAGTCTCTCTTGTATCCAGCATTACTGCTGAAGAATGTCCGGATCCAATCTCTATAATTTTTTTAGGTTTAAAATGTCTGATAAAAGAATAAAGGACTATTGCATCTGTATATGCATAGGCTCCGTTGTTAAAACAATATCTATGTTTATCCGATTTTTCATCCTTAAAAGGCATTTCAGGATAATATTTAGAAAATTCTTTTAGCAATAAAAATTGATTCTCAAGGTTCAAATTTATTCCTAAAATAGAATCTTGTGCTACATCTTCCCATATCTGGTCCTCAAGTTCAATAAGTTCACCTCCGGATACAATAGGGGAGTAAAAATGTCCAAACGGGTATTTACTAAGTGGCTCGTATTTTCCCCATTTAACAAAGGTTCTAATTACAATGATTATAAAGTTAAATACTCTACTCATTTTAAATCTTAAACTAAGTTTCACGCAATATTGCTACAATAAATTTGTCATAAACTTCAGCTAGTAAACAATAAAATTTATAAGAGCGAATAAATAAGTTGATAACTGAGATAAATGTTTAATCTGGTCCTTTATATGATTCGATTTAAGGCTTCCAGCATCAATTTATTTCCGGTATCCGGTTTTTCTGAAAGAAGTAATGGGGTTATAATACCTACAGCATCCTTTACCATAGTAAGAGATTGGGTTACTGTTTCCTTTGATTTTTCAGAATTCGTTATTCGCATTTGTGTACCATAACGCGCCATTCCAATAAAATGATTCAGTAACAGTTTTTTATCCTTGTTAAGTCCGGCAAGGATGGAACAGGTTTCTTCAGCATATTTATCCCCCCTGCTAACGTATTCGAAAAATGCTTTTCTTAAATCTGGATTATAAACAACCCCATAAAGGCCGTCTGCCAATATATTTGTAGTCTGTGTTCCTAAGTGCCGTGTTTCATAGAACTTTTGGATGGCTTTACCTATTTGTTTCTTGTTACTAAAATCCGTAATACTTGCAAGATTATTACTCAACCTTAGTACATCATTAAAAGCAGCTGTCATTCCCCCGCCTGTTAAAGGATGCCTCATATTTAATGCATCACCTAAAATAACAGCGCCCTCTTTTTTGATGGGGTTAGCCGGAAGTCTGTGGTTAGGAAAAGTCTTGAACTTACCCTCTTCTACCGTTGCTTTAAAGGCTTTACGAGCAGATTGGGGTATTGCGTTTTCAAACTCTTCCAAAAGGAATTTCTTAAAATCCCTGCCCATCCTCGGAGGTTTTTCTCCTTTAAAATCTATTAATACCCTCCATGATGTAGAAGTCACAGGATATATAACCATTGGGGGGTGATCACCCATAACAAGATGCCCATGATTTGCATAGGGTAATTCGCAATTTTTTAAAAGTAACCCTAAGAAATAGCCATTCAATTTATTAACAGGCTTAGATAATTTTTCCCGAAAAGTTGATAAAGGTCCATCTGTAAGAACAGTAAGTTTTGCATAAACCTGCTCTTCTTCAATGGCATCCTTACGTTTGAAACTTGCTCCGACTATTGTGTCCTTTTCATCAATTAAATCCGTTACTGCGCCTTCTATGACCCGGACATTATCAAGGGCCAATACATGTTTTCGTATATTCTGTAAAAACGCCCCATTCCTAAAACCATATCCAGAAGGTTCCCCGTTTTTATTTGGATAAGGAATAACATAATCCTGCCCTTCAAAAATAATGTCATAACCATAAACAGGCTGGGCATCAATCTGGTCTATAAAAGAAGTAAAGCCCATCTCACCAAGCTTCTGAACTCCTCCAGGTTGTAACAATTCACCTATGATGACATCTCTTTCACTTAAGTCTCTTTCAACAACCACAATGTTTTTTCCCGTTTTGGCCAAATTGGCAGCCAAAGTTGCACCGGCAATACCAGCACCAACAATTAGGACATCAACTTCTTTATTTACTCCGGTGTTTGACATTTGTCTTTTATAAATATCCTAAACTTCAGTTTCCCTTTTTGTTTTCCTTTCAAATAACTTGAGTAAAGGAAAAAAGATAGAATCATTGATATTAAACCATACAAAGATATCGCTTTTGGGGCAAAACCTAAAAATTTCATTTGTTTTTGTTCTCTGCAAAGTAGGATAAGTATACATAAAAGCAATTATTCAAAACTAAATTGAATTATATTTACATGGTAATTTGAAACCTTCGACTTACAATTAATTATCCTTGTACAGAGGCCTAAGATTTAAATGACATAAATTGAAATTTGTTATCCGATAATGGTCAATCCCAAGCAAAAAGTTGAGCAGGCTATCCAAAAAGTTTACGGTTGGATGGCTGCAAATCAAACCGAAGAAGGAACCTGGCCTGTGCCGTATGACGGTCCTTTTTTTCTTTTACCATTATACATTTTTGCCATGAGAATATGCGGGCAGCCTATGACTATGGTAACAAAAACCAAGATGAGTAGGTATATACTAAGACATCAATTGGCAGATGGCAGTTTTGGTATTCATCAGGAATCAAAAGTGGGTACGATTTTTACCAGTGTAATTAATTATGTGGCTTTGCGCTTTTTGGGTCATTCTGCCTCAGAATCCGAATTAAAAAAAGCATTAAATTGGATACATGAGAAAGGAGGACCCTTGTACTCTACAAGTTGGTGCAAATTTATACTGTCATTTCTCAATTTGTATTCTTATAAAGGGGTTGCTCCTGTGCCCCCTGAGTTGTATATGTTACCCAGCTGGTTTCCGTTTCATCCCCGTAAAATTTCAGGTTATGTAAGGATTATTTATTTACCGATGTGTTACTTCTATCGTGAACGTCTATCCATAGAACCAGATGAACTAATACTCCAATTAAGGAAGGAATTATACCTCCAACCCTATGAGCAAATTAATTTTGCCAAACATAGAGGGACCTTTGCAGACACAGATAATATATTTCCTGAAACCAGAATATTTAAAATCTCTATGTGGTGGATCAAGAGAATTGATCCCATTATCCCCAAGTTTATCAAAAAGAAAGCACTGGCACTAGTATATGAACACATAGAATATGAAGATGAAAATTCAAGTTTTATAAGGCAAGCGCCCGTAAATGCGGTTTATAATACCCTGATATACCATTTTAGAGGGGAACAGGAGAAACTGAAAAAATCCTGGGAAAAACTACCCCTATATTTATGGGAAAATGATGATGAAATATTGATGCAGGGCTTTACTAACACTTATACCTGGGACAATGGATTCTATTTACAGGCTATGGGTAAAGAATGTACTGATCCATTGTTAAAACCTTTGGCCCTTAAGACCCGTAAATTCTTGTTGGATAACCAGGTAATGAAGGAACTGGAAAACCCTTTTAAATACCACCGTCTTCCCAGGGCAGGTGGCTGGACTTTTAGCTATCTGGACAATGGCTGGGTGGTATCTGATTGTACTGCAGAAGCAATTAAAGCACTTTTGGAAACCGAAGGCTTAGGCGACGAATTATTATCTGATGCAAGAATAAAAAAAGCCATAGGTTTTATAATGCTACTACAAGGCGATGACGGAGGATGGACCAGTGTGGACAAAGCCATTGGCAACCCCAAGCTGGAGTGGTTTAATGCGGCAAATGTATTTGTTGATATTATGGTTGATCATTCTTATGTAGAATGCACGGGTAGTATTATTCAGTGTTTTGTACAAATAAAACAAAGCAGACCCCATTTGTTTACTAATGAAATGGAAAAAGCGATGGAACGTGCCGTTAAATACCTTTTGAATTCCCAATATAAAGATGGAAGCTGGGAAGCCTTATGGGGCCTGTGTTTCACCTATGGAATTTGTTTTGTTGTAGAAGGACTGACCATGTATGGAATGAGTAAGGACCATAAGGCAATACAAAGTGCATGTACCTACCTATGGTCCAAACAAAAAGAAGATGGCGGTTGGGGAGAAGCGCAGGAATCTGCCCTTGCGAGGGAATATATTCAGGCAGATGCCAGTGTAGTTGATCAAACAGCTTGGTGCATACTCGCATTATTAAACGGAGGTTATGCTGAAGATCCCCGCTTAATTAAAGCTATAGACTGGCTTATTGACCAACAGCTTGAAGATGGTGACTGGCCGGTGCAGCCAATGAGCGGATTATTTTATAAAACAACTATGGTTTCTTACAGAAACTACAAGCGCTATTTCTCACTATTGGCATTAAAGAAGTATAGACAAGAACTGAATTCTAAAGTGGGGTAAATCCTGGATTTTTGGTTGCCTGATTAAGCTTTGATCATAAAGAAATTACTATCTTTTGGGTCATATATTAAATATGAAACAGAAAAATTATGCAGGAGTTGGTATTGCCCTTGGCGCCGGAGTTGGAGGAGCAATCGGAGTAGTCATAAACGAAATAGCTGTTGGTGTCGGAATTGGAGTAGCTATTGGGGTTGCAATTGGAGCTGGATTGAATAAGAAAAGAAGTAAGGAGAATACAAATCAATAATCAATATATATGAAAAGTAACACTAACAAAACCAACAGAAGAAAATTTATTAAAGGATCCACTATTCTAACCGCAGGATTTTTCTCAACCCCGCTAATAAGCCTTGCAAATAAAAAATTTGTTCCTAATTCAGATGGTCTCTATATAATTGGGCCAAAAGAAGGATATGCACCGCAAATCGGCACTCTTTTATCTACCATGACCATGATGCGGGCATGGCTGATACATAGTGTTAAAGATTTGACGGTGGAACAATTGGATTTCCAAATTGATGAACAGTCAAATTCTATTGGTGCCATGCTGCTTCACCTGGCGGCTACCGAAAGGTATTATCAATTAAACACCTTTGAAGAGTTGGAATGGGGTACCTGGAATGAGGAAATAAAAAAAGAGTGGGATGTACCTATGGGTCTGGGGGAAAAAGGGCGAGAGCAGATTAAGGGTAATAAAGTAGAATACTATCTTTCCAAATTGGAGGAAGTAAGAGAAAACACTAAAAAAGAATTTGCCAAGAGAGACGATGATTGGCTTAATAAGACTGAACCATTTTTCCAGGACCAACCTACTAATAATTATTGTAAGTGGTTTCATGTATGCGAACATGAATCAAATCATAACGGTCAAATAAAATTCGTTAAAAAAAGATTACCCGTTTAAAAAATAAGTAGCCAGGAAAGTAGTATTTGAAACATTATACAGAAAATACCTTAAAAAAATGATAAGAAAAGAAGATGTCGAAAAATTCATCAGGGCATGATCATTTTAACTAATAGGAAAAATGATCAAAGGAATTTATCTTTCACACCCGTAATAATTAATCCTGTTCTTCTTTAAAATTCAAATTATCATAAATGATTATTATCAGAACTGCATTTGTAGCCGTTGTATTTTCTCTCTTGACTGCCAATTTCTCCATAATTTATTCCCAGGACTATTCTTCGTTGGAATACCGAAATGTAGGACCATACAGAGGAGGGCGAGTTACGGCTGTAGCAGGTGTTCCATCTAAACCTTCCACCTTTTTTTTAGGTGCTACCGGAGGTGGTGTCTGGAAAACGGAAGATTATGGCACTTCCTGGCTTAATGTTTCCGATGGTTTTTTTAAGACCCCTTCCATTGGCGCAATTGCAGTTGCCCAAAATGATCCAAATATCATCTATGTTGGAACAGGGTCAGACGGTTTACGAAGCAACCTGATTGAGGGTAAAGGCATGTATAAATCTATTGATGGCGGTAAAACCTGGGTAGAAACCGGTCTTGCAAAGGTTGGGCAGATCGGAGCGGTACGAATTCATCCCAATGACCATAATACGGTTTACGTTGGCGCTATAGGACACGCTTTTAATTCAAATCCTGAAAGGGGCCTTTACAAAACCACAGATGGAGGCAAGACCTGGAAAAACATTTTATTCATTTCTAATAAAACCGGAATTTCCGATTTAGAAATGATGCCTGGCAACCCGAATATCCTTTATGCAGCCGCATGGAAAGCGGAACGTAAGCCATGGACCATAATTAGCGGAGGCACACCCAAAGAAGGAGGAATCTACAAATCTTTTGACGCCGGGAAAAACTGGAACAAAATTGAGAGTGGGCTTCCGGCAAAACTGATTGGCAAAATTGACCTGGAAGTATGTCCGGCAGATTCCAAGTTACTCTATGCATTAGTTGAAGCCCCTAAAGAAGAAGGCGGCTTGTATATTTCAGATGATCATGGTGACACTTTTGAACAAGTATCTGACGATAAAAAAATACGTACCAGACCTTTTTATTACACAAACGTAAAAGTAGACCCACAAAACCCAGACATAATATATAGTCTGGCCACAGACTATATGAAATCGATAGACAGGGGAAAAACCTGGACATTACTCGACTCGCCACATAGCGATAATCACGATATGTGGATCAATCCTTCAAATTCAGATCTTTTTATTCAAAGCAATGATGGTGGAGCAAACGTTACTCATAATGGAGGTAAAAGCTGGTCTACTCAATACAACCAACCAACAGCAGAAATTTACCAGGTAGAAGTTGACAACCAATACCCTTACTGGCTCTATGGAGGGCAACAGGATAACTATTCCACAGTGGCAGTGCCCAGTATGGCTCCTTATGGAATTCAGGTACCCGGAATTGGTTATATCATAAATACAGGTGGTTGTGAAACCGGACCGGCAGTACCTCATCCAGCTAATCCAGATATTGTTTATTCCAATTGTAAAGGCCGATTTACGGTTTTTAATAAAAAAACCGGAACCGAAAAATCATTTTACGTTGGAGCTTCAAATATGTACGGGCATAATCCAAAAGACCTGCAATTCAGATTTCAGCGGGTATCCCCAATTCTGGTTTCTCCTCATAATCCAAAAGTTATTTATCACACATCGCAATATGTACATAAAACTACTGATGAAGGTAAAACCTGGAAAATCATTTCCCCTGACCTCACAGCTTTTGAAGCAGATAAACAAGTGGTTTCTGGAAGTCCGATTACCCGAGACATCACAGGTGAAGAATTCTATAGTAGTATTTATGCCATTCAGGAATCGTCTGTAGAGGAAGGACTAATTTGGGTTGGTGCCAATGACGGACCTGTTCATGTAACCCGGAATGGTGGTAAAACCTGGAAAAACGTAACTCCAAAAAACCTCCCCCCGGGTGGCAGGGTAGATGCCATTGAGCCCTCGTCGCATAATCCGGCCAAGGCCTATGTTTGCGTTCTTCGATATCAGTTAGGCGATCGGAGGCCTTATATCTATAAAACCGATAATTATGGTGAATCCTGGCAGTTAATTACACCAGGTAATAACGGCATACCAAAGGAATATGCGGTAAGAGTAGTTCGCGAAGACCCTGCAAAGGAAGGTCTTTTATTTGCAGGTACAGAATATGGGCTTTTTGTTTCATTTAATGACGGAGCAACATGGAATGCGTTCCAACAAAATCTACCCATTACGCCAATTACCGATCTGAGAATTCATAGAGGAGATCTGGTTTTGGCTACCATGGGCCGTGGATTCTGGATTTTAGATGATATAAACCTTCTGAGACAAAAGAATTTAGTGAATAATAAAAATCATATATTGTTCAAACCTAATTTCGCAATTCGATATAGAGCCCCTTCCGGGACCCGAAAAAGTGAGTCCCCAAAATATCCAAAACCTGGGGTGACCCTGGATTACTTCTTACAAGAAGAAATGAGTTCTCTATTAAAATTGGAAATTTTAGACGAAAGATTGGAAGTTGTAAATACTTACATTAGCGATACAACAGGGATTTCTAAAGATAGTGTAAAACGTGATATGAGTACCGAATTCCTTAATTATCAGGTATCTGATAAATTAAATGCAAAGAAAGGATTTAATCGTTTTAAATGGGATATGACCGCAACCGGGCCATGGAATAAGAAAGTCGAAGACCGTTATAAAAATGGTCCACTTGTAAAACCCGGATTATATATCGCAAAGCTCACAATTGATGAGATAATATTATCGAAATCCTTTGAAATAGTTATAGATCCCAGGGTAAATGCTACAGGAATCTCGGAAAAAATCATTAATGAGCAGGTAGATTTTCAAATAAAGGTACGCGACTTATTAAATAAGGCTTTATTATTGGTAAACAATTTGGAAAGAGAACAGGAAACTTTGGAGACTAAAGGGAAAGTAACCGAAGCAGATAAAACTATATTATCGAAAATAAAAATAGTCCTTGATGAACTAAGAACCAGAGAAGGAATTTATGAGCAACCTATGCTAACGAGCCAAATCAAATATTTATACAATATGATGAACAAGGCTGATCAGGAGATTGGGCAGGACGCATTAGACAGGTTTATTGAATTGGAAAATAAGTACAAGACCATTCAAAAAAGGCTGAATTAGTTAATTTTTAATTTGAACTCTATCATAAAATCATCTTATATATGAACATTTTTAAAAAAATCAAAACCTACAATAAACACGGGCGACGAGTGGTAAATGATCCATTTCATAAGAACACCATTGAAAAAACTAAGTTAGAACTCAAAAAAACGCCCAAAAGAACTGAGGTGATAAATTTTTTATTATCACTCTTTCAACGTGAAACCTGTTATTTAGAAATTGGCGTCCGAAATCCGGAGCACAACTATAACCACATAAATGCTGACACAAAGTACAGTGTGGACCCTGGTGTGGAATACAAGGAGAAATCAATAGATTTTAAAATGACCAGTGATAGTTTCTTTGATAAATTAAATAAAAATGAAATTTTAGCAAAGGACATTAAGTTTGATGTTATTTTTATTGATGGTCTGCATCTTGCAGCTCAAGTAGATTTGGACATTAAAAATTCATTGGACCACATAAAAGATGATGGGTTTATAGTGTTACATGACTGCAACCCCCCAACGGAATGGCACGCAAGGGAGGAATATCAGTATACGAATTCTCCTGCAAGCGGGTATTGGAACGGAACTACCTGGAAAGCCTTTTTAAAATCACGTTCCGATTCCGGTTTGTATTCCTGTTGTATTGATACAGATTGGGGTGTTGGCATTTTATCTAAAAAACATCCTATTGGCAACAGTATAAAGAATACCAATCCATTTTATGAATACAAGGTTTTGGATGAAAACAGAAAAGAAAGTCTTAATCTGATAAGCTTTAGTGAGTTGAAAAAAATATTGGCTTGATCCATAAATAAAATCACTTCATGAAAAATTCATTAATCCTCCTCCTTCTGTCAAATTTTATAGTCACGAATCTTAGTGCACAGGAAATTACACCCGGCAAAAAACAAACAAAAGACATTCACTCCTTAATTGAGGACTACTCCAAAGCCAGAGAAAATAAAGACACGGTTCTACTAAGTCATATTTTGACAGAAGATATAGATCAATTAGTATCTTCTGGTAAATGGAGAAAAGGTAAAGAAGAGTCCATGAAAGGCATGCTGCAAAGCTCAAAAAACAATCCTGGCACAAGAACCCTGAAAATTGAAAATATACGGCTTTTAAATCCACAGTGCGCAATAGTGGATGCCCGATATGAAATTAAAAATACCAACGGAACTACAAGAAAGATGTGGAGTAGTTTTATAGTAGTCTTCAGTGAAGACGAATGGAAAATTAGTGCTATCCGGAATATGCTGCCGGCAGGTTAAAATAGTTTAAATAAATGAAGGCAATTGTTTACGCTCAATACGGATCCCCGGATGTTTTACAAGTTCAAGAGGTCCAAAAACCTGAACCTAAGGAGAATGAAGTCCTTGTAAGGGTCAGGGCAGCCTCTGTAAACAGAACTGACTGTGCCAACCTGAGGGCAAAGCCATTTATTATGCGGTTTATGCTCGGCCTGTTTAAACCAAATAAAAGAATTCTGGGTACTGAATTTGCCGGTGATGTTGTGAAAACTGGCGAAGGCGTAACTTCATTTGTTGTCGGAGATAAAGTTTTCGGATTTGACGACACCGTTTTAAGCTCTTATGCAGAATATCTCGTATTCTCTCATGAAAAAGGAATTTCCACAATGCCAGAAAATTTTACATACCAACAGGCAGGAGCTTGTATTGAAGGTGCCCATTATGCTTATAATATTATAAACAAAGTAAATTTAAAAGAAGGTGATAAAGTAATGGTAAATGGAGCCTCCGGAGGTATTGGTTCTGCTACCGTACAATTACTTAAATACCATGGTGCTGATATCACTGCTGTTTGTAATACGAAAAATATGGAGTTAGTGAAATCACTGGGAGCGGTCAAAGTCATCGATTATACAAAAGAAGATTTCACAAAAGACCCGGAGAAATACGAATATGTTTTTGACAGCGTAGGTAAAAGTACTTTTGGCAAGTGCAAGTCATTATTAAAACCAGGTGGCGTTTATATCTCATCTGAGTTGGGGCCCTGGTCTCAAAATCTATTCTACTCCCTTATTTCTGCCATTTTTGGCAGCCTTCCGGGTCATACAGGAAAAAAAGTGAAATTTCCTTATCCACCAAATATAAAGCGAAGTGTGCTTTTGGTTAAAAAGCTGATAGAGGAGGGTAAATTTAAGTCTGTAATTGATAGATCTTATCCGCTTGAAAATGTTGCTGATGCATTCAGGTATGTCGAAAAAGGACAAAAAACCGGAAATGTTGCAATCACCATAGGAGATTAGCGTAATTTATACACTTTTGTTTCTAAATATTTCAAATACCTAAACCAAACAACCATAGCACACATAAAAATATGAAAGCCACAACCAGAAAAAGAATAACTTCCATTGATATGCTCAGAGGGTTAGTTATGGTCATCATGGCCCTGGATCATGTTCGAGATTATTTCAATTATGATGCATTTTTCTATAATCCTACAGACTTAAACCAGACCAATGCAGCCATTTTCTGGACTCGCTTTGTTACACATTTTTGTGCCACGGTATTTGTTTTTCTCGCAGGTACTTCAGCTTTTTTTGTTAGTCAGCGACGGGACAAGAAATCGCTCTCTGTATGGCTTTTAAAAAGAGGCCTATGGCTGGTTTTAGTAGAATTTACCATTATAAAATTGGCATGGCTTTTCAAACTGGATTATTCTAGTGTTGTACTTCAGGTAATCTGGATTCTTGGGTTGAGCATGATCCTGCTTGCAGCATTTATTCACTTACCTAAAAAACTTACTATTTTCCTGTCAATAATAGTTATCGTAGGGCACAATGCATTTGACTCTTTTGTTCCTACTGGTATTTTTGCATCCGGACTATGGACTTTTTTACACGCATTTAATATTGTAGATATGGGAATTATGGAGCTTTTTGTGGTATATCCTATAATTCCCTGGGTGTTTGTAATGCCTCTGGGTTATTACTTTGGGGAACTTTATAAGCCAACAGTCAATTCCTCTTTTAGAGTTAAAAGATTATGGCAATTGGGAATTGGTATCACCTTAGCATTTTTTGTATTACGCTTTATAAATATTTACGGAGATCCCTATGCATGGTCTACTCAAAAATCTTTTGTTTTTACGGTCATGTCATTCTTAAACGTGACCAAGTACCCCCCTTCTCTTTTGTATTTGTTAATCACCTTAGGGCCTTCAATAATTTTCCTTGCACTAGCGGAGAAATGGAGAGGCTCATTTTTTGATAAATTAATCACCATTGGTAGGGTCCCTATGTTCTTTTACATAATCCATATTTATATAATACATCTGCTGGCTTTAATCGCTGCAGTACTAACCGGCTTCAAAGCTTCCGATATGGTTATTGATGTATGGGTAAACATGCAACCCGAATTAAAGGGATATGGCTTCAGCCTTTGGGTGGTTTATCTTGTATGGGTATTGCTTATTATAGGATTATACCCTATATGCAACTGGTTCAATACATACAAGAGTAATAATAGAGATAAGTGGTGGCTTAGTTATCTTTAGATAAAAAATTTACAAAATTGAACTTATTATTTTTATATTTCGTACTACCACAAAAATAGCTCTTATGAAAAATATTACGTCTTTTATTAAAACAACTCTGATTGGAGGATTGTTTTTTGTAATCCCCTTGGTATTGCTTGCTTTAATTATAGTTAAGGTTCTGGATGTTTTTCGAAAATTAGTTGCACCTATCGCGGATAAAATTCCCATTGAAGCAATCGGCGGAATTACCATATCCAGAATAATCGCGTTACTTATACTTTTATTGGTCTGCTTTATAGCTGGTTTATTTGCCAATACAAAAAAAATAAAAGAGTTGAGGAAATGGATTGAAACTAATATTCTTTCGCATATACCTGGTTATACTTTGTTAAAAGGTATGACCGAATCTGCTGCAGGAATTGAATCTGATGATTTAAAAGATGTCGTACTGGTAAATATAGAAGAAGTCTGGCAGATTGGTTTTTTAATGGATAAGATTGATGACGAATTGTGTTCTGTGTATATTCCGGGTGCTCCAAACCCAATGTCCGGGGATGTCTTTTTTGTCAAAAATGAGCGTCTTAAAATACTGGATTTACCAGAGTTAAGCGCAATGAAAATCTATAAAAAATTGGGATTAGACGCGAAGAAGATTCTGAATGGGCAAGTTAACCAATCATCTTTTTGAGTAAAATTTGGAATGAAAAATCATATGCTTTATATATACAATTATTTAGTTTAAATGTTACCAATACTATTATTTTGCCCTTATCCTTTGTACATGTACTTTTACAATTAGGTTTACTTGCATTTTTATAAGAAAATTCAAGAGAATTTAAAACTTAATAGAATAATAGTTAAACACAAACGGAGTATTACCAATAATAGAAAATATGACTACTTCAATTTTTGATTCCATACCCATCTATTATATTTACTTTGGTATTTGTATTTTGATGCTAATCGCTTTTGAGATTGGTTATCAAATTAGCAGGCGTTCTAAAGGAATTAAAGAAGAGGTGGAACCCGCTACTCTAGCACCAGTTATTGGCGGATTAATTGGATTATTGGGATTCCTCATGGCTTTTACATTTTCCATTGCCACAGAACAATTTAGTCAGCGTAAACAATACGTTCTTGAGGAAGCCAACGAAATTGGAACCGCTTACCTGAGGGCGGACCTTATTGATTCGAAATACAAAACAGAAGTTAAGCAATTATTAAGACAATATGTTGACACCCGTCTCCGGGCAGTAAACAGTACAAATATCAACAATGAACTCCTTAAATCGGTTGAGCTTCATAATCTTTTATGGAGTGAAGTATCGGCGGCAGCCTTAGCTAAACCCAATACAAATACCTCAATGATGATTCAATCTATCAATAAAATCATTGACCTGCATGAAAATCGAGTCACTGCAGGTTTGCGTAATCGAATTCCCCTTAGCATTTGGATAACACTGCTGGCCATCTCCTTCATGACCATGACAACAATTGGTATTAAGGCAGGTTTTACCAAACCAAGGGGTTTGATTGCTGTAATTCCAATGATATTGGCGTTCGCTGCCCTTACTACACTTATTGCTGATCTTAACCGCCCTCAAAAAGGATTATTTAAAGTAGGACAACAATCAATGATTTCAGTGCAGAAAAGTATGCAAAAAGACGTTAAATAAGTTTTATTTTCAATAGGCCATTGTTAGAATCAATCGCTTTTTCTACCCATCTTTTCTAACTTTATTCCACTACACTATCTGGCTTTTTTAGCATGATAAATGTCATATTTCCTTCTTTGTCAAACTCTTACCTTTTAGGCTTAATACCAAATAATAAATTATGACTTCCGATAAAAAAGATAAAAGTTCTTGGGCTATTGGTGGAACTACGCTTATTGGTTTGGGAGTTGGCCTATTCTTTCTACAAACCTCTCCTATTTGGTTCGTGGCTTGCCTGATCGCCGGCATTGGATTTGGATTAGTACTAACAGCAATTTTGTCTTCCAGAAAAGCTTAGGTTAATTTTAGTTTTCCGTTTTTTCAAATTCCATACGGTCACTAACTTTCCCGGGAAGTGTCAAAGATGAAATAGATGATAAAGTTTTTCAGAAATACAAGGAAACAATTATTAACAGAAAACAAGTTTACAAAATACCTGTTCTATGCCTTTGGTGAAATTATTCTAGTGGTCATTGGGATTCTGATAGCTTTGCAAATCAATAATTGGAATAATCGGCGGATAGAAAAGGAAGAGGAAAAAAAGTCTTATCGGAATATTAAACGGCAGATTGAAGATGACAGAAAGGAGCTTACCGATGCTAAGGCATTTAATAACTATTTCTCCGCTACTTACAAACATGCTAACAAAATAATCAGAGCACAAGATTTTACTAAATCAGATTCCCTGGCCCTAATTGCCATGGGATTGTCTCAGTATTCCGATTTTAATAGTAGTGGTAATATTTATGAGACCCTGGTTAATAGCGGAAACATAAAGCTTCTTAAGAACGATGAGATTACCAGCTTAATTCAACAATTGGAAACTACGTACATCTATGCCAACAAGCTGGAAACTATTCACTGGGAGATTATTATTAATGAATTATCTCCAACGCTAAGAGGGGTAGTAAATTTTGATGCTTTTAAAGCCGTAAAACCTGAAAAACTTTATGAGGTGGAAATGCAAAATATTTTTGTGGAAAGTATTTATCTGACTTCTGCAAAGGACTCAGTTTATAATAAGGCCTTGCGCGAAATAGATACAATTATAAAATTAATAGATACAGAGCTGGGAATCGTGAAAGATTAAAACTATTAGTCAGTAGTTTAATCACTTGATTATAGTATTCCGTAGAATTATCCCAATATCTCCTCGAATTTTTATCCAATTGAATTTTTAATAATTTCTTCTTTTTTAAAATCCTGTTGTACATTTAGATTATTAACCAAAATAGCTTTGTATGAAAAACAGTTTTCTCTTTATAATACCTCTATTATTTGTTTTTGCATGCAAACAAACCAAAGAGAAGGAGGAAGTAAATAAAAAGTTGCCTCGCATTGCAATTGCAGGATTAGCTATAGAGTCAAGCACCTTTTCTCCTGCTCTAACCCATGAAGAAGCATTCCATGCCAGGGTAGCAGAAGACGTTTTCTCCTTTTATCCGTTTCTTTCTGAAGATTCAGTTAACCGAAAGCGGGCCGAATGGATTCCTACCTTAAGGGCACATGCCCTTCCGGGCGGGATTGTCACCAGGGAAGCCTATGAATCACTTGTGTCAAAAACTCTTGCCATGCTTAAGGAAAATGGCCCTTATGATGGTTTATTTTTTGATATTCACGGCGCTATGAGTGTTGTAGGACTAGAAGATCCGGAGGGCGACTTTATCCTTCGCGTTCGTGAAGTAGTAGGATATGAAACCTTAATTTCTACCTCCATGGATTTACATGGTAACGTTTCCTGGCGTCTGGCTCAAAACTCCGACCTTATAACATGCTACCGTATGGCACCCCACGAGGATGCCATTCAATCTAAAAAACGTGCAGTTGATAATCTCTTAAACAGATTAGAAAAAGGGAAAGGGAAACCAAAATATAAAGCATGGATACCTGTTCCCATCTTGTTGCCCGGAGAAAAAACCAGTACAAGGATAGAACCGGCAAAAAGCTTGTACGCTATGCTCCCTGATGCTACCAAAAGTGAAGGAGTTATTGATGCTGCCATCTGGATCGGATATGCATGGGCAGACGAAGTTCGCAACCATGCCGTGGTAATGGTTACAGGAGATAATAAAAAAGAAGTGGGTGATGCCGCGGAAAAGTTAGCACAGCATTTTTGGCTGGTCAGGTCAGAATTTGAATTTGTGGCCCCTACCGCCACTTTATCAGAAAGTCTTGACATGGCCATTGCCAGCAAAAAGAAACCTTTTATAATTAGTGATATGGGAGATAACCCTACCGCTGGGGGCGCAGGAGATGTTAGCTGGACATTAAAAGAAATACTGGCGCGTAAAGAATTTAAATCAAATAATGGGCCCTCACTTATTTATGCCTCAATTCCAGGACCAGAACTAATTGAAAAGGCCAGAGAATTAAAAGTGGGCGATCCTATCAAAGCCCCTGTCGGGGCGATGGTAGATGACAGATACGCAGGACCTGTTGAGCTTGAGGGAATTATTATGGCCATTGAACATGGTGACCTACATGCAGAGACCGAAGTAGTAGTTAGGGTAGGAAGTGTGGACGTCATTGTAACGAAGAAGCGTAAACCATATCATAAAGAAGCCGATTTTACCCGATTGGAATTGAATCCACGGGAATCTGATATTGTTGTCGTTAAAATAGGCTATCTGGTGCCGGAGTTATATAATATGAGGGGCGGCTGGATCATGGCGCTTACCCCCGGAGGTGTTGACCAGGATTTAGAACGACTTGGCTATAAGCACATTATTAGGCCTATGTACCCTTTAGACAAGGATATGAAAGATCCTGATTTAAAGGCAAGATTTGTTCCCCTATCTCAAGAAACAAAATAAATTATCGCTCTTAAGGAATTTAAAAAACAAACTAAGATGAGTGAAAAATTAAATCAAAATAGAAAAAATGCCATCGCATTTTACGAAATGGCCTATAACGGCAATCCAAAAAAAGCTGTAGAGTTATACGTAGGCGCAGAATACATACAGCATAACCCCTTGGTTGGAGATGGGCCCCAACCCTTTATTGAGTATTTCAATCGCATGGCCGGTGAATACCCCGATAAATCAATTGAGTTTGTCAGATCTGTAGCTGAAGGAGATTTGATTGCCCTTCATACACATCAGATGTGGCCTGATGAGGAGGAATATGTTACCATGGACTTCTTTAGATTTGATGCAAATGGTAAAATTGTGGAACATTGGGATTCCATGCAACAGATACCCAAGACTTCGGCAAATAACAATACTATGTATTGATAATTAGAACGAATAAACCAAACTATTTTTCTACCTTTAATAGTGCCATTAACCAACCAAATGACCAAGGGATTTATTATTGCTATACTTAGAGTTTTCTGGATATTTTAAGTATATAAAAACCAAAAAAAAGACCAATTTATAGAAGCATAGAAGGTTCAAATTCAATGTCCGGTGAATAAGCTAAGAAAAATCATATCAGAAAATATAACAGGGAAAAAAGTCGCCTTTCTGTTCTTTCTTACCAATCTTGTATATGCATTTATGCTTTTTGTGACCATTCCAAAAACTGTTGCCTTTGCTGGTGGTATGAAATTATTGGATATGATGCCACAAGGATATGATTTTGAATATGTAAGTGAGCTTTTTAACAAACTAGGAGAAGAAGGCCGAGAAGTTTATTTATTTAATCAGATCCCTGTTGATATGATATATCCTTTCCTTTTTGGAATGACCTACTCCCTGTTAATTGCCTATTTCCTGAAAAAATTGGATAAATTAAATACACCCTTTTTCTATTTATGCCTGGTTCCCATTATTGCCGGAATAGCGGACTATCTGGAGAATTTTGGAATAATCACCATGCTAAATGATTTTCCAGATTTATCAATGACTCAGGTAAACGTTACAAACATTTTTACTCTTATAAAGAGCCTGTCGACAACGCTATTCTTCTTGATATTGATTGTAATTATTATTATAGTTGGAGTTAGGCGCTTAAAATGGAAGTAAATCAGTTAAAAGCTATTAATGCTAAATAATTTCGAACCCGTTGACAAAATTTAATTTCGGAAAAAAATATGACCTATATAGATTATTATAAAGTATTGGGAATTGATAAGAAGGCCAATGATAAGGATATTAAAAAAGCCTATCGGAAAATGGCCCGAAAATACCATCCTGATCTAAATCCGGACGATAAAGAAGCAGAAAAGAAATTCAAGGAAATAAATGAAGCCAACGAAGTCCTAAGTAACCCGGAAAATCGAAAAAAATATGATAAATACGGCAAGGATTGGAAACATGCAGAAGAATTTGAAAAAGCACAGCAGCAGCAGCAATATCAAAGTAGCAGCCGTCGAGGAGGCTCTGCCCAATATTCGGAGCAAGACTTTTCAGATTTCTTTAGTTCCATGTTTGGAGGGAGATCTGCAGAAAGTCGAGGCAGAAATGTACAATTTAGAGGACAGGACTATAATGCGGAACTACAGCTTGAATTGAAAGATGTCTATCGCACCCACAAACGTACACTTACAGTAAATGGTAAGAATATCAGGTTAACTATTCCGGCAGGGGTTAAGAACGGGCAGGTAATCAAAATTAAGGGGCATGGTGGCGAAGGGATTAATGGCGGACCAAGGGGAGATTTACATATTAAATTCTCCATCTCAAATCACTCGAAATTTAAACGTGATAAAGACAACCTCTACGCTACCATAGATCTGGACTTGTATAAAGCCTTATTGGGAGGGGAGGTAGTTATTGACACCTTTGATGGAAAAGTAAAGCTAAATGTGAAGCCGGAAACAAAGAACCTGACTAAGGTAAAATTAAAAGGTAAAGGCTTTCCGGTATATAAAAAAGAAGGTCATTTTGGTGATCTGTACATTACTTATCAGATAAAAATACCAACAAATCTTTCAGATAAGGAAAAGGAATTAATTAAGGAATTGGCAAAACTAAGATAGATATGAAGCGAAAAGATTTTATACCAATTGTCCAGTTATGTGAACATTACAGTGTGGAAATTTCATTTTTTGATGAACTCCATGAAGAGGGCTTAATTAGCATCACAACTCTTGAACAAACTTCCTATCTTCATCAGGATAAAATTAGTGATGTGGAAAAAATGATTAGAATCCACCAGGAATTAAATATAAATACTGAAGGAATAGATGCGGTTTTCAATTTGCTAAATAAAATAGATAGTTTACAAAATGAATTGAACACACTACATAATAGGTTACGCCTTTATGAGAATGACTTTTAAGAATATAATAATGCTACCAATTATCAAGATCATGATGGCTATAATGAAATAATTTTAAAACTATGAAATATTTGGAGCTCATTAAACAATGGTTGGAAGCTCATCCTTCTACAGCAATATTTTTAAAATATATTGTCCTGGTACTATTGGTAATTGGGTTCATTCAATTCCTGAGAAGATTCATTCGTAAGAATTTACCAAACACTAAGGTTAAATATAAGTCTCAAAAAGGAATAGAAGTGATTGGTTATTTGATCCTGATTATTTTAACGCTCTCCTATTTTACAGGGAATATTAAGGACTTTACCTTAGCTATCGGACTTTTATCGGCAGGGATTGCAATTACCCTACAGGAGCTAATCTTAAGTATTGCGGGGTCTTTGTACATTTTTTTTGTAAAAGTTTACAAACCTGGTGATAGAATAGAGATAAATGGAATTAAAGGTGATGTTATTGATATAGACAGTATTTATACTACAATGATGGAAATTGGGGAATGGGTTAGTAGTGACAATTACAGCGGAAGAATAATTAAATTGAGCAATGCATTTGTTTTTAAAGGCCCCATCTATAATTATTCTATGGATTTCCCTTTTATTTGGGACGAATTTAATCTACCTATTAGGTATGGATCAGATATTGATTTGGCAAAAGATATTGTTATCAAAGTAGCAACTGAAAATTTGTCTGAATATGTAGCGAAATCTATAGCCAAATGGAAAGATGTTGTTGAGCGATATTATATCGAAGATGCTAAGGTAGAACCTACTCTGGCCATAACCATGACCGATAATTGGATCGAGTTTAATCTGAGGTACATTGTAGATTATAAAAAAAGGAGGGTTACAAAACATATTTTAAATGATTTGATTGGTAAAGAGTTTGAAAAAACCAATGGTAAAGTTATGTTGGCTTCCGCAACCGTCGAAATAGTGAGAATTCCGATGGTAAATATTGACGAAAAAGGTAAAAATTAAACAGACAATGACAATTTCTAAACAGCATTTCATCCCCTTCTTTTTACTTTCACTGCTAATTTCATGTAACTCACCTCAAACAACAGATCAAAAAATTGATTCAGCTTCCAAATCCGTCTCCACATCCTATAGCCCTCCTGTTTTCTCCAATGACAATCGTGTGGAAAAGATAAAGAGCATTGCTACGCAAATGCAGGAACTAATTGAAGCACATACCTTAGAACGCAATATACCAGGGGTTGCATACGGCATAGTAGTAGATAATGAACTTATTGTTGCAGGGGCTACCGGACTGCTTGATATTTCCAAGGAACTGCCCGCTACCATCAAATCTCAATTCCGCATTGCATCTATGAGCAAAAGCTTTACGGCTATGGCCATACTAAACCTGAGGGATGAAGGGAAATTATCCCTTAGTGATCCGGTCGCTAATTATATTCCGGAAATGTCAGGTTTGGAATACCTTACATCTGATTCTCCTGTCATTGATATTGAAAACCTCATGACAATGACCGCTGGCTTCCCGGAAGATAATCCCTGGGGGGACCGTCAATTAGATGAGTCTGATCAAATGCTCCTGAATCTTGTTGAAGAAGGCATTGCATTTTCTAACCCTCCCTCCTATACATTTGAGTACAGTAATACAGGATATGCTTTGTTGGGCAATATTATTAGCCGTGTTTCCGGAATGTCCTATCAGCAATATATCACAGAGAATATTTTACTACCCCTTGAAATGAAGCATACCTACTGGGAATATGATAAAATTCCAAAGGAACAATTAGCTATTGGATATAGATGGGAAGATGATCAATGGAAACTGGAACCCATGCTTCATGATGGATCTTACGGTGCAATGGGAGGATTAATAACTTCTATAGAAGACTTTAGCAAATATGTTAGCTTTCACCTTTCTGCGTGGCCGCCCAGAAGCGATACAGATAAAGGACCTGTTAAACGAAGTACACTAAGAGAAATGCATACGCCTCGGTTCCCAAATTTAAATACAGAAGCCACAGACTTCAACAATACTCCATGTGCAACAGTATCCGGATATGGATATGGATTGGGGATTCACACTAATTGCGAAGGTCTAACTCTAGTAAGACATGGCGGAGCTTTACCCGGTTTTGGGAGTAATTATGTATTTTATCCTGTTTACGGCATTGGGATAATGGCCTTTGGCAATCTTACCTATACTGCTCCATGGCCACTGAGGAAGATAGAGAAATTACTATTCGAAACCTTGGAATTACAGCCACGTAAACTTCCCATTTCAGATATTTTAAGAGAGCGACAGCAGCAAGTTGAACAATTAATTCAAACCTGGAGTCCTGAATTGGAAAAGGAGCTGCTGGCCGAAAATTTTTTTATGGACAAATCGCGTAAACACAGGATGGCAGAGGCAAAAGAATTTTTTGACAAAGGGGGCGCTGTTCTCAGCACAGAAGAAATTGAGCCATATAATCAGCTACGGGGTGGTTTTAAAATAAATACCGAGAAAGGAGTTATTGATGTCTTTTTTACTTTAACCCCGGAAAAAACAGCAAAATTGCAACAACTTTATCTATCATTCCAACCAGACAAATCCCAAAAAAAGTAAAGAGTGCATTCGCACTCTTTACTACTCTTTGAGAGAAATAACAAATCTTTAAAACCTATTCAACCATTTCTTCTATCCCGGTTTCTATATTGTGCTTTATTAAAAACTCCTCAACCACTTCTTCCAGGCTTGGTTTCCCAATAGATTGCAGGTCATAAAAAACTCTCGTGCTCGGTTTTCTAATATTTATAATCCTGCTTAAATCTATGGGCGTACCAATAACTACTGCATCGCAATCACAGCTATTTATTGTCACTTCCAAATCCCTGAGCTGGTCATCACCATATCCCATAGCCGGTAATAATTTTCCGATTTTCGGATAGGTCTCAAAGGTATCCTTCAATTGTCCTACAAGGTATGGTCTGGGGTCTACGATCTCAGAAGCTCCAAATTTTTCCGCAGCCAAAGTACCTGCTCCAAGTTTCATACCTCCATGAGTCAATGTTGGCCCATCCTCTACCACTAACACCCTTTTATTTCGTATTACGGAAGGATCGGCAACACTTATTGGTGAGGCAGCATCAATTACAATTGCGTTTGGAACAACTTGAGTAATTAATCTTCGAAGTTTATCGATATCTTTCGGGTGTGCGCTGTCTATCTTATTTATGATAACAACATCAGACATCTTTAAAGTAACTTCTCCGGGATAATATTTCATTCCATGTCCTGCTCTATGAGGATCTGTAACGGTAATATGCAAATCAGATTCATAGAATGGAAAATCATTGTTACCACCATCCCATACAATTATATCACAACCATCCGGATCATTCTCAGCTGCCCTTAAAATATCTTCATAATCCACCCCCGCATAAATGACATTTCCTCTAACAATGTGCGGCTCGTATTCTTCCATTTCTTCAATAGTACAGTCGTATTTCTCTAGGTCCTTCAAATTGGCATAACGCTGTACCCGCTGAGCCTCAAGATCTCCATAGGGCATTGGGTGTCTTATGGCCACAACCTTAAGTCCATTGTCAATAAGGATCTCAATTATGCGCCTGGCAGTCTGACTCTTACCACAACCAGTCCTGGTAGCTCCAATACTTATAATTGGTTTAGTGCTTTTAACCGAGGTATCTTTTCTACCTAACAAGACAAAATTTGCTCCTGCAGTATTTACCAATGCACTTTTATGCATTAGCTGTTCATAAGAGATATCCGAGTATGAAAAAATAACATCATCAACTTTAAGTTCAACAATTAAGTTTACAAGGTCTTTTTCATCATAAATTGGAATGCCATCGGGATATAATTTCCCTGCCAGTGAGGCTGGATATTTACGGTTTAAAATATTCGGAATCTGAGCGGCGGTAAAAGCTACCACTTCAAAATTCTCATTGTTCCTGTAAACAGTATTAAAGTTGTGGAAATCACGGCCGGCAGCGCCCATGATCAAAATTCTTTTTTTTATCATGTTGCTCTATTTTTATGTTCTATTAATCTTTCTAAAGTATGGTAAGAATTATGTTTAGCAAATGATAAAAGTCATATTCAATTCCCTTTTATAAAACCTTTATAAACACAGTTTATCTCAAGTAATTGCCCAATAGATTTGACAGATGCCATTTAAT
>NZ_CAMYOM010000007.1 GCF_947260015.1 uncultured Eudoraea sp. | reverse complement strand
TTTTGATGATGAGGAGCAAACGAACAGGGTTTTGTTCATTGTTTCAGATGGCGAGGATCATTCCGAGGGTTCAACCTTAGACGCTGTTGAATTGGCCGTACGGAATTTCTTTGAGCGCATTTAATACAATAGATTTGTCACTTGTTATTGGTGTTTTAGTATAACTTTCGCCTGCATAGGCCACTAAACCAATTCTATCATTTGGTCTTTGCCGAATAAAATCTGCTGCCACTTCTTTAAGCGCCGATAGTCGGTTAGGTTTTAAATCTCTTGCCAACATACTTGAAGAAACATCTATCGCCATCACAATATCTATACCTTTCGTGGTTTTCGTTCGAGTGGAAATATCCTCAGTTTGAGGACGCGCCATTGCTACAATAATTGCTGTCAATGCCAACAAACGGAACACAAATAATACAGGTTTTAATTTTGGCAAAAAGTCGTTAGCGGTAAATCCAGCAACACTCGGAATTTTCAGGGAAGCAGTCTCCTCTTTGCGCTTGAATACATGCCATATCAAAGCCATAGGGAGCAGTAAAAGCAACCAAAAAAGCTGAGGATTTGCAAATTCTATATTGTCTAACATTTATGCCTCTGTTTTTACTTCTAATGAACCAATTATCCTATTTATAATTTCTTCGGCGTAAGTATCTTTATCTAACCATGATAAGATTAACTGCTGCTGAAAACCATTTCCGCCAAAAAGAATAATAGTGTATTGTCCGCTAACTAACTCTTTTGTGTCAGGAACTGTAAATTTACCCCGACCAAAAACTTTAATTCCTTTTACACCAGATACGGTCACGAATTCTTCTTGCTTAGTAATAATATTTTTTGCGCCCTGGTCTTCAAAATTTTTCAATATTTGTTCAACAACCTGATTGAAATCCGGTTCTTCAGGTTTATTTAATGTGGTCGAAGTTGTTCCAATAGTAAGTAAACCTTTTTCACTTCTGTACATAAAAGCCTGCAGCTCTTTGATATTGGCCTTCGCATCCGGGGGAAGCTTAACCTGTTGTCTAACTAATACTTCGGGAGTTTCAACAATAATTGGCGGATATCCGTAAGAACTGGAAACCCATTCTCTTTCTAAAAGTCTTTTTGTAGGATGGCCCGTAATGGTGTCCCAAACATAAGAAGGACCTAAATAGGCTATAAGTCCACCCAGGGAGACCAGCAATACAATTGCCGCAGCAGAGACAATTGATATTATTTTCTTTTTCCGTTTTTTCTTGGCAATAACCTCCTGATACTCTTCCTGTTCCAACATATCTTCTTCTGTAGGTTCTGGCAGGGCTTCTTTCGTTTTAACAACAATCTCCTCAATAGCTTTTCTGTCCTGTTCGGCCACTGTTGTAAGGGGTTTAGACCTTGCAAATTTTACAAGATCTGCTGTTTGTAATATTTTTTCAAATTGTTTAATGGTATTATCCTTTAGCTTTAATTCACCGGCATCCTGCAATAATTCTAATTTTTGAATCAATTCACTTGTGGTACTTTCCAGTGCTGAAATATGTACCTCTTCCTCAAGATAGGATCGCACTATTGCAGTTAATTCTGAATAATACACTTTGTACTTATCCTGAATTAAATATTTAGAATTTTCTAATCGTTTCAATTCCAAAAGTGCTCGATCATAAGGTGGGAGCAATGCCACCTTTTCCTCTTCTGTCAATGGTTTTTTTCGAATTATGAACCAATAAATAAGGCCGCCTGCTATTCCGGCAATAAGCAAAACAATCAGGAAGATTTTCCAAAAGGCACTATTACTTTTTTGTACGCTTATTAAAGGTTTTATATCATACATTTTTTGGTTGACTGTATCCACGGGTACCGTGGCAACATCAACCTTAAGGGAGTCTGTAAAAAATCCAGCCCCGTTAATTTCAATACGCTGAGCCGGCAGTACATAGGATCCGGAATCAAATTGTGTAAGCGCGTATGTTTTTTGTAGCGTTATCCTGTCTTTTTTTCTGGTTGTATCTGTTTTAAAAGCTTCAACAGTTTCCAATGGAGAAAAAGTTTGCCCTTCAGGGAAGAATACCTGAGCAGTTGAATCTACTTCAACAGAAACCGTAAAATTAATTTGTTCACCAATTTTAATATTGGTAGTGTCTACATTTGATGTTATTACGGGTTGCAACTGAGCAATTATGGAATTCCCAAAAAATAAAAGATATAAGAATATTACCGGTCCGGACCAGGAACTAATAATATGCCTTAATTTCATTGAAACCTTATTCATTTATCCTCTTCGCTTAAAATAACCCAATAATTTTTTAACATAACTCTCATCCACTCGACAATCCAAAATACCACACCCCGATTTATTGAAAGTTTCCTTAAAATAGTCTACCCTATTTCTATAGTATTCACCATATGCATTCCGAACACCTTTAGATTGTGTATTTACAAGTTTCAGTGAACCGGTTTCAGAATCCAGCATTTGCACTACCCCTAAATTTGGAATGTGCTCTTCTTTTTCATCATAAATACGAATACCTGTAACATCGTGTTTTTTCCCCGTAATTTTTAGTGTTTGCCTATAATCTGTTGCCATAAAATCTGAAAGCACAAATACAATTGCTTTTTTCTTCATGACGTTAGTTAAATATTTAAGTGCTTCCCCAATATTAGTCTTATTGCTTTTCGGAGAAAATTCCAGTAATTCTCTTATTATTCGCAGGACATGGCTATTTCCTTTTTTAGGGGGTATAAAAAGTTCAACTTCATCAGAAAAAAGTAAAAGACCAACTTTGTCGTTATTTTGGAGTGCAGAAAACGCCAGAGTTGCCGATATTTCGGTAATAATATCCTTTTTAAACCTATTCGTTGTTCCAAAGAGCTCAGAGCCACTGACATCTACCATTAGCATCATGGTTAGCTCCCTTTCTTCCTCAAATACTTTTACAAAAGGCTCATTATATCTGGCTGTGACATTCCAATCAATGCTTCTAACATCATCACCAAACTGATATTGGCGAACCTCACTAAAAGTCATTCCACGACCCTTAAAGGTAGAATGGTATTCCCCTCCAAATATGTGATCTGAAAGACGACGGGTCTTAATTTCAATCTTACGAACTTTTTTTAATAACTCTTTCGTATCCATTCGGGTTCAAGCTTTTTAGTTATATAAGCAAATGCCCTTTACGGCATTGAAATACATAGGTTGAACTATTATGGTACTTCAATTTCGTTAACAATCCGGTTGATTATTTCTTCTGAAGTAATATTTTCTGCTTCCGCTTCATAGGTAATTCCAATTCTGTGCCTTAGTACGTCATGCACAACAGCACGCACATCTTCAGGAACTACATAACCACGTCTTTTTATAAAAGCATAACATTTAGCGGCATTTGCCAGATTAATACTTCCACGAGGCGAAGCTCCAAAACTTATGAGCGGTTTAAGATCTCCCAAATTATATTTTTCCGGATATCTTGTGGCAAATACTATATCGAGAATATATTTTTCTATTTTTTCATCCATATAGACTTCTCGCACTGCCTGTTGAGCACTAAGTATTTGTTTAATTGATATAACAGGTTTAACATCCTGAAGTATACCCTGAAGATTTTGCCTTATAATAAGTTGTTCTTCATTCATCTTAGGATAATCAATTACCGTTTTTAGCATAAAACGATCCACTTGAGCCTCAGGGAGTGGATATGTTCCTTCCTGTTCCACCGGGTTTTGAGTAGCCATAACCAAGAATGGCTTATCAAGTATGAAAGTTTCATCACCAATGGTAACTTGTTTTTCCTGCATGGCTTCCAACAGTGCAGATTGCACTTTGGCAGGGGCACGGTTTATCTCATCAGCTAAAACAAAATTGGCGAATATAGGACCTTTCTTTATTGAGAAATCATTTACTTTCATATTATATATCATTGTTCCAACGACATCTGCGGGTAGAAGATCCGGAGTAAACTGAATTCTGCTAAAACTACCTTTAACAGCCTTTGACAGAGTGGTTATCGCCAGGGTCTTTGCAAGCCCGGGAACTCCTTCTAACAAAATATGACCCTGTCCCAAAAGTCCGATCAACAATCGTTCTATCATATGCTTTTGACCCACAATAGCTTTATTCATTTCCAGAACCAGCAGGTCTATAAAAGCACTTTCCTGTGCAATCTTCTCATTAACCGCACTAATATCTACAGTAGTATTTTCCTCCATTAATAATTTTTATTTTTTGGTTTTTAATATGTTGGTATCACAGTAGGGCGCAAATTGAAAATTTATTTATATAAGTGCTGTTAATGATTGGTTAAAAAATGCCTAGAACCCTAAGTTTTATGAAGTATTTAAGGGATTTATTTTATATTTTCACATACTTATGAAAAACCGGATATCTTATTCCAAAATTATTGCTGGAACCATGACATGGGGAAGTTGGGGGAAGAATCTTACAAAAGATCAAATGACTGACCTTATTGGCTATTGCGTTGAAAAAGGAATAACAACTTTTGACCATGCTGATATATATGGAGGTTATGATAATGAAGAAGCGTTTGGCAAAGCGTTTTTTCAAAGTTCAATACCCAGGGAACGACTACAACTTATTACTAAATGTGGAATACAATATGTCTGTAAGGCCAGAGAGAATAAAGTAAAACATTATGATTATTCTAAAGAATACATTATATGGTCTGCAGAGCGTTCTCTGTCCAAACTAAAAACTGACTATTTGGATCTTTTTTTACTGCACAGACCCAGCCCGTTAATGCAACCCGATGAAATTGCGGAAGCCATTCTTTATTTGCAAAAAGAAGGTAAAATACGGGAGTTTGGAGTGTCTAATTTCTCTCCTGCGCAGATTGCCCTAGTAGAGTCGGTATTGCCAGTAAGCGCTAACCAGGTCGAATTTTCCTTAACAGCCGAAAAGTTAATGTATGACGGTACTTTTGATGACTGTATCATTCATAATCGGACTGCAATGGCATGGAGTCCCATTGGCAGCTATTTCAGGGAGAAAGACAAAAGGCAAAAACGAATAAAGAAAGTGATGAAAGGGCTAAAAAAGAAATATAAAGTAAATAGCGGTCAAATTCTCCTGGCATGGATTTTAAATCATCCTTCCAGAGTTCACCCAGTTGTTGGCACCACTAACAAAGAACGTTTAAAGGCTTCTGTAGAAGCTACTGAAATTGATTTGGAGATGGAAGATTGGTTTTTGTTATTAGTTGCATCTCAGGGGCATAAAGTTCCCTAGTTAATAATCATTCCAATAAATTTAATGAAAAAAACAGCATTTATTACCGGCGCATCCAGTGGCATAGGAAAGGCTACTGCACTACTTTTCGCATCAAAGAATATCCGATTGATAATTTGTGGGCGAAGAAAAGAACTTTTAATAAAATTGCAGAAGCAATTAGAGCCATTAACGGATGTCTATGTTTTAAACTTTGATGTCAGTGATAAAAATGCTGTTGCAAATTCGATCAACTCATTACCTGAGGAATTTTCTCATATAGATATTTTGATTAATAATGCGGGGAATGCACATGGTTTGGATTCCATAGAAACAGGCAGTCTTGAGGATTGGGATGCTATGCTGGATATTAATGTAAAAGGCCTGCTTTATGTCTCCAGGGCAATTTTACCTAAGATGGTGGAGCGTAATTCGGGACATATAATAAATATAGGTTCAACTGCCGGCAAAGAAGTTTATCCCAAAGGGAATGTTTATTGTGCTAGTAAACATGCGGTTGATGCAATTAATCAGGGAATGCGAATTGATTTGAATACATATGGCATAAGAGTGGGTGCTGTTAATCCTGGATTGGTAGAGACAGAGTTTAGCAATGTCAGATTTAAAGGGGATGTTGAAAGAGCCCACAGTGTTTACCAGGGTTTTCAACCTTTAAAACCTGAAGATATAGCAGAAATAATTTACTTTGTAATATCACAACCTGCCCATGTAAATATTGCAGATCTCGTAGTTATGCCAACCGCACAGGCAAGTAGTACTCTAGTGAAGAAAACAATATGATTAATAAGCGCCTACTTGTAAAAAACCTTTTGGCTCATAATGACGAAAATAGTTTTTATGATAAAAAAAGGTTTATCAATATAGGAAAACGAGAAGGTAAAGCTAAATTCCTAAAGCATGTTTGCGCACTTGCTAATAGTAATCCAAATAATAATTCCTTTATTGTTGTTGGTGTTGAGGATGAAGATAACAAAATTGTAGGAGTAGATTTCTTTGATGACAGTAAGATTCAAAACCTTGTAAATGCCTACCTGGATAACCCTCCCCTGATCTCTTATGAAAATATACCGTTTCCTCACTTACCTGAGGGTAAGGTCGTAGGGTTAGTTACTATAAGCTCTAATGGCAAAGTGTGCGCAATGCGGCGCAATATATGGAAATATTACGGAGGTGCAGTTTTTTTCAGAGATGGGAGTATAAGCATGCCCAAGGTATTTGATATTTTATTAAAAGATATCAATTCAGATACCGTTGCGACTATAGAACAACATGCCCGAAATAATATAGAACTTACCCTTGATGGCGTAATAGATTTTATAAATTACAGGCATAAAGATCTGATTAGCAGCTATAAAGTATTTAAAGAACAATTTGTACTTTGCTGGGCGGGCAATCAAAAAAAAGTAAAAAACGAAGTTTTTTATTCAAGAGTAGATATAGAACTTATAAATGAACAGGTTAAACTTTTCTATTCTGCCCTCGATGAAATCTCAATAAGCTATAGTGATGAATCTTTTACTATCATAGAATACGTGAAGTTGGGTTTGGGAAATCAACATAAATACTATCCTTTGGAAAAAGTTGATATATTTTTCTCAGATAACGGAACCTATCAAATTCAAAGCAATTTAGTTTTTGAACCACCTCAATATGATAAAAAGACCTTGTTTCATATATTTAATTCAAACAAGGCTATATTGCAAAAAATTGAAAAGGGGGCATCACTCAAGCGTTCAGAAGAATTGGATTTGGAGCTATTACCGGCAACTTATCTTATTTGCTATTTTAATGGTTTTGAAGAGGCGAAGGATCTTATGGAATCAGCTCGGCCTTTATTAAAGAAATACGATGTAAACATTTATGAATCCCTGAAGGAATCTTTTCGAATATTAAGAAAAGTAAAATATAGCTAGGACTTGCTGAGCCATAGAATTTGAAAGGGATTTATTTCTAAAAAAGCACTTTTTAAAGTAATGCTTTCACCTGATACCAGGTCCTGCAATTTACCTCCTGTCGCATAACCCTTGGACACAATATTAGCACCTTCTATCACATGAATGCTTTCATCAAAATTGCAAATTACAAGGACATCCTTATCAGAATTATTTGTTCTTTCAAACATAAAAATATGCGGGTTTGCGGAATGATGCAGCAACAAATTGTTCTTGTCAGCAAATACTGGTGTATTTCTTCTAATCCTAATTAGTTTTTTTAGAGAATGGTAAATTTGTGTTTGAGGAGTATCAATTTTATCTAATCCAGAAACAATTTTCCAATCTTGTTTAGGTCTGTTGGCCCATCTGCTATCTTCTTTTAAGTCTTTGTTTTTAAGATAAGAATAATCATTTAAGGTCCCTATTTCATCACCGGCATAGATCATGGGAATTCCCCCATAGGACAATATGATGGCATGTAGCATTAGGATTTTATTTACTGCTAATTTTATCAATTCCTGATTGTTCTGCTCTAATCCTTTCTCCAATCCGAGTAAAGAGGCAGTACTACCAGTAATCCTGCCATCGCCATTTTTTGGATTATACATAAAAACTTGCCCCTTAGCGGGTGACCAATCCAGTTTTTGACAATAGTAATCCAATAAAAACTTCCTGTGTGCTGCCGCGTCCCAGCCCACTTCGTAAATATAGCGGTCATCAAAACCAAGTCCAATGTCGTCATGGCATCTGATATAATTTATCCAGGTCCCCTCTGAGGGCTTACTTGGTAAATTAATCAGATTTTTATACAAGAGATGAGTCTTTTTTGTAGCGATTGAATTCCAAAGTAGCGCCATCAAAGTGGCATTGTAGGCAATTTCACATTCATTACCTTTTTTAATGCCTTCACCAAAATACTTGATAATTTCCTTAGGAGAAACTATAGCTTCAGCCAACAGAACAACCCCGGGAGCAACGACTTGTAAACACATTCGAAATAGGGTAATTAAGCTATGTGCTTCGGGAAGATTTTGAGAATTTGTACCCAATTTTTTCCATAGAAATGCCAGTGCGTCAAATCTAATAACGTCTACTCCCAAGTTAGCAAGTTCTACCATATTAGAGAGCATATCCATAAACACCATTGGGTTTGTATAATTGAGATCCCATTGATAGTCATTAAATACAGTCATAACCCACCTTTTCATTTTCGTATTATAAGTGAAGTTTCCAGGGGAGGTTTGAGGAAACACTTCGGGCAAGGAATGTTCAAATTCATCTGGCATATTCCTGTCCGGGTAGGTATAATAATAATCCTGGTATTTTTTATCACCCGCCATTGCTTTTTTTGCCCAGGGAAATTCATCTGAAGTATGGTTTACAACAAAATCCATCATCAGATACATTTTTTTGGAGCGCAGTTTTTTTGTTAGGTTCAACAAGTCTGCTTTTGAACCGTACTTTTTGTCAACTTGGGTGTAACTGTTGACTGCATATCCCCCATCATTTTCTCCTTTAGGCCTTGTTGTGACAGGCATGATATGTAGAAGGTTGACGCCTAATCTTTCTAAATATGCAATTTTAGTTTCAAGACCTTTCAGATCCTTATTGAAGTTGTCCACATACAATTGCATGCCAACCATTTTTTCAGATTGATACCAATTTGCATGTTTAAGCCTTCTCAGGTCCTGGATTTTAAGATTTTTAGATCTTTTCTTAAAAAGTTCAGGTAAAAGTTCCAACAATACAGGAAATGAATTTTGTAAGGTTGACTCAGGGTATAGAGATAAGAATAGGTTTTGTATTATAGAAAGGTTAGTGGATAATCTTAAATCAAATAGTTCTTTCAGATTCGCTTTCTCTGGGTTATCCAGCTTATTTGAAGCCAACAACCTGTTTAATGAGGTTTGGTTCATTCTAATTGTCGAGTTGAATTTGAGTTGGCAATGACTTTATGGCTCCGTAATTCATTGTTGTTATCGCTCCGGCTTTATTTGCTATAGCGATCATTTTGAATAGCAAATCGCGATTACTTATACCACTCTCTATATTATCCAGAGTAGAAATTTGTTTTAACAGGCAGCCAATAAAGGCATCTCCTGCACCTGTTGTATCAACCGGCTTTACAATGATGCTGGGGATTGTATTTGAATGCCCTTGAGAACTTACAAATGTACCTTCAGAACCAAGAGTAATGGTAATGATTTGTGAGCCGGCTTCATGAAAAAACTCACACGCATCCAAAATATTTTCCTTTCCCGAAATTAATTTTGCTTCTTCTAAACTAAACTTGCAGAGCGTAGATTTTTCAATAAATGGCATAGATTTTTTTATAAAAATATCAGTTCTGTTTTTCCATAGGTCTGCTCTGTAATTTGGATCAAAACTGATAAAGGCTTCTTGAGTTATGGCATCAAATAAAAATCGTCCATACGCTTCTTCCAAACTTCCGCCCAAAAGTGCCGTCGCAGACCCAAAATGAACAATGTTTTTATTAAATTTCTTCTTAATTGCCGGACTGTATTTAAGTTCTTTATCTGCACCCCTGCTAAAGACAAAATCACGTTCTCCTTCTTCATCAATAGAAACAAAGGCGAGGGTAGTAAAAGTTTCTGATCGTTGAGCTAAAGAAATGTCCACGTCTTCATTTTCCAACACCTTTAATAGAAATGTACCAAAAGGGTCATCCCCAACACAACCAATAAATGCACTTTTCCCTCCGAGCTTGGTTATAGCACAGGCTACATTGGCCGGGGCACCACCCGCTTTTTTTGTGAATTCACTGGCTAAAGCTAAATTAAAACCTTGTTTTTCGGCTACAAAGTCTATGAGCAATTCACCTATACAATACACTTCTTTCATAAATCTATACTTAAAGCAATTCCCAAAGTAATGAGAAATAAGGTGTTACTCCAAAAAAAACAGGACTATTTATTAAATCGATTCTCACCATTGTACTAATTCTTTATATTCCGAAAAGACACTTGGTCTGTTTTAAAGAATTGATTACCTTTTTCTGGAATTAAAAATCTAACAAAATGAACCTATTTGATGAGATTAAAAAGAAACTAAGTCACGAATTCATTGATATAGTAGAATGGATTGACACGACTAATGATACCATAGTTCACAGATTTGAACGTTATCAGAATGAAATTAAAAATAATGCCAAATTGGTGGTTAGAGAAGGTCAGAAGGCCGTATTTGTAAATGAGGGTCAATTAGCGGATGTTTTTAAACCGGGGACACATACTTTGAATACTAATAACCTTCCTATACTAACTACTTTAAAGGGATGGAAATATGGATTTGACAGCCCTTTTAAGGCAGAAGTATATTTTGTTAATACCAGATTGTTTACAGATGAAAAGTGGGGAACAAAAAACCCAATTATGTTAAGTGATGAACGCTTTGGGTTAACTGAGATAAGGTCTTTTGGAACCTATAGTTTTAGAATTAGCGATGCCGGCAAGTTCGTGGTAGACGTGGTTGGTACTGATGGTAATTTTACAAATTACGAGGTAAACGAACACCTCAAGAGTTTAATTGTGACGCGATTTACGGATACTGTGGGGGAGGCAAACCTGCCTCTGGAATTATACGCTGCTAATACAAGTGAACTTTCCGAAACTTGCCAGGAAGTTATGAAACCGGAATTTGAACGTGTAGGGATAGAGTTGGAAAAATTCTATATAGAAAACGTTTCCATGCCTGAAGAACTGAAGAAGGAGATTTTTGATTACAGCAGATTAGAAAAGTTAGACTTGTCCAAACTCACTCAATTTAAGGCAGCAAAGGCAATGGAAGCTGCTGCCAAAAATGAAGGCGGTACTGCCGGAGCAGGAATGGGTATGGGTATGGGTTTTGTTCTGGCACAGCAAATGGGAACTTTAATGGGGCAGCCGGCACAACAACCCTTTACTTCACAACAGCCGCAAGGAGCTGCTCTGCCACCTCCAATTCCTGTTCAGGTAATGTATTACTATGCGGCAAACGGGCAACAACTTGGCCCAGTTTCTTTCGATAAATTAAAGGAACTCTTTGCAAATAGGACTATTAACCGGGATTCTCTGGTATGGAAACAGGGCCTTGTGGGGTGGACAGCACTTAAGGAAATAGGGGAGTTAAAGGCGTTTTTAGGCGGTAATACACCACCACCATTGCCTCAAATGTAGTAACCGTAAGTATTAAAAAACACTTTGTTGATTTTGGCGATAACTACAAATGGAAGAAACCCAGTATTCTGAAAAGAAAAAATCCTGTGCCAATTGCGGAGCAGAATTAAAATACAAACCAGGTTCACACCAGGTTAAATGTGAGTATTGCGGATATGAAGAATTTATTGAAAAGTCAAAGCGAAGTTTTGAAGAACTTGAACTGCAACATTATATTAAGGCAGTAGGGGATAATGCCTTTACCGAGACAATAGATCTACTACATTGTAAGAATTGTGGTGCTAACCAACATGTTGAAGAAAATTACAAGTCGCTTCATTGTGTTTATTGCGGAGAACCTCTTATTAGAGAGGATATAGAAAGAGAGGGTTGGATACTGCCAGGCGCACTAGTTCCATTTCAATTTGATAATAAAAAGGCGGGTAAGATATTCAGAGATTGGGTGAAAGGATTGTGGTTTGCTCCGAATAAACTTAAACGCGCTGCATTAGATCCGGAAGCTATTCACGGTCTTTATCTCCCTTTTTGGACTTTTGATGCAGAGCTCTTTGCATCTTATGAAGGTCAAAGGGGAGATTATTATTATGAAACACAAACCTATAGAACTAAAAAAGGAACTCAAACCAGGCAAGTAAGAAAAACACGCTGGACACCTGCTTATGGAACAGTAGATGGCTTTGTAGATGATATCCTGATCAATGCTTCGAAAAAAAAACGAAGAGAAGTTCCGTCAAACATATCACATTGGAATTTGAAAGAGCTTAGTGTATTTAATTCAAAATATCTCTCGGGTTTTGTAACTGAAAAATACACAATTCCTTTGAGAGAAGGGCATCGCAAATCATTTCAAAAAGCCAAGGAGATAGCTCATTCATGGATACGACGAGATATTGGAGGTGATACGCAGAGGATTCATCATTCTGATATAAAACTATCAAAAGAAACTTTTAAGCATGTGCTATTACCTGTTTATATAAGTTTCTACAATTACAAAGGGAAAGAATATCATTTTTATATCAATGGACAAACTGGAAATATTCATGGTATTCGACCCTATTCCTTTTGGAAAATATTCTTTCTTATACTTTTTATTATTGTCATCATTGGAATAATCGCCAATTTT
This sequence comes from uncultured Eudoraea sp., assembly GCF_947260015.1. Lineage (GTDB taxonomy): Bacteria > Bacteroidota > Bacteroidia > Flavobacteriales > Flavobacteriaceae > Eudoraea. The sequence continues at coordinate 59,949 of NZ_CAMYOM010000007.1, read as the reverse complement.
GCCAAATGAGAACTTTGGTAATCGGAGATATACATTCAGGGCTGAAAGCTTTACAACAAGTTTTGAAAAGGGCCGGGGTTAGTGAAGATGATCTACTTATCTTTTTAGGAGATTATGTTGACGGATGGAGCCAGGCTGTTGAAACCGTAAATTTTTTGATTGAACTAAGAGTAACACACCAATGTATTTTTTTAAGGGGAAACCATGATGAGCTTTGTAATGAATGGTTGAGAACAGGGAAGGATAAGCCTATGTGGTTGCAACACGGAGGTATGGCGAGCAAAACTTCTTACGAGGTTCTGGGTGATGGGTCAAAAAGAGTTCATATGGATTTTTATGATAATCTGGATAATTACTACCTGGATGATAAAAACCGCCTATTTGTACACGCAGGCTTTACTAACTTGAAAGGTGCAAAATTTGAATATTTTCCCAAAATTTTTTACTGGGATAGAACTTTATGGGAATTGGCATTGTCTCTGGATCCGGAACTAACACAAACGGACTTATTTTATCCTGAGCGACTTGCCAATTACTATGAAATATATATAGGCCATACACCGGTAACAAGAATAGGGAAGACCATACCTATAAGAGCAGCTAATGTCTGGAATATTGATACAGGTGCAGCTTTTAAAGGGCCTTTGTCAATTATTGATGTAGATTCAAAACAAGTTTGGCAAAGTGACCCGGTACATCTTTTTTATCCGAATGAAAGAGGAAGAAATTAATATTTGTATTATATCTGCAATAATTTCAGAGTTTTATTTTCGTACTTTGCAAGAAAAATAATTATGTCTACTAAAAATATAAGGCTGGAGGTGATGCAGGCAATTGAACCTAAAGTTGCCGGGTTTATGGATTCATTTTTGATTCCTATTGATGAGATATGGCAGCCTTCAGATTTTCTTCCAGATTCGCAAAGTGAAAATTTTTTTGATGAGGTAGAGCAAATCAGAGAGGAATCTAAAGAGTTGGGATATGATTTTTGGGTAACCATGGTGGCAGATACAATTACGGAAGAGGCCTTACCAACGTATGAATCCTGGTTAATGGATGTTGAGGGAATTAATCAACACACGGAAGAACCCAGTGGATGGGCCAAATGGGTGAGAGCTTGGACAGCCGAAGAAAACAGGCATGGTGATGTACTTAACAAATTTCTATACCTCTCGGGAAGAGTAAATATGAGAGAAGTTGAGATCTCAACTCAGTACTTGCTTAATGATGGTTTTGACATAGGAACAGACAGAGACCCGTATAAGAATTTTGTATACACTTCATTTCAGGAATTAGCTACCAATATTTCCCATAAAAGGGTAGGTCAGATGGCTAAGAAAAAAGGTAATACACTTCTAAGTAAAATGTGCAGCATAATTGCGGGTGATGAAATGCGTCATCATTTGGCATATAGAGAATTCGTAAAGACCATTTTTGGACAAGACCCTAATGGAATGATGCTTGCATATGCAGATATGATGAAGAGAAAAATTGTAATGCCTGCTCATTTTTTGAGGGAATCTGGAGAGGGAATTGGACTTGCATTTGAAAATTTCTCCATCTGTGCACAAAGGTTGGGAGTATATACCTCTCAGGATTATATAGACATCTTTAATAAATTAAATCAATATTGGGATCTGGAAGCAATAAGAGGCTTGTCAGATGAAGCCCAGAAAGCCAGAGACTATCTTGTAGGAATGCCAGATCGTTTACAACGAATTGCAGAAAGAATGCGACTAGGTGAGGATCAATTCCGGTTTAAATGGGTAGAGGCCAACGGAATGTTATAATTAAAAAGACCGGATTTAATCCGGTCTTTTTAATTATAATTTACCACGTTTATGTTCTACCTGCCATTTGTGTAATGCCTTCCATTTTCCCTCAGAACACATTTTTGCCTGCATTGGCCACGATGCGGGATCATGAACCTTGTAACGATCACCTCCTGAGTCCAATACTTGCCGACACTTGGAAACAGAAGTTTTAGACAAGGCCGTCCAGGTCTTTATATCATAATTGTGAAAAAGGCCTTCAATTTTGGGACCAATTCCTTCCACAACCTTCAGATCATCCTGTTTTATATTTTTTCCAAATGCCGCCTTGGCTGCACTTTTATTAAAAGCAATTTTAGAAGAAACCACAGCCGAACTTTCAGCAGCCATTTTTTTATTGCAAGCTGCAAGATCAGCTTCTAATTTTGCATTTTGATCTTTCAGTAAGTTTAGCTCTGAAGAATGGTCAATGACTGTATTTGCACCTTTACCTAATAAATATCCAAAAACTGCACAAAGAACGCCTACAAGTAAAGGGATAAGCCAACACCAGATGTTTATACTTTCAAAATTCATAAGTTGATATTAATTAATTAGTTTTTATACAACAATTCATTATTGCTCTTATCATTGGCCTTTTCCAAATTCATTGCCTTTTTAGCAATAGAAGAATCCACCCGTTTTAAGGAGGCAAGGTCATCTTATAATCCACATTCACTACAGTACATTACAAAAAAATAAATCCCTGCTAATATGGTAATTATAATCCCAAGCAAGTTTGTTGTCTTTTTGGTCATTGTAATTGACTATTTTTTGTTCTGAATACAATGTATTAAAAAAATCTTAAATTTTGTTAAAATTGTAAGTCTTTATAAATTGAATTATCTGGTTAATCCTCTAATAATGGCTAAGATGCTCTTTATTAATATTAATAAAACAAGACATACCTTAATAACTACCAATTACACATTTTTTTGCCCAATTTATAACTTCCTTACATTGAAATAAGCTAAAATTTAGGACATTTGTCATTAATTAAGCTGTAACGCTATTTCTCCCGACGAGGATACGGCATTGAAATAGTGTTCAATTAATACTTCCTACTAGTTTGAGTTAGTTTGGTTAGTTAAGAATCCCGTTGTTATTTATTTCATAAATAGCAGCGGTTTTTTTTGTTTTCTTCAAATTATACAATCCAATCTTCCAATTGTATATTTTTTTATACAAGTGACACATAGTTGTAAAAATCCCTTGTTATTTAATAGTACTTTGAAGTCATATTAAAACATTAGGCAGCAATGAAAAATTTAAAAAAACGAATTCAGGAAGGCTTCACTTTCTGTTGCATGGTGGTAATACTCGGGATTCAAACTTTAGTTCATGGGAGCTGGTCTGTCCAAAAGCCAAATTCATTAAGGGAAGAACAGAAGTCTTTTAAATAGCTGCACCTCACTAAATAAAACACAGTAATATATGTGTTTCAATAATATACCTGCAGGCACATTGAGCCAGTTCCATTAAGATGGGATGAAGGAGCTAATGCGCCTGCATGTATTAATTTACAGATCAAATTTTATTCCCTGAGCCAAAGGTAATTCAGTAGTATAGTTAATTGTATTAGTTTGTCTTCGCATATAAACTTTCCAGGCATCAGAACCACTTTCACGTCCACCTCCTGTCTCCTTTTCTCCTCCAAAAGCCCCTCCAATCTCAGCACCCGAGGTGCCAATATTTACATTGGCAATACCACAATCACTTCCAGCGGCTGAAAGAAAATTCTCGGCTTCCCTTAAATTATTGGTCATAATGGCCGAGGAAAGTCCCTGAACAACACCATTTTGATATTTTATTGCATTTTGTACATCACCTGAATATTTTAATAAATAAAGAATAGGTGCAAAAGTTTCATGCTGTACTATTTCATAGTTGTTATCTGCTTCAGCAATGGCCGGATATACGTAACAACCACTTTCGTATCCTTCCCCATCTAAAACACCGCCATCCACGATCAAGTTTCCACCTTCTGCTACCACCTGCTCAAGAGCCTTTTTATACATAGCTACAGCATCTTTATCTATTAAAGGGCCTACATGATAATTCTCATCCAGCGGGTTTCCAATACGTAGTTGCTTATAGGCAGTAACTATTGAATCTTTTACCTGGTTGTAAATAGATTCATGTATGATAATTCTTCTTGTAGAAGTGCATCGCTGGCCTGCAGTGCCAACTGCTCCGAATACAGCTCCAATAACCGTCATTTTTATATCTGCATCCGGGGTAACAATGATCGCATTATTACCACCTAATTCAAGGAGTGATTTCCCTAATCTTGCGGCAACTGCCTGTGCAACAATTTTCCCCATCCGAATAGAACCTGTCGCCGAAATCAAAGGGACCCTATTGTCATTGGTCATCATTTCACCAACTTTATAATCCCCATTTATTAAACAGGAAATACCTTCTGGAAGTCCATTTGCTTTGAACACCTCAGCCGCAATATTTTGACAAGCTATACCGCAAAGTGGTGTTTTTTCTGATGGCTTCCAAACACAAACATCGCCACAAATCCATGCAAGCGCCGTATTCCAGGCCCATACGGCTACAGGAAAATTAAAAGCAGAAATAATTCCTACTACACCCAAAGGATGGTATTGTTCATACATCCTATGCCCTGGTCTTTCTGAATGCATGGTTAATCCATGTAATTGCCGAGATAACCCTACAGCAAAATCACATATGTCTATCATTTCCTGTACTTCACCCAGACCTTCCTGATATGATTTCCCCATTTCATATGAGACTAACTTGCCTAAAGGTTCCTTTAATTGGCGTAGTTTATCTCCAAACTGGCGAACAATTTCGCCTCTTTGGGGAGCGGGTTTTAATCGCCAAATATGAAATGCTTTGGAGGCAGTTTCTATGACTTTTTCATAATCATTTTGGGAGGTGCATTTTACTTTACCAATTAAAGCACCGTCTACCGGGGAAAATGACTCGATAATTTCCCCTGAAGAAAAATAATCGGTACCTGTTGAGGTACCATTATTGATTTCCTTTATTCCTAATTTTTCTAATGCTTGGTCTATCCCAAAATCTACAGCAACTAGTGTCATTTTATAACTTTTAAAAGGTAGTTTGTTAGATTCTGACAAAGCTACGAATAATAGTGATTATGTAACGCGAAAGTTATGTAATCTTAGGCCTGATTAATAAAGATTAGAAGTAGTGCAATCAGAGCAGGTAGTGCCTGCACAATGAATATTTTTTTATCAGCAGTTAGGGCTCCATAAATACCAGCAATTGAAACACAACTCAGAAAAAAGATAGAAATATTTACACTCCAAAATAGGTCCTGAATAAAAAAAGTCCAAATAAGGCCAGCAGCTAAAAAGCCGTTATACAGGCCCTGGTTTGCAGCAAGAGATTTTGTTGGTTCAAACATGTCTTCAGGAAATTTTTTAAAGATCTTTTTACCCCTGGTAGTCCAGGCAAACATTTCGAACCAAAGAAAATATAGGTGCAGTGCCGCCACAATTCCGATAAAAATAGTAATCGTAAGTTTCATTTTTTATCTTTCTTTTATATCAGTAAATCTATCATCAACAGACATAACCGTTCCACAATTATCACAGGTCCTTAATTCTTCCGAACCGTAGAAATATGAAAAATGCGATAAAAAATCTTTTTCAATATCGTGTAGTATAAAATAAGTTTCATGAAGTTTATGGTTGCAATTATCGCAAAACCAAAGTAGACCGTCCTTTATTTGCATTTGGTTTCTCTTACGTTCTATAACCAAACCAATGGAGCCTTCGTGCCTAACAGGAGAATGGGGGACTTTTGCAGGATGCAGGTACATATCACCAGGCCCCAGTTTCATTGTTTTTTTTTGTCTGTCTTCCTGCACGTGAATATCTATATGACCTTCTAATTGAAAGAAAAGTTCCTCTGTTTCATTGTAGTGATAATCTTTTCTTGCATTTGGCCCTGCAACGATCATAACTATATAATCACCGGCATCTTTATATAAATTCTTATTTCCAACAGGGGGTTTTAGTAAGTCTCTGTTTTCTTCAATCCACTTGTGAAGATTAAATGGAGGTTCTATAGACATTGTTTTCTAATTATTAAGGAATGATATTAGAATGTATTAAAAGTAATACTCCCTGTCAAATGTAAGAAAAGAAAATTTTCTGGAGCAGACTAACGGTAGAACAACTGAGTAAAATAGAATTTACCGCTGGAGTCTTTCTTTACGCTTACGGCAGTGTGTGTAAATTCGCCTTCAATTGTTTTACGATGATTAGGACTATCAAGCCATTTCTCTAAAGCTGTGGTAGCATCTGGGTAATCTTTGGCAACATTTTCAGCTACGTATTCAGCATTTACTGCGCTCGAAATTTTAGAGGCTCTTGAACTAAAGTTATCATGACTTAAACTGCCATTGGAAATCATATAATCGGTATGAGAGTTGGCATACTCATAAGCAACTTCGCTAAAAAGTAATGATGAATAACCCAAACTGTTCCTATGGTCATTTACAATATCCAAAAGTGCCTGTTCTACCAAAACGGCATTTTCAGAACTCGGAATATTTATATTTTCAATTGGCTCTGTGCTACAAGATCCAGCCAACAATACAAATAAAACCAAGACAGCAATAGGCAATCTCATTTTCATATAGTGTTCTATTGTTCTATTTGTAAGTAGGGTAAAGGTAGAGTGGGGTGTTCTCTTGGATCCTTATTAAAAAGATCATCTTGGTAATATTAAAGAAATTATGAAAAAAGCATGTGAAAAACCCATTTTTTTCGATGAACTGCACTTTTCATCAATTATCAGTCATTAAATACTTCAATTACGTTTCCAAAAACCAGAGCGCCCATATCTCTGACCGGTTTATAAAGAATAGATTCTGCAACCGTATTATTTTCAATTAGATTAAATGAAGAACTTGCACTTTCAAAAAAATACAAAAGTGTACCAAGGATAACGGTAGTTTTTAATACACCAAATAACCCACCTGCAAGTTTATTGAGTAATCCAAGCATGGCAAAATTTGCAATTTTTGTAAGTATTTTTCCAGCCATATTAACCAGAAGCACAATAGCTACAAAAGTAATTATGAATGCCGTTAATTTTATGTAATTTTCATCCCAATCCATGTTTTGAGAAAGGTAGTTACCCGTTAAGTAAGAAAATTGAATTGCACCATAAAGTCCAATAATAATGGCGGCTAGAGAGGCGATTTCAACAAAGAGACCATTTTTCAGACCTTTATAAAGGCCATATGCCAGTAATAATCCCAAAATGATATCCAGAAGATTCACGGAAATTTGTTTGCACAAATATAGAATTTTGATTTGTACCTTTGATTTTTTCTAAAAGAGGAGTTCAGGATTAATTTTGATTTTTAAATTTTTTTTGATAATAAAAATGAGCAGAGATATTCAATTAAAAGACAGGTGGGAAGAACTCATTAAGAAATTATCTGCCAGGTTTTCCGATGGAGATCCAATGGATGTAGATGGGATTATTTACCTTATTGGCATCCAGGAGCTAGGTCAATATCACAGGACGTATAAAAAGGAAGAAAAAGTTAACCTGATGCATATTGCCATATGCAAACTATTGGAACCTTATGGATATTATGAGTTTGAGTTTTTTGACGAGGAAGGTTGGCCACACTATATTATCAAGGAGTCACTTCCGCCATTAAAGGCAGGAGAGCAATCTGTATTAATGAAAGAGGCTATAGTGAATTATTTTGTAGAACGAGCTTTTATATATTAAACGGTCATGATAAAACCTTATTATGCCGTAATCTTTACCAGCACCAGGACTTCCGGGGATAAAGGATATGGTCTAATGTCCATACAAATGGAAGAATTAGCCAAAAAACAATCTGGTTATTTGGGTTTTGAAAGCGCAACGGGGGAATTAGGAATATCTGTAAGTTATTGGGAAAACCTGGAATCTATATCAAGATGGAAATCCAATCTCAAACACCTGGCTGCGCAGGAAATAGGGAAAAAAGAATGGTATAAATGGTACAAAATAAGAATCTGCCTTGTTGAAAGGGAATACGAATTTACAGCCACACATTAAAACAAGCTATCGTTTTTTTTTATTGCTTCAATAATAACCTTTACTTAAAGCCTTAGTATTAGTGAAAGGGGTATTAACCTTTATATTTGTAATTGGACCTAAATAAATTTACTTTGATTTATAAAAACGTGCAGGAGAACGTACCATTTTCAAGCCTTGACCGGAATGAAATCATTCAAAACTTAACTAATACCAAATTCGATCTTGTAATTATTGGAGGTGGAATTACCGGAGGTGGTATTGCCCTTGACGCAGCTGCCAGAGGGCTAAAAGTGGCTCTGTTAGAAAAAGGGGATTTTGCATCAGGAACCAGTAGTAAATCTACTAAGTTAATTCACGGTGGCCTTCGATATCTCAAGCAGTTTGATTTTTGGTTGGTAAAAGAAGTGGGATCTGAACGGGCTATAGTTCATAAACTTGCACCGCACCTGGTGCTTCCCGAAAAAATGTTACTCCCGTTAATTGACGGTGGGTCATATGGAAAATGGCTAACATCTATTGGCTTAAAGGTCTATGATATTCTGGCACAGGTTTCAGGCGATGACAAGCGTAAAATGCTTGAAAAAAAAGAGGCATTAGAACTGGAGCCGTTATTGCCAAAGAAGAAATTAAAAGGGGCCGGTTATTATGCTGAATATCGCACAGACGACGCCAGGTTAACAATTGAAAATATAAAGACCAGCCTTACATTCGGTGCGGTAGCATTGAATTATGCTGAGGTCACAGCCTTTGATTATACTGACGATATTATTTCAGGGCTACATTTTAAGGATGTTATCGCCGGACATGAATTTACTATTAAATCAAAATATGTGATAAGTGCTACCGGCCCATGGGTAGATGAATTGCGAAGCATAAATAATTCTAAAAAAGGGAAACGCCTTCATCTTACAAAGGGGGTTCATTTGGTATTTCCGCATTCAAAAGTACCGGTAAAGCAATCTGTTTATTTTGATGTTCCTGACGGGAGAATGATTTTTGCTATCCCCCGAGGTAAAATTACCTATGTGGGGACAACCGATACAAATTATGATCAGGATAAAGATGATGTTAAACTGGATTTGGCTGATGCCCTTTATTTAGTATCAGCGGTTAATAATATGTTTCCTAAGATAAATTTGGAATTGAAGGATATTATCTCTTCCTGGGCTGGTTTGCGGCCCTTAATACATGATGAGGGAAAATCTACTTCCGAATTATCCCGTAAGGATGAGATATTTATTTCAGATACCGGTCTTATAAGTATGGCTGGAGGCAAACTTACCGGGTATCGAAAAATGGCAGAAAGAGTTGTAAACCTGCTATCTAAAAAAATGGAAGAGGAAGAAGGAATTGAACTTGAAGAATGTACAACTGTTCAGATTCCGCTATGCGGTAATGATTTCAGGAAATCCAAACACGTCAAAAAGTACATTTCAGAAATATTTGAACGAATAGCAGCAGAAGGTTTTACAGAATATGATGCTTGGTACCTGGTGACAACCTATGGCAAGCAAACTGAGGCTATTTTAAAGGATTACTCCATACTAAAAGATGAAGATCCATACATAAGAATGGCCAAAGCCGAACTTCATTACGGAATTAATTATGAAATGATAACTTCTCCCATGGACTTTTTTATCCGCCGAACGGGGCGCTTATATTTCGATATTGAAAGCATACCTTTTTTACTGGATCCGATTCTTGGTGAATTCAAGTCAATTTTTAAATTGGAAGATTCACAAATTCTTTCCTGGAAAGAAAAAATGCTTCAAGAAATACATGAACATTCTGTTTTTTCTTTAGACCGGATTTAATATTAATTTTCTAAAAAGTAATGTCCCGGAATCAGAAATTAATATGTAAATCGGGCTATGGTTGGCACCTCTTTACTTTTTTTCTAATATTATGGTCCCTCCAGGTATTGGAATTGAGTAAAATCCATTCTCATCCAGTGTTACAGGAAGCATGGTGTCCCAACATTATGCTTCAGGCATCAAGCCACTCCTTTTTTAATGCATCTTCCGCATCACTTAAATCTCCTCCGGCTTTAATAGAAGTGATTACAAAATTTCGGGGTCAATCTAATTTATCTGTAAGTGCCTTGAAAGTTAATTTGGCGCTCTTCTGCATATAAAGGATATCATACACAGCATCAATAATTGGAGTCTTAACTTTCTTTTTAAATGTTGATTTTAATTTATAAGCACTTTCCGTTGCGTAATAACCTTCTGCTATCATTTTCATTTCCATCATAGCACTTTTTACTCTATACCCTTTGCCAATCATATTCCCGAACATCCTGTTCCGACTAAAAGTTGAATAACCCGTAACAAGTAAATCCCCCAGATAGGCAGAATTGTTAATATTCCGTTTCATCTTGTGAACTCTGGAAATATAACGTTTCATTTCGCGGATAGCATTGCTCATTAAAACAGATTGGAAATTATCGCCATATCCTAATCCGTGAGCTATACCTGCCGCCAATGCATAAATATTTTTAAGCATTGCAGCATATTCAGTGCCTATGATATCATCGGAAATTTTGGTCTTAATATAATGGCTGTTCAGATGTTCAGATAGCATCCTGGCTTTAGCGGTATCTGCACAGGCAACTGTTAAATAGGACAAGCGCTCCAGGGCCACTTCTTCGGCATGACAAGGACCAGTAATCACCCCAATATTTTCAATGGGAATATTATACTTTTGATGAAAATGCTCTCCAACAATTAAACCAGTTTCGGGAACAATTCCTTTGATAGCTGAGAATATAATTTTGTCCCTTAAAGGGATAGTAAGTTTTTTGAGTTCACTCTCTAAAAAAGCAGATGGAATTGCAAAAATCAACAGATTAGCCATGGAAACCGCCTCGTCCATATCATTGGTAAGAACTAATTGTTTCAGTTGAAACTCAACAGAAGTAAGATAATTAGGGTTGTGTTTGTTGACTTTTATATATTCTAAAGCATCCTCATTGCGCATATACCAGATTACTTTATCCTGGTTTTCAGTGAGCATTTTTACAATAGCTGTTGCCCAACTTCCACCACCAAGAACTGCAATTTTTAATTCTTTTTCCATCAAATTAAATTAGACCATCAAATGTAATTAAAAAAAATAACGACTTAGATATTTGAAAGTCATAGAGTTATAATAATTTACGAATAAATTGGCTATGCAAGAGACTAACAACCCCTCAATTTAGAAAACGATGAAATGCATAAAATTTTAACATCGGTTTACCTGTTTCTGTGCAATGAAAACTTTGAATTACGCGTTATTAAAGATAGTAGAGAATGGTATGAGAATGAAAAATTATTTTTGGTTGGTTATTTAGTTAGAAACCGCCCTGGATTTAAATCCAAGGGCGGTTTTTTTTGGTCATTAATTATTTTGGAGACCATTACTAATTTAAAGCTATTTATTGGTGTAGGATGAAAGTAAATTTTCCGGGTTTTGGGTACTAATAAGAATTACCTTTTCAGATATCTTTTTTTAAAATCAGAAGGATTTTCATTCGCAATTTTTTTAAAGATACGATTAAAATAGGATAGACTTTCATAACCACAGTCGTAGCAAGTCTCACTGATATTTCTTCCTTTCAAAAGTAATCGTTTAGCCTGGCTAATACGATATTGGTTTAAAAATGACGTAAAAACACTTCCTGTGGCACCTTTAAAATATCGGCAAAAAGCTTCTTTACTCAAATTGGAAAGTGCTGCCACTTCTTTAAGCTCAATTTTCCTTTGGTAGTTTTCATCTATAAATGCATAGATGTTTTTTAAGCGGTCCTGTTGTTTTTGACTGTATTTATTTATTACCGGATAATCATGTAATAATACATACTCCTTAGAGGCCGCTAAAATGGAGAAAATATGCAGTACTTCAAGAAACTGTGAAAAGGGTCCCAAAACATAAAGTTTTTTGAGTCTTGAGCCAATATTTACCTTTGTTTTTCCGGTGAAAGCTATTCCATGCTGAGATTTTTCAAAGAGTTCAAATACTTCATTTAGCTCTGGGATTTCAGTAAATATTTTTTTCTTGAATGCCGAACTGACATGTAAAACCTCTTTTTTGTATTCGGTCTGAATACCATAATCGAAGTTCAAATGAGGAATATTAGACCCTATTAACACCAGATCACTATGTTCATATTGAGAAATATGATCCCCTACGTGCCTCGTTCCATTAGCCCCTTCTATATACACCAGTTCATATTCCGGATGAGAATGCCAGTAGAATAAATCATTCAATCTGGGATTGTGTAGCAATCGGAAGGAGCTTTTGGCATCCGGATTTATTTGTTCTAATTGTATTTTCAAATCAAAAATTTAACAAAATTGCTATTATCTAGGTAATTAATGTTTTAGAATGTTAATATAGTTCAAATATTGATCAAAATCAAGGTGGTGATCTCCATTCGATCTATTTAGATTTGACTATCTTTTAATCACAATACAATATAAATATGGAAAAAGCAGCCTCCAAACTGGAAATGGCCAATAAGGCTCATAAGGATATTCCTGGAAACCCCTCAACGGCGACAAGTAGCAAAATGGAATTAAATGATCGGTCTAATAATGTTCCGTTAAGGGTTCTTAGCGAAAAGGACTGGGAATTTTGGAAGCATAACGGCTATATAGTAATTAAAAATGCGGTCTCTGCATCCCAGGCAAAGGCAACAGCAGATTTTTTGTGGGAATTTGATGAAAAGGACCCTAACGATAGTGAAACCTGGTATGCTCCACCAAGGGCTGAAATGCAAATGAAAGAACTAACAGGAACGGGTATGGTTGAGGTATACAATAACCAATACTTATGGAATAACAGGCAAATGCAACGCGTTTATGATGCCTTTGTGGATGTTTGGGGAACTGAAAAATTATGGGTAACAATTGATAGAGCAAATCTCAATTTTCCTCAAAGGCCGGGATTTGAAAGGAAAGGTTTTATTCATTGGGATTATGACCCTGAAACCAAACCGCAGAATGTACAGGGAGTATTGGCACTTGCAGATCAAACCGATGAGAATATGGGAGGTTTTCAGTGCATTCCATGGCTGTACCGGAATTACGAAAGTTGGAAGCTTACACAGCCGGAAGACCGGGATCACTTTCAACCGGATATTTCAGAACTGGAAGATAAAATTGTAAAAGTAAAATTAGAAATTGGTGACCTTCTTATTTTTAATAGCACGGAGCCCCATGGGATCAGGCCAAACAAATCTGAAAATAAAGTTAGGATTGCCCAATATATTTCTATGATGCCGGCAGAGGAAGAAAATGAAGAATTAAGACAATGGCGGATTAATTCCTGGAAGAACAGAATAGCTCCTGAGGGTTATGCATTTCCGGGTGATCCAAGAAATTGGGAACAGAACAGATACGATACTGCTAAATTATCTGAACTTGGCAAGAAATTATTGGGCCTTCATGACTGGTAATTTATGAAATCCATAATTCTTTTCAATTAGGGCTATTAACAGTTAATAAGTGCTATTTTTGCCCCCTTAAGATAATAAGGGTTTGAAGAAGTACTTAAATCTATTTGATTTTTCCCAAAAAGTTAATTACAAAACAGAAGTCCTATCCGGATTAACAGTTGCACTTGCTCTGGTACCGGAGGCGATAGCTTTTGCTCTTATTGCAGGCTTATCACCTTTAACCGGATTATATGCGGCATTTGTTATGGGGCTGGTTACTTCTATTCTTGGAGGGAGACCGGGAATGATTTCAGGAGCGACCGGTGCAGTGGCAGTTGTCATAGTTTCACTTGCCATGGATTATGGCGTGGAATATGTATTTGCCGCAGTGATATTGGCTGGAATCCTGCAGTTAGCAGCTGGATTTCTTCGATTGGGCAAATTGATGCGCCTTGTGCCTCATCCTGTAATATTTGGATTTGTAAACGGCCTGGCGATCATTATTTTTTTGTCACAGTTAGACCAGTTCAAGTCGTCTGATGGCTTATGGTTATCTGGTAGCACATTGTTTATTTTTTTAGGATTAGTTTTAATCACAATGCTGGTAATTTGGGGATTACCCAAATTAAGTAAAGCAGTTCCTGCCTCATTAATTGCTATCCTGGCTGTTTTTGGTCTCGTACTTGCATTTGATATTGACACAAAAACAATTGGCGATATAGCGTCTATTCAGGGCGGTTTTCCACCATTTCATATCCCACAACTGCCTTTTACTTTAGAAACCCTTCAGATCATTTTTCCTTATGCGGCCATAGTTGCGGGTGTAGGGTTAATAGAGAGTTTATTGACGCTTAATATTATTGATGAAATCACAGAAACACGCGGGCGCGGTAATAAAGAGGCAGTTGCCCAGGGAACAGCAAACATACTTTCCGGACTCTTTTCAGGGATGGGTGGTTGTGCCATGATAGGGCAGAGTTTAATCAATACCTCCAATGGAGCCCGTGCAAGATTATCGGGGATAGTAGCTTCTGTAATGCTTCTTGTCTTTATTATGTTCGGGGCTAATTTGATTGAAAAAGTGCCTATGGCTGCACTTACAGGATTAATGATTATGGTCGCACTGGGCACATTTGAGTGGGCCAGTTTACGAACCTTCAGAAGAATGCCGAAATCTGATGTTCTTGTAATGATATTAGTAACCCTGGTTACCATTTTTCTACATAATCTGGCGCTGGCTGTCTTGGTCGGTGTAATTATCTCGGCTCTTGTTTTTGCATGGGATAACGCCAAAAGAATACGCGCCAGAAAATATACTGACGAGAATGGAATTAAGCACTATGAGATCTATGGGCCGCTATTTTTTGGATCTGTGACTTTGTTTAATGAAAAGTTCGAGGTACTTGAGGACCCGGATGAGGTTATTATAGATTTTAAGGAAAGCAGGGTAGTAGATATGTCGGCCATTGAAGCATTAAACAAATTAACGGGACGCTATCACAAAGTTGGGAAGAAGGTACATTTAAGGCATTTAAGCGAGGATTGCAGGCTCTTGTTAACGAATGCAGATGCGATAATTGACGTAAATGTCCTGGAGGACCCCACATATAAACTGGCCGTAGATAAAGTTTAATTGTTACTGTATTGCGAATTTTACATTCACAGTGCTCTCTACTTTTATCTTTTCAAATTCAATTTCTATGGGTTGATCTGCATCTGATTGTTTAGACATTTGCACCCTAACCATCCTATCCGTCATCCTATTTTGTACTCCTGTGTTTAGATCAGAAATAAAAAGAGCACTTCCAAGTTTTTGATCTATAGGAATAACCATTGCTTCTGCCTGGTTTTTTGCCGCAACCACAGCTCTTTGTCTTAGATCAATTTTGAGCTTTTCCAGACTTGAATATTCGGTTTTTGCGAGGTTTATATTAGAGATTCCGATAGATTCGAGGCCCATTATTACTCTGCCTGCAGTTACGGCATCATACACTAATAATGAATATTCTTTGTCTTTTTGAACATCTACTTTCCTGAGAAAGTACTTTTTAAAATTACTCCCCAAATCAGTAAGGGTAAGTTGTTTCTCGATATCAATGCCTAGTGTTTTCAGTTTGTCGGCCATATTATTTTCTAATTTTTCAACCGAAGTTTTTCCTTTAGTGTCCGCTTCTGTAATTAGGATTGATAAATAAATACGGTCTGGTATAACTAAGGTATCTACTCTTGCAGTAGTCTCTAAATATGGTTGATCAATAAAGTTTTTACTTTGCCCGTAACTTGTGAGACTTGTTATTAAAAGAAGTGTAATCAAAATTTTCAAAGCCATTTTTTGTCGAATTAAATATTTCATATTTCCAATTTGTCTGTACGAAACTAAAATTTTCTTATTGCTTTTAAAAGATATAATGAGGGAAGTCATTACCTCAGTGAGTGTTCATTACCAATAAGAAAGTAAACACCACTCCATTGATTTAATTATTTAAAAAGAAAAAGTGCCGTACTCATCAATTTATTAACCGAGAACAGCACTAAATAAGATTCTTAAACCGTTTCTAAAGGGTACGTAAGTACTCTGCAATAGCCCTGGCATCTTCTTCACTAAGGTTTTGATTGAGCATGATGGCATTGTTGTATTCCTTTAATAAGGCTATAGCAATAGGGTCTTCTTTAAGCATAACATCCGGGTTTAAGATCATATTCATCACCCATTCCGGACTTCTGCGGTCATAAACACCCGCTAAGGCAGGTCCTATCATACGTTGGTCAGTCATATGGCAAGCCGTACAAATCGTTTTGTATTTTGCTTCACCTGCGGCAGCTAATTCGGCATCTATTTCTGCTGCAAATTCTAAGGAAGTTATAGGTCCAACTCCTTTGTTATTCAAATCAACCGGGACAGTTTCAGATTTAGTTTCTACTTTCACCTCCTTTTTGGCACGGTTCATTTCAAAACCCCCTTCTTTTTTCTCTTCTTTTTTTTCGCCGCAACTCACTAGCAGAGCGCAAATTCCAATTATGGCAAATATTTTTCGCATGTTGTTTAGATTAGAGGCACTAATATATGAAATAGCACGGATCAAAAGAATTCCTTTATAAATTTTAAACCAATTTTTTCTGAATAAGATATGTTTTGTGGACCAAAGAAGCCTACATGTCCTCCATGTTTGGGCATATCAAGAAAAAGAAGTGGATTATTCTTTGCTTCTTCTACCGGGTAGCAATCCCGACCTAAGAATGAGTCGTCCTGAGCATTGATAATCAAGGTTGGAATTTTTATCCGGTGTAAAAACTGAAGACTGCTGCATTGTGCATAATAATCCAAAGCATCTTTAAACCCATGAGCCTTACTGGTATAAATATCATCAAAATCTTTTAGGTTCCCGATGTTGTTTATTTCTTCTATGGATATTAATTCTGGGAATTTCTGCCGTTTTAAATACAATTTCTCCACGAGATGTTTTTTAAATCTTTTGGCATAAAGTGTATTTTTCAATTTTAACAATTGAATAAGAGAATCGTGCAAACTACATGGAACGGATACGGTTACAGCCCCTTTTATTTGACTTGGAACAGGCCCTTCGCCAAGATATTTTAGCGTCAGATTTCCACCTAGACTGAATCCTTTAATATAAATGCTGCTATATTTCCGGCTAGAAATGATATGTTGTATTACCTCTTTGAGATCTTCTGTTGCTCCGGAATGATAGGACCTGAATAGACGGTTGGTTTCTCCGCTGCATCCTCTGAAATTTACTGCACAACTATCTAGCCCATTGGAATTAAAATGCTTAGCGCTTCCTTTTATATATGGGCGCTGCCCATGTCCTTCAAGGCCATGTAAAAGAATAACTACAACATTACTGGGCGCAGGGGCAAAACTCCAGTCCAGATCTATAAAGTCCCCATCCTCAAGTTCCAGACGTTCCCTTTGTTGGTTAAGGTCTGTAACCTTTCTAATCAAGCCGGAATAAATAGTAGATATATGACCACTTTTAAACGGGAGGGGAGGACTGTAATGAGATTTAACCAAAGGCATTAGTAAAGGACATGGTCTTTAGGTTTAACAGGATCGGGAAGGTTTTCTTTATCCAGCATATCGTGTAAATCAATTTTAATTGTTCGGCATAAGGGGGGCATAGGCACATCATTTTGGATAAATTTCCAATAAAGCAATTTGTTCTTCAATTGCCTCTTTAAATTCAGATTTAAGTTTTTCAACGAGTTCGGTAACGGTAAGCACATTATCTACGGTAGCTGCTCCCTGACCTGCTGACCAAATTGTCTTCCAGGCTTTCGCTTCTGTATCTAATTCCTTTCCAAAGTCAACTTTAACATCCTTTTTTAGGTCTTCTTCTGTAATTCCTGCTGCGGCAAGACTGGCTCCAAGAAAATTAGCGTGCACTCCGGATATGGCAGCAGTGTAGGTTATATCACTGGCCCCTGCTTTTATGATCATCTGCCGGTAATCCTCCGGAGCTTTACTTTCAAGAGTGTTAATAAATCGAGTACCCATATAAGCCAAATCTGCACCCATTTGTAAGGCCGATGCAATATCCCTGCCTGTACTTATACAACCTGACAGGATAATGGTTTTATCGTAAAACTTTTTAATTTCTGCCACAAGGGTCATCGGATTAATCGTACCTGCATGCCCCCCTGCCCCCGCTGCAACTAATATTAGCCCATCTACGCCGGCTGCCGCCGCCTTTTCTGCATGCCTTTTTTTAATTACATCGTGAAAAACCAGCCCGCCATAGCTGTGTACGGCATCAACTACTTGCGATACCGCTCCCAAAGAGGTAATAATGATAGGAACCTTATGCTTAGCGCATAACTTCAGATCTGCTTCCAGCCTTGGATTTGTAGGATGCACAATCAGATTTACGCCAAATGGTGCTGCTTTAACTCCTGTTTTTTCTTCAAAAGTGTCTAATTCAGATTTTATTTGAATTAGCCATTCTTCAAATCCTTCACTTGTCCGTTGGTTAAGGGCAGGAAAAGTTCCTATAATTCCATTTTTGCAACATTCAATGACCAATTGAGGACCAGAGATAAGAAACATAGGCGCTGCGATAGCAGGTAAAGAAAGTTCTTTAATAAATGCGGGTTTGTTAGCCATAGTTGTATTTTATGGCATTAAAAATAAGTATAAATTCTTGGGCAGCGTCTACTCGATTTATCAAAACTATATTATTTTGAATATTCTTATGCCCGTTTAAGAACTATTAAAAATAGAAATAATATTTCCAAAGGATTTTGATGCATAAAAAAGTAATATCAGAGCCTCTGGGAATTCTGTAAAATCTGTTTATAAAATATCATAAGCAAAAGATATGTTCTGGCATGGGCATATAACGATAAGAGTTCTTAAAGTATTATTATACTCAATGAAAAGGTTGTTAATGCCATAAAAACATTTACTTAAGCATTGATTTTTAAACGTTTTGGTTTTTTACTTACCAGGTAAACTCCTAACAATACTAAACAAGCAGCACCTATTTTAACAATGGTAAGTTCGTCTTTACCTGTAATTACAGCAAATAAAATTCCAATTACAGGTTGAACATATACAAATGCACTTACTGTGGAAGCTTTTAGTTGAGTTAGGGCAAACACATTAAACAAATAAGCGCAAAAAGTAGTCCCAATTACCACAAATGCCATTTTCCAAATTGCTTCAAATGGCAGTGTTGACCATGAAACTTCTAAAAATTCAGGTAGGGCAACTGGCAAATTATATAGGATACCAATCAGGAACATCCACTTTAAAAGAGTAAAAGGGTGGTATTTTTCCAGCAATTTTTTTACAAGAATAAGATATAGTCCAAAAAATAAAGCGTTCAATAAGAAGAGAGAATTGCCCAAAGGGATATTTGATGCATCTTGTCTAATTTCATTACCGTAAAGCACAAGAAAAAGGGCACCTGCAAGACCAATTAATATACCGGCGATTTTAAGCGCTCTAATTTTTTCTTTAATTAAAAAAAAAGATAAAATAACCACTATGATTGGGGTTGTAGTTACAAGAACTGCGCTGTTTATTGGAGTTGATAATTCTAAACCTTTAAAAAACGCCAACATATTAATCGCCATGCCAAAAAGGGAACATAGTATTACCCTGCCCCAGTCCTTCCATTCGATCTTTTCTTTAGGCCCCAAAAATGAAATACTCCAAAACAAAACGGTTGCTCCAATTACCCTAAGCATTATAAAACCAAAAGGTTTAATATACACGGGCATCACCCCTTTGGCAATAGTATGGTTTAATCCATAAATTGTTGTTGCGCCCAGGGCGGCTAATATGGCTAGAGTTCTTTTGCTCAAGAATGAATAGTTTCTTTGGCTTTAGCAACTACCTTTTTGCTATTTCCAATAAATATTTGATTGTTAACCAAAATAACAGGTCTTTTTAAGAAGGTGTAATGTTCCAAAATCAGCTTCTCATAGTCCTTTTCTTCAAGTTGCCGATCTTTTAATTGGCGTTCACTGAATAGGCGTGCCCTTCTGCTAAACAAGGCTTCATAACTACCTGCTAAATTTCGCATTACTTTTAATTGCTCCGGGGTAATTGGATCTGATTTAATATCCTGAAGCTCAATATCACCAAGGGGTTTTAATTCATTTAAAATACGTTTGCAGGTATCACAACTACTTAAGTAATAAATTTTCTTCATGACTATTTTTTATCGAATTCAAAATTATAATAACTACCACTATTTTATTTAAATGAATATGCTATTTTTATTATTCGTTAGCGCATTGTTACTAATCGTAAAATAGGCACACATTGAAAAAAATATTTGATATCACAATTCAAAACAGGAAGATACTATACAAAATATTAAAACGAACTCCTCCCGAACTTCTATTTGAAATTCCCGAAGGCTATCGCAATAATATTTGGTGGAATATAGCTCATGTTGTTGCTACTCAACAAATACTTATTTATAAAAATAGTAATCTCCCTGCGCGTATTGATGATTCTCTAGTTCAAAAATTCAGAAAAGGGACATTGCCGGATATAAATCCTACCCGTGAAGAGTTAGATCATATTGGCGCTTTTTTACTTTCCACGGCAGAATGGGCTCAGGAGGATTATGAAAATGGGGTTTTCAAAGAGTATAATGAGTATAAGACCAGTACCAAGGTCACATTGCGAAATGTTGAAGACGCTTTGGCATTTAATCTATTTCATGAAGGCTTACACCTTGGTGTTATACTTTCTTTCGAAAAAATTCTATTAAAAGAAAAGGCGCTCTAAGTCTTGATGTTCCCTGATAAAAATTTTTGGATATCCTTATAAGGAAGAGTCAGTTCTATAGGGCCATCTGCAAAGGAGGCCACTTCATATTGATTATACAATAGTTTGAGCCCTTTCTCAGTAAAACCAATATTTTCTGGTAAATAAAAATGGTCTTTCTCAAACATAAAACCGGTACTGTTAATTGGATTATTTACCGGGATATTCTGTTGTAACCTGAATTGGGTTTCTGCATACTGTTCAAAACCTTCCTTATCTTCAAATAACTCCCAGTCTTCCATTTCCTTCCCTCTTTTTTTATTAAAATTTAAATAATCAGTTGATCCATAACCATGAGCACCACCGGTAAATAAATAAGACTGCAGTTCAATAGTGAGGAGTTCATTATCCTCATAGGTAACCATTCCATTTATTTTTGCCTTCCATCCAATAGTTTCATCAGGATAGATTTTTTTTAATTCAAAATAGCCATTTGTAAAGGACTCAATGGCCTTCTGAATGGTTTCGGCATTAATTTCATCATCAAAAGTTAATTTAGAAATAACTTCTTCCTGTAAAGCGAGATTAATAGATTTAGCCAGTTTGTTATTACCCAATGCCTTCGGCAATTCAATGGAAACTTCGGGGCATTCCTTACATTTAGTATTCGCCAGTGTTAATGCTTCAAATGTAATATTACCGCTGTCCTGGCAGCCAACAATTTGGGCTAGAAAAAAAAGGTAGGTTACAATACGCTTCATTGAGATGAATTTGGATCTATTGCAAAACTAAGGATTCATTGGTTTCTCCAAAAGATAACAATACATTTGTGAACATAAATTTACAATATGAGTGGAAAGGAATTGAGATTTAATAGCAAGGTAATACATGGGGGACAAAAGCCGGACAAGGCTTATGGTGCAGTGATGCCCCCTATTTATCAGACATCTACCTATGCTCAAACTAGTCCGGGCGAGCATATGGGGTATGAATATTCCCGCAGTGCCAACCCAACAAGGAGTGCGTTGGAAAATTCGCTTGCCAGTATTGAAAACGGGAATTTCGGATTGGCATTCGCCAGTGGATTAGCAGCGATGGATGCAGTTATTAAACTATTAGGGCCAGGTGATGAAGTGATATCAACTAATGATCTTTATGGTGGAAGTTATCGTCTTTTCCGACAGATCTTTGAAAAGTATGGAATTAAATTTCACTTCATAGGCATGCAGGAAGTATCTAAAATTGCTGCATTAATTAATTCAAACACGAAACTAATTTGGGTTGAGACTCCGACAAATCCAATGATGAATGTTATTGACCTTAAGGCGGTTTCAGAATTGGCCAAAAGCAATAAGTTGCTTATGGCGGTAGATAACACTTTCGCAACACCATATTTGCAACAGCCTTTAGATTTAGGGGCCGACATAGTCATGCATTCTGCGACTAAATATCTTGGTGGGCATAGCGACGTGGTCGTGGGAGCTTTGGTTGTTAATGATGAGGTATTGGCAGAGAAATTGTATTTCATTCAGAATGCCAGCGGGGCAGTATGTGGCCCTATGGATAGTTTTTTAGTACTTAGAGGAATTAAAACATTGCATGTAAGAATGCAGCGGCATTGTGAAAACGGGAAGCACATTGCAGAATATTTGCTTGCACATCCTAAAATTGAAAAAGTATACTGGCCCGGCTTTAAGGATCATCCCAATCATGAGGTTGCCACAAAACAAATGAAAGCATATGGCGGAATGATATCTTTTGTGCCCAAAGGGAGCAGTTTTAAGGATTCCATTGCAATAGTAGAAAAGCTAAAGGTTTTTACACTTGCAGAATCATTAGGAGGGGTGGAGAGTTTAGCGGGTCACCCGGCAAGTATGACTCATGCCAGTATTCCTAAAAAACAACGGGAAAAAAGCGGGGTTGTCGATTCACTTATTCGACTTAGTGTTGGAATTGAAGATGTCCAAGATCTTATTTCTGACTTGGAACAGGCAATCGCATAAATTTTATCATATTTTTAAAAAAGGCTACTTTAAATTGCAGAAAAGATATAATTTTGCTCTGTAATTTTTAATTCAATAAAAACTTTAGCTAATCAATTTTAATATGAACACAAATATCGAAGCATTTATGGACGAGGTCAGGACCCGAAATGGTCATGAACCGGAGTTCATCCAAGCAGTACAGGAAGTAGCTGATACGGTAATTCCTTACATAGTTCAACATGAAATCTATTACGGGAAAAACATCTTGTTGAGGATGGTGGAACCGGAGCGGTTGATTTCCTTTCGAGTTTCCTGGGTAGATGATGACGGTGAAATACATGTAAACCGGGGATATCGCATACAAATGAATTCGGCAATAGGACCTTATAAAGGAGGACTTCGTTTTCACCCATCAGTTAACGCGAGTATTCTTAAATTTCTGGCTTTTGAACAGGTATTTAAAAATAGTTTAACTACCCTTCCCATGGGCGGGGGAAAAGGTGGTTCAGATTTTGACCCAAAAGGTAAATCTGACGATGAAGTTATGCGGTTTTGCCACGCTTTTATGACAGAGTTAAGTAGGCATATAGGACCTAATACAGATGTTCCGGCAGGGGATATTGGAGTAGGAGCAAGGGAAATCGGATTTCTTTTTGGGATGTATAAAAAGATAAGAAATGAGTTTACCGGGGTACTTACAGGTAAAGGTTTATCGTGGGGTGGATCCAAAATCCGCCCGGAGGCAACAGGATACGGAACCGTTTATTTCGCTCAAAGTATGCTAAAGACAAAGAATGAAGAAATTAAAGGAAAAACAGTAGTTGTTTCAGGTTCAGGAAATGTTGCCCAATTCGCTGCGGAAAAGGTTATTCAAATGGGAGGAAAAGTAGTAACATTATCAGATTCCGGAGGATATATTTATGATAAAGACGGGATTGATAATGAGAAGTTGGACTTCATTATGGATCTTAAAAACAATAAACGGGGAAGAATATCCGAATATGTTGAAATATTTAAATCAGCGACTTATCATGACGGGGAACGTCCCTGGGGTGTTAAGTGTGATGTTGCCTTGCCATGTGCCACTCAAAATGAATTGGATGGTGTAAATGCCGAAGAATTAATTGCTAATGGATGCATTTGTGTGGCAGAAGGAGCTAATATGCCTTCTACACCTGAAGCGATCCATGCCTTCCAAAATGCAAAAATTTTATTTGCGCCAGGAAAGGCCTCCAACGCCGGTGGGGTAGCTACTTCTGGCTTGGAAATGTCTCAGAATTCTTTAAGAATCAGCTGGACCAGAGAAGAAGTAGACGAAAGGCTAAGAGGAATTATGGAAGACATTCATGATTCATGTATTGAATTCGGAAAAGAAGCAGACGGGTATTGCAATTATGTTAAAGGAGCAAATATTGCAGGTTTTGTAAAGGTTGCAGATGCCATGCTTGCACAAGGTGTGATCTAAGTAATAATTTGGGGATTGGCAATTACAGGAACGGAGCTATAATTTTTATAAAAGATTTGGTTCCTGTAATTGCCAATCTTATTTTATTGTTAATTCAACCTATCTTTGCTTTATTCTAAGCGTAATAGATGCAAATTACTACTAAAGCTTTAATTCTATCTTCTTTAAAATATGGAGATACAAGTTTAATAGTTAAAGCTTTTACTTACTCTGATGGATTGAAATCGTATCTGCTCAAGGGAATCTTAGCCTCCAAAAAAGGTAAACTAAAAACTGCCTATTTTCAACCCTTAACGCAACTGGAAATAGTTGTGAATCATAAAAACAAGGGGACCCTGGAACGACTTATTGACGCTAAAGTCAATTATCCATACCAAACTGTACATACAGACATTGCTAAAAATGCAATGATCTTATTTTTGGCGGAAATGCTGGTCAACAGCATTTTTGAAGAAGAACAAAATAAAGACTTATTCCATTTTCTGGAAGCATCACTTCAATGGCTTGACACACATGATAACATTAGTAATTTTCATTTGTTTTTTCTATTGGGATTATCAAAATATTTGGGGTTTTATCCAGACACCAGGAAAATGAATTACCCGTATTTCGATTTAGTGGAAGGTGCTTTTATTGAGTACCCGGGCATAAATCCAATTATCAAGGAGGAAGCTCTTGATCTTCTCAAAGTATTTTTGGGCATAAATTTTGATACAATTCATTCGGTCAGGATGGGCAAAAAAACCAGGCAAGAACTATTACAATCCCTTGTACTCTATTTTGAAGTACATTTGCACGGATTTAGAAAACCCAGATCACTCGCTATTTTGAACGAAGTTTTTAGCTAAAATGCATAGGGGAATTTTTCTTGTTATACTTCTTTTTATTAACGTTATATCTGGTCAGGAAATAACGATTCTTGATGTGGAAACACAGGATCCAGTCATTAATGCGGTTCTTTACAATAACGATAAGTCAAAGACTGTCCTGTCCGATTTTGAAGGAAAATGTGATATTACTGTTTTTAACAGGAATGAGCGTATTACGTTAAGGCACCTTAGTTATCAGACCAAAAGATCCACTAAGGAACTGCTTATAAAAAGGGGGGGGAAGGTTTATCTTAGTTTAAAGCGCGAACAGCTTGATGAAGTGGTGATGTCTATTTCCAAATGGGAACAACAAAAAAAGGACATACCCCAAAAAATAGTTACCATTAACGCACAGGCAATAGCATTTACAAATCCACAGACTTCAGCAGATCTTTTACAAAACAGCGGGAAAATCTTTGTCCAGAAAAGTCAGTTGGGTGGCGGTAGCCCAATGATCCGAGGTTTTGCAACAAACAGGCTTGTGTTAACTGTGGACGGAGTACGTATGAATAATGCCATTTTTAGGGGTGGTAATATACAGAACATAATATCCATAGACCCATTTACCGTTAAGAATACCGAGGTGGTTTTTGGACCTGGTTCTGTGATATACGGGAGTGATGCCATTGGTGGAGTAATGAATTTCATTACTATTAAACCACAATTTTCAACCACTGATAGTTTAGATATTTCAGGAAATATGAATTATCGATATGCGTCGGGGAATGATGAAAATACAGGGCATTTCGATATAAACCTGGGGTTGCGTAAATGGGCTTTTTTAACCAGTGCTACATATAATAATTTTAATGATTTAAAAATGGGCCAACATGGTCCGGATTCTTATCTCAGAAAACAATATGTAAAGCGATTGAATGGGCTTGATGTATTGGTCGAAAATGAAAATCCCCGTATCCAATTCCCAACAGGGTATGATCAGATTAATCTAATGCAAAAGATATCCCATAGACCTAATAACAATTGGAGCTATGATTTGGGAATGTTTTATTCCACTACTTCAGATTACTCGAGATACGACAGATTAATAAGGCCAAACAGCAATGGAACCGGATTGCGTTCCGCAGAATGGTTTTATGGACCACAAAAGTGGTTTATGGGTAATTTACAGATCTACAAAAAAGGCCGTGGTAAGTTTTATGATGGTTTAAAAATTACAACGGCATACCAAAATTTTAAAGAAAGTAGAAATAAGAGACAATTTCAGGATCCCATTCGCTATACAACAAAAGAAAATATAGATGCACTTTCCTTAAATATTGATTTTGAAAATAAAAAAATTGGAAATTTAAGACTGTATTACGGGGCGGAATATATTTTTAATAAAGTGGGATCTATTGGGAAACAAACCAATATTGAAACCGGATTTGTAGAAGCGGCCCAGTCCAGGTATCCCGATGGTTCTTCCTGGCAGACCCTGGCAGCTTATGTGAATAGTGAATTGAAATCTAAACCAAATTTCTCCTGGTTGGCGGGGATTCGCTATAGCCATGTCTGGATTAATGCAGATTTTGATACAACTTTCTATCCTTTTCCTTTTGATAATTCAAATTTAAATAATGGAGCTTTGACAGGAAACATAGGATTTAGCTGGTTTCCTAAGGCCGACTTGCAGTTCACACTTAACGGAGGGACTGGTTTTAGAGCACCGAATATTGACGATATAGGTAAAATATTTGATTCTGAACCAGGGTCTGTTGTAGTGCCAAATCCCTATTTGAAACCGGAATATGCCTATAATGCAGAATTTGGAATACAGAAGAATTTTAAGGATAAAGTAGTGCTAAAAGGGGCTACTTATTATACTTATCTGGTAGATGCTCTGGTTCGAAGAGATTATCTGTTTAACGGGGAAGAAGAAATTCTTTATAATGGGGAATTAAGTAATGTGCAGGCCATTCAGAATGCTTCCAATGCATATGTGTATGGTTTCGAATTTGGTTTGGAGGCATTTCTTTCAGATAATTTCTCCATACTATCAAATCTCACTTTGACTGAAGGAAAGGAAGAGGACGAAAATGGCAATGACACTCCGGCAAGGCACGTACCACCAACTTTCGGCGATTTTCACCTCATTTGGAGGAATCAAAGGTTGAAAACAGATCTATTCCTGAATTACAATGGTCAAATATCCTTTAATGACCTCGCTATTTCAGAAATTAATAAAAGTTATATTTATGACAAAGACAAAGATGGAAATCCTTATTCACCTTCCTGGTACACTTTAAATTTAAGGTCTCAGTATCAAATTGCTAATCCTTTAAAACTAACATTTGCTATTGAGAATATTACCAATCAGAGATATCGTCAATATTCTTCCGGAATTGCAGCAACAGGAATTAATTTTGTACTGGGAGTGACTTTTCGTTTTTGAGATTATAAAAGGACATATTATTTAAATTAAAAACTTTTTCATCCTTCTACCCCCTTTTAACTGATATACCGTGTTATTACTTTTAGAAGATCAGGGAATACGGAAAAAACTCACTGTATTTATCATATATCGACATTTTTGAGAAAGACTCATAATTTCATTCTAATTCGTTAATTTTGCAGCCTTAATTTATATCAAAGGAAACTGTTTGTATGAAGTTTGCGGAATATAGAGGATTGGATTTATCTAAGGTTGGGGAAGAAATGCTTCAATTTTGGAAAGCCCGACATATTTTTGAAAAAAGCATTACCACAAGGGAAGGGCTGGAAACTTATGTTTTCTATGAAGGCCCACCTTCCGCAAATGGGATGCCTGGAATCCATCACGTTATGGCCAGGACTATAAAGGATATATTCCCCAGATATAAGACCATGAAGGGTTTTCAGGTAAAACGAAAAGCAGGCTGGGATACTCATGGTCTGCCAATTGAACTGGGTGTAGAAAAAGAACTGGGAATAACTAAAGAGGATATAGGGGTAAAGATTTCTGTAGAAGAATATAATGAGGCCTGTAAAAAAGCCGTAATGCAATATACAGATGCCTGGAATGATCTTACCGAAAAAATGGGGTATTGGGTAGATATGGATAACCCTTATATTACCTATAAGCCCAAATACATGGAAACCGTTTGGTGGCTGTTAAAACAGATTTATGATAAAGGACTTATCTATAAAGGATATACAATTCAGCCTTATTCGCCAAAAGCAGGTACAGGTTTAAGTTCTCATGAACTGAATATGCCCGGCACTTATCAGGACATAACCGATACAACTGTAACCGCTCAATTTAAAATTATTAGTAGTTCATTGCCCAAATTTCTGGAACCGTTTAAAGACGAACTTTATTTCCTGGCATGGACAACTACTCCGTGGACACTTCCATCAAATACTGCGCTGACAGTTGGGACAAAAATCGAATACGTTTGGGTAAAAACGTACAATCAGTATACATTTAAACCCATAACCGTCATCTTGGCAAAAAACCTGGTAGGCCAGCAGTTTTCAGGTAAATTTGTAGAGGTTGAAAATGAGGGAGAACTATTATCTTTTTCTCAGGAAGATAAAAAAATACCTTATTATCTAATCGGATCCTGTAAGGGTGGAGAATTAGTAGGAATAAAATATGAGCAACTAATCGATTATGCAAAGCCCTACAACAATCCTGAAAATGCCTTCAGGGTAATAGCTGGTGATTTTGTTACTACGGAAGATGGTACAGGGATAGTACATACTGCACCCACTTTTGGCGCAGACGATATGCAGGTAGCCCAAAAGGCAGAACCACCCGTGCCTCCTATGTTGGTATTGGATGAAAATGGGAATGCTGTCCCGTTAGTTGATTTGCAAGGCAGGTTTCGAAAAGAAATGGGAGACCTGGCAGGCAAATATGTCAAAAATGAGTATTACGAAGATGGGGAAGCGCCGGAACGCTCTGTTGATGTTGAAATTGCCATTAGATTAAAAGAAGAGAACAAGGCATTTAAAGTTGAAAAATACTTACATAGCTATCCCAATTGTTGGCGCACAGATAAACCAATTCTATATTACCCTCTGGATTCGTGGTTTATAAAAATTACGGATGTAAGGGAACGCATGTATGAACTTAACCAAACTATAAATTGGAAGCCTAAAGCCACAGGAGAGGGAAGATTTGGTAACTGGCTTGCGAGCGCAAACGATTGGAATCTTTCAAGATCCAGATTTTGGGGAATACCATTACCAATTTGGAGAACTGAGGACGGTAAAGAAGAAATTATTATAGGTTCTGTCGAACAATTGAAAAAGGAAATGTCGCGGTCTGTTGAGGCAGGCCATATGAAATCTGAAGTGTTCAGGGATTTTGAAGTGGGAAATATGACAGAGGAGAACTATGATAAGATAGATCTTCATAAAAATATAGTAGATCAGATTGTCCTGGTTTCAGATTCGGGGAAACCGATGAAACGAGAAAATGACCTTATTGATGTTTGGTTTGACAGCGGATCTATGCCCTATGCACAATGGCACTATCCTTTTGAAAATAAAAAACTTATTGATAAGCGGGAAACTTTTCCAGCAGATTTTATAGCAGAAGGTGTTGACCAGACCAGAGGGTGGTTCTATACACTGCATGCTATCGCAACAATGGTTTTTGATTCCGTCGCCTATAAAAATGTGGTCTCCAATGGGCTGGTGCTTGACAAAGAAGGAAAAAAAATGTCGAAGCGACTTGGAAATGCTGCAGACCCATGGATGACTATAAAAGAATATGGCCCGGACGCAACACGTTGGTATCTTATTTCCAACGCCAACCCATGGGATAACCTTAAATTCGATCCCGAAGGGATTGCGGAGGTAAAAAGAAAATTTTTCGGAACACTATACAATACCTATTCATTCTTTTCTCTGTATGCAAATATTGATGAGTTTAATTATTCTGAAAAGGAAATACTTTTGGAAAATCGTCCGGAGATTGATCAATGGATTTTATCGGAGTTACATACCCTGATAAAAAAAGTAGATGAGGCATATGATAATTATGAGCCTACCAAAGCTACCCGGGCTATTGCATATTATGTACAGGAAAACCTTAGTAATTGGTACGTTCGTTTAAGCAGAAGAAGGTTCTGGAAAGGGGATTACCAGGAAGACAAAATATCTGCTTATCAAACCCTTTACACATGCCTTGTTACTATTGCTAAACTTTCTGCCCCGGTTGCACCTTTCTTTATGGACAGGTTGTTTATAGATTTGACCAGTACAACAGGAAAAGATGTTTTTGATAGTGTTCACCTGGCTCACTTTCCAGAATATGATTCTTATTACGTTAATAAGGAATTGGAAAGTAAAATGCAAAAAGCACAAACCATATCTTCTCTTGTTTTATCTATTCGCCAAAAAGAAAAGATTAAGGTACGCCAACCTTTGCAAAAAATTATGATTCCTGTTTTGGATGAAAAACAGCGTTCAGAAATTGAAGCCGTGGCAGATTTGATAAAAACCGAAGTCAATGTAAAAGAAATTAAACTTTTGGATGACGCCTCCGGGATATTGGTAAAACGTATTAAGCCCAATTTCAAAGTATTGGGCCCCAGGTTTGGTAAAGACATGAAACTGATAAGTGCTGCCGTTAATAAGCTGGATCAAAAAGATATTCAAAAAATTGAACGTGAAGGTCAAATTTCACTTGTAATAGAAAATAAATTTATTATATTACAGTTACAGGATGTAGAGATATCTTCACAGGATATAGAAGGTTGGCTGGTCGCCAGTTCGGGTTCACTAACAGTGGCATTGGATATCACCATTGATGAGGCGTTAAAACAAGAGGGGATAGCTCGGGAACTTGTAAATAGGATTCAAAACCTGAGAAAAGATTCTGGTTTTGAAGTAACAGATAAAATAGATATAAGAATTTTAAAGGACGGTTTAGTCGAAAGAGCAGTTAAGAGTAACATTAGTTATATAAAAAACGAAACTTTAACCTCTGAACTTAATTTTGAAGAAAAAATGGAAGATGGCGTGGCCATTTCCTTTGATGATGTAAACACAAAATTGTCTATCCAAAAACACTAAAATTATGGGACAAGATTTAAAAATAAGGTATACCGATAAAGAATTAGAAGAATTCAAGGTTCTTATAGAAGAAAAGATAGAGAAAGCTCAAAGCCATCTCGATTTACTTAGGAGTTCCTACATGAATGACGGGAATAATGGTACTGATGACACCTCTCCAACTTTCAAGGCATTCGAAGAAGGCTCTGAGACAATGAGCAAAGAAGCCAACACTCAGTTAGCTATACGCCAGGAAAAATTTATAAGGGATCTTAAAAATGCATTGCTAAGGATAGAAAATAAAACCTATGGTATTTGCAGGGTAACTGGGAAGCTTATAAATAAAGAAAGGCTCAAGTTGGTACCTCATGCTACTCTTAGCATTGAAGCCAAAAACATGCAAAAATAAAGATCAGCTACTATTTATCTTTTGTTTATCAATCTTATTGTTAGCACTGTGATTAATTCCAGTAGAAATTCTTTGTTATCTGCTTGAAGGTATAAGTATTACTTTCGCCCGGGTAAATTCTTGTTATCGATTGGTTACTTTTAAATGAATATCCTGGCCTTTTGTTGGTAGAATAATCCCTATTTTAGCCGAATCTATTTTGAAAAAGAATGAATACTAAAAGTTCACTGCTGATTATTGCGATTGTTTTATTAATAGATCAGCTTAGTAAAATATATATTAAAACCCATTTTGAACTGGGAGAATCAACGGAAGTTTTTTCCTGGTTTAGAATTCTTTTTATTGAGAACGAAGGAGCCGCCTGGGGTGCCAAATTAAGTGATATTTTACCGATATCAGACAAAATCGGCAAATTGGTTCTCACTGTTTTTCGCCTTTTTGCAATTATTGGAATTGGATATTGGCTTTATGACATTATTAAGAAGAAAACAACGGCAACGCTTATTACTGCTGTTTCCCTAATTTTTGCCGGAGCACTTGGAAATATTATTGATTCTTTATTTTATGGGATACTTTTTAATGACAGTTATAACCAGGTGGCAACACTATTTTCTGAAGAACCATATGGCAGTTTATTTTATGGTAAAGTAGTTGATATGCTTTATTTTCCGTTAATTGATACGAATTGGCCGGAATGGGTTCCTTGGGTTGGAGGGGATAATTTTCGATTTTTTGAACCTGTATTTAATGTGGCCGATACTGCCATTAGCACCGGGGTAGGGATATTAATCGTATTTAATAAAAGGGCTTTTGAAAAAAAAGCATCTTAAAAAACATAGACTTTCTTAGGAGTAACACAGTAATCCATTCGAATATCATGCTTCTGCGTATCACTAATTTTATCCACAGGCTTAAATAAGGAAAGACCAATTTTAATAACATCTTCACGGCATTCCTTTAAAAACTTATCGTAGAAACCTTTGCCGTAACCTACCCTGTATCCAAGTTTATCAAATGCCAAAAGGGGAATAAATACAACATCTATTTTAAGCGGAGGCACCTCTAATCCGTCCACAGGTTCCGGAATGTTCCATTTGTTTTTTCTTATAATGGTATTATCCGTTAGTAAATAATGAACCAGCTTAGAATCGTCCAACACTTTTGGGAGTGCAATATTTTTATCTTTTCCCTGCAGGACAGACAAAATAAAAGCAGTATCAATCTCATTTTTCTCTGAGATTGATAAAAAAACGTGATATAAATTGAATGTCCATACAGGTAATTCCAGTACCCTGTTTGCAATTTCTAAACTGTAGTTTGAAATTGTTTCTGAAGACAATTCATTTCTAAATTGAAGGTAGTTTAATCGAAGCTCTTTTTTTAGCATAAATACCGATTAAACCTGTAACTAGTTTGGGGAACTATTTTAAAAAAAACTAATCTTTTGCCGCAACAGCAAAATATATTTTAAAAAACAGCATCAAAATAAGGTACATACCTAAGGTGATGACATAATTTTCCATGCAGTAAATAAATTTTCTGGATAAATATAAATAAAAATATGTCAGTTATCCTATAAAGAGCACAAAATAATCGATGAAATGCACAATATTTACAATTTACTTAACATATTCCTTGCTACTAAATATTACAAAAACTTTAAATATATGATGTTAAAAAGTTGATATTCAATTGATTATCTAACGGGCTAAAATATGTAGTCTCTTTATAGTAAGAAATTGTTAATTGAAGACATTTACAAATCATCATTTCTATCCCTTGTGATTTTAAACTTAACAGAAGGGTTAACCGTTTATAATAATTTAAATGTAACTTATCTTTGTATTGAAGAGAACCATTCAGTATACAAATTTATGCCCGAAATACCATTGGAGATTAAACTTAGCACATTGCCTGACAGTCCTGGAGTATATCAATTCTATGATGCGGATGGTAAAATATTGTATGTGGGTAAGGCAAAGAATCTCAAAAAAAGGGTTTCTTCTTATTTTCATAAGACCCATGAGTATGGAAAGACTCGTGTATTGGTAAAGAAAATCGATTCCTTAAAACACATAGTTGTTAAAACTGAATCTGATGCATTACTTCTTGAGAATAATCTAATAAAAAAATACCAGCCAAGGTATAATGTACTACTCAAGGACGATAAATCCTATCCCTGGATTTGTATTAAAAATGAACGCTTTCCAAGAATATTTCCGACTCGAAAGTTTATAAAGGATGGATCTGAATATTTTGGTCCATATACCAGTATGAAAACCGTAAAAATTTTACTTGAACTTATAAAAAGTGTTTATCCTCTGAGGACTTGTAATTATGATTTGTCCCCTGAAAAAATAAATGCTGGAAAATATAAATTATGCCTGGAATATCATCTTGGAAATTGCAAAGGCCCATGTGAAGGACTTCAAAATTCTGAAGAGTATCATAAACAGATAGATGATATAAGACAGATAATCAAAGGTAATTTTAAGTCCTCCATTCACTATTTTAAAACGCAAATGAAGACACTTGCAAAGGAGATGCAATTTGAAGAAGCACAGCGTGTCAAGGATAAAATTGAAGTCCTGGAAAATTATCAGGTTAAATCTACTATAGTAAATCCCAAAATAAACAACGTTGACGTATTCAGCATTATTTCAGATGATGCATTTGCCTATGTAAATTTCCTTCAACTTTCTCATGGATCCATAGTTCGGTCGCATACCATGGAAATAAAAAAGAAATTGGAAGAATCTGATAAAGAGCTTTTACAATTGGCGATTATTGAAATTCGGCAGCGTTTTAATTCTCAGTCCAAAAGTCTTTTACTCCCTTTTTCATGCACTATAGGCGATGATATAAAAGTTACTGTTCCCAAATTAGGGGATAAAAAAAAGCTCTTGGAATTGTCTGAAAGAAATTCGAAGTACTATAGACAAGAAAGATTTAAACAAGTTAAGATAACAGATCCGGACAGACACACAAACCGGATTATGGCTCAAATGAAAACAGATCTTCGTCTGGCTGAAGAGCCAAGGCATATAGAGTGTTTTGACAATTCAAATATCCAGGGAAGTAATCCCGTTGCGGCATGTGTGGTTTTCAGAAATGGGAAACCGTATAAAAAGGAATACAGGCACTTTAATATTAAAACTGTAGACGGCCCTGATGATTACAAATCTATGGAGGAGGTCGTACACAGACGTTACAAAAGATTATTGGAGGAAGATTCGGGACTACCACAACTTATAGTGATCGACGGGGGAAAAGGTCAACTGTCTTCTGCTGTAAAGAGCCTTGATTTGCTCGGGCTTAGGGGTAAAATAGCAATTATTGGAATTGCGAAAAGGCTGGAAGAAATTTACTTTCCCAATGATCCAATACCATTATATCTGGACAAAAAATCTGAATCTCTAAGGATAATCCAACAATTAAGAAATGAGGCTCATAGATTCGGGATTACTTTTCACAGAAATAAGAGAAGTAAAGCAGCTATTGATTCTGAATTGGAACGTATAAGAGGAGTAGGTAAGAAAACGGCAGAAGAGTTGCTCAAAAACTTTAAATCTGTCAACAGAATAAAGAAAGCTTCAATTGAGGATCTATCGAAAACTGTTGGACATGCTATGGCAAAGAAAATTTATGAAAACTTCCATTAATCCCATATCTTAACCTGATGCAAAAATTGGCTTTGATTCTTACGTTTATTCTATGCTTCGGAGTTAGTCGGGCCCAGTTCATTGAGCCGGATAAACCGATAAAAGTAGGCTTGGTTCTTAGTGGTGGCGGGGCAAAGGGGATGGCTCATATAGGCGCGTTAAAGGTTATTGAAGAAGCTGGGATTACAATTGATTATATTGGAGGAACGAGCATGGGAGCCATAGTTGGGGCATTATATGCTTCCGGATATTCTGCAAATGAACTGGATTCATTATTTAGACAAGCCGATTTTAGTGATCTTATTCAGGACAATCTTCCACGAGGTGCTAAGACGTTTTATGAGAAAGAAGATTCTGAAAGATATGCACTTACGCTCCCTTTTAATAAATTTAAAATATCGTTCCCAAAGGCCATTTCAGGGGGTCAAAAAATTTACAATGAACTCGTACGGCTGCTATATCATGTAAAGGACGTGAACGATTTTAATAAGTTACCTATTCCATTTTTTTGCATCGCAACTAATATGGAGACTGGTACTGAGGTCTTACTTAACAAAGGATATCTTCCCGAGGCTGTTATGGCAAGTGGTACATTTCCTTCATTATTTGAACCCGCGGAAGTAGATGGCCTGATTTTAATCGATGGTGGGGTATTAAACAATTATCCTGTAATGGAAGTAAAGCAACTTGGAGCTGATATTGTTATTGGAGTGGATGTGCAGCATGGTCTGAGAGACCGTGAATCTCTTAAATCAGCTACGGATATATTACTTCAGATTAATAATTTCCGGACCATTGACGATATGAAGGAGAAGGTCAAGGAAACGGATATTTATATTAGACCCGATGTGGACGACTTTTCTGTTATGGATTTTGATTTAGCGGAGGCTATTATAGAAAGCGGTAAGTTGGCAGGCCTTGAACATTTTGAGACCTTAAAAGAATTGGCGGAAAAACAAAAAAGTATTAGAAAAAATGTCAAGAATATAGAACCCAAAGATTCCATATTTATTAATAAATTGGTCATAGAAGGTAATATTAGTTATTCCCGGGCATATGTCAAGGGGAAATTGCGGATTGATTTACCGGCCAAAACTACGTTTCAAAAGCTACAGCAGGGGGTTAGTAATCTTGCTGCTACAAATAATTTCACTTCAATTCGTTATGAGCTGGTTTCAGATGAGGTAGGCGAAGAATTAATTCTTAAGTTAAGGGAAAACCCCAATAAGGGATATTTAAGGCTAGGTGTGCATTATGATGATTTATACAAAACTGCTGCATTAGTAAACCTTACAAAAAAGAATTTGTTTATGAAGGATGATGTGGCTTCAATTGACTTAGCCCTTGGAGATAATATAAGATATAATTTTCAATACTACGTGGATAAGGGCTCCTACTGGAGTTTTGGGGTAAATTCCCGACTCAATGATTTTGATTATGAAATTGATTTAGATGTAATTCGCTCTAATTTTAGAGTGGCAAATCTCGCAGGAATAAATGAAATAAATCTTAATGTATCAGATTTCACAAATCAGCTATATCTGCAGACTGTTTTTAAAGAAGAATTTGCTTTTATAATAGGCGCTGAACAAAAACTGTTAAAGTATAGTACGCGTACCTTTAACAACCCGGATATTGTGGACCCTCCAATTGCAGCGGGTGATCGCTTATATTTTGAAAACAGCAATTATTTTAGCGTTTATGGCAAACTCATACTGGATACATATAATGATAGATACTTTCCCTCAAAAGGGCTGTATTTTAATGGGGATTTTCATTTGTATTTATTTTCCTCAGATTTTAATGATAATTTCAAAGAGTTCTCCATTGCCAAAGCAAAATTTGGGGCAGCTTTTCCTATTGTGGGAAAACTTTCCGTGAACCTTACAACAGAAGGTGGGTTTAAACTAGGTAGTTCTGATGTGAAAGCATTGGATTTTGTTTTAGGGGGCTATGGAAATGATCTCATTAATAATTTTATTCCTTTTGTAGGGTATGATTTTCTTAGTTTACCCGGGAATAGTTATGTTAATGCGTTTGGGCGTTTGGATTTTGAGTTTGTTAAAAAGCATCACGCTATGTTTTCTGTTAATTTCGCTAATGTTGAAGATGATCTCTTCAGAACCGGGGAATGGTTTACCCTACCTGATTTTTCGGGCTATGCCTTGTCTTATGGGTGGGAATCTTTTTTAGGTCCTGTACAATTAATGTATTCCTGGACACCTGAATCAAGTGATGGTAATTTTTTCGTTAGCATTGGTTATTGGTTTTAGAAGTTTATGTAATATGCTAATGAGGGGAAATGTACCTGGTTTTTACCAAGATTGGTAGTTTTTTCCGATATTTGCAAGGTATAACAAGCATAATGTTAGAAACCAGAATTGATATTTCTGCCCATCTTAGGGCAATGTGGTAAATAGACCAGATCTCAGGAAGGGACTAGGCTTTCCCAAAATACTTTTAGTTACTATTCAATTCAAAAAAGAATCATGGAAATATTAGATAAAACATCATTAAGGTTGCCGAAGGAAAATCCCGAAGCTGAAGATTTTTTACCTCTTTTGGGCACAGACCATGTAGAACTTTATGTGGGTAATGCGAAGCAGGCAGCATACTATTATATGTCGGCTTGGGGCTTTCAACCTTTAGCTTACGCTGGCTTGGAAACAGGGCTTAAAGACAGAGTGTCTTATGTTATAGAACAAGATAAAATTAGGCTTGTACTTACATCATCTCTTGTTCCTGGAGGGGAAATAAACAAACATGTCGAATCCCATGGTGATGGAGTAAAAGCTATAGCGCTGTGGGTAGATGATGCTACTCAAAGTTATAAGGAAACTACCAGTAGAGGTGCTGAGAGTTATTTTGAACCTAAAGTAATTAAGGATAAAAATGGTTCGATAATTCTATCTGGAATACATACATACGGGGAAACGGTCCACGTATTTGTAGAACGAGGTCAGTACAATGGGGTTTTTATGCCTGGATATATTAAATGGGACCCATATTACAAGCCCACAGATGTTGGGCTTAGGTATATAGATCATATGGTTGGTAATGTAGGATGGAATGAAATGAACAAATGGTGCGAATTTTATGCTAAAGTCATGGGTTTTGCACAATTGATTTCATTTGATGATAAGGACATCTCAACAGATTATACCGCTTTAATGAGCAAGGTGATGAGTAATGGCAATGGCAGGATAAAATTTCCAATTAACGAACCGGCAGAAGGCAAAAAGAAATCTCAAATAGAAGAGTATATCCAATTTTATAACGGGGCAGGAGTTCAGCATATGGCAATGGCAACGGATAATATTATAAATACCGTTACGGCTCTCAGAGATAGAGGCATTGAATTTTTGACAGTCCCCTCGAGTTATTATGAAGATGTGCTCGACAGGGTAGGAGAAATTGATGAAGATCTTGCGCCTTTACGGGAATTGGGAATTCTGATTGATAGGGACGATGAGGGATATTTGCTTCAAATTTTTACAAAACCCGTTTTGGACCGCCCCACAATGTTTATAGAAATTATTCAGAGAAAAGGGGCTAAGTCTTTTGGTAAAGGTAATTTTAAAGCACTTTTTGAGGCCATTGAAAGAGAACAAGCCTCCAGAGGCACACTTTAATGACATTTTTCTTAAGATTTTGTCAAAATTTGACTTGCTTTTATAAAGTATTGTTAATAGGCTAGTTAAAGTAAGTTAAAAGATTTTCAAGGGAGATAGTTATTAAGTAAATTTGAAAGACATAAGGGGTGGTTCCCTTATAACTTTAAGTATTGGTTTTTCATAATTTAAAGTTTGGTTGGTTATTTAGGAAAAGCCCTGATTTCTTAATCAGGGCTTTTTTTTGAAATAAAATGAAAAAAATGGGTCTACTTATTTGTCGGTTTTGTATCCAACACCTCATTCAAATAGTTGCAATTGACAGGTGTTTTGCATAGAATAAATTTAACCTGAATAGACTAATCGATATTTAGAATACAATACTTTGGAACAAATTTTGTTTATATAATTGTAAAATAAGATTTATTTTACCTGATTATTTGATAATTTTGAATCGTAAATTGGTTATGAAAAAGATCATTATTCTATTTTTTGCTGCAATAACCCTGTCACTAACCGGGCAGTTTGATGTTGTTAAATCCTATAAAAATAACAACCCCAAAACAGTTGAGGAAGTTTCTAAGCCCTCGGCTTTTAAACCCGGAGAATGGCTGAAGTTTAGGGTGCACTATGGTTTTTTAAACGCGAGCTATGCCACATTGCACGTTAAGAATAATATGATAGACAGTATTCCGGTATATCACGTAGTGGGTACGGGCAAAACAACTGGTTTTGCAAGCATATTTTTTAAAGTTGATGATAAGTACGAAAGCTATTTTGATAAAGAAGACGGTAAACCTTACCGGTTTGTCAGAAAGTTAAATGAAGGCGGTTATACAAAGGATGTGGAAATTAATTTTGATCACGAAAAAGAAGTAGCCGTTCTAAATGATAAAAAGAACGATAAAAAATTTAATTTTACATTACAGGACAGTGTACAGGATCTTATTTCAGCATTTTATTATTTAAGAAATAACTTTGAATTTGATGATCTGGTCCAGGGAGAGGCTTTAGAACTTAAAGTTCTTTATGATGATGACGGTATATATAGATTTAGACTGAAATATTTGGGTAAGGAAATACTAAAAACAAAATTTGGTAAAGTAGAATGCCTTAAATTTCAACCTTTGGTGCAATCTGGACGCGTTTTTAAAGAACAGGAAAGTTTAGCTTTATGGGTGTCAAATGATTTAAACAAAATACCAATAAGGATCAAAGCGAATCTCGCTGTAGGAGCAATTTCTGCGGATTTGGATGGGTATAATGGCTTAAAGCACCAGTTCAAAATAATAATGGACTAAACAAATATGAAAAATAAGGAGCGCTTAGAATCCCAAATATTAAAACTAGAAGAAAAATATAAGGATTCAGGTCAGGATTTAAGCTCTTACTTAGATGGTTTATTGTACCAACGTTACCTCACCTACTGGGATTATATCCACCTCGATACGCTTTTGAGTTTGCAGGTTCCCAGAACACATTTCCCCGATGAGGAAATATTTATCATGTATCATCAAATCACAGAGCTATATTTTAAGTTAATACTTCATGAAGAAAAACAAATTGTGGATGATAAATCTCAAAATGTGGATTTCTTTATTGAAAAATTAAATCGAATTAATAATTATTATAAAGCATTAATTTCTTCCTTTAGTATTATGATTCGTGGGATGGAACGTGAACAATTCCTTCAATATAGAATGGCATTGTTGCCTGCAAGTGGATTTCAATCTGCTCAATATAGGACCATAGAGATTTATGCAACGCCCCTTGAACACTTAGTATTTCCTCCAAAAAGGAAAGATTTTTCCAAAAAGAATAGTATCGAAGAACTATATGAACAAATTTATTGGAAAAAGGGAGCGACTGATAAGAGTACCGGCGAAAAGACCCTTACCCTTAAACAATTTGAATATAGGTATACCCCCAGATTTATACGAATTGCCAAA
Source organism: uncultured Eudoraea sp. (assembly GCF_947260015.1). GTDB lineage: Bacteria > Bacteroidota > Bacteroidia > Flavobacteriales > Flavobacteriaceae > Eudoraea. The sequence goes on along the minus strand of NZ_CAMYOM010000007.1, from coordinate 19,490 downwards.
CAATTGAAAAACAACACGATATATCACAAATATTTAAATTTATCAGAAGAGAGCAAGCATAATAAAGTGCTCATTGAGGCGTTAAAAATAATGGATGTAAATGCAAACATAAATTGGCCTTTGATGCATTTGGGATCAGCCCATAGATATCTAAACAAAGAGAACACTTCAATTGAGGCCACAGGGGGAACTAATTGGAAGGAATATTTGCCTCCAAGTTTTCAAAAGGTTGTATTTTTTCCGAATTTGTATTCAAAACAAGAGTTAAATAATTGGGGAAAGCAGTGGGTGGACCATATCTTTAACCCAGAAAAAATTGAAACCTGACCATGTATAAATATTGGGGCACATTTTTATTACTTAGTATATTTATTTCCTGCAAGCAAGTTCAAACGGACAAAGAAGTTAAAGAGAATGAAGATATAGCAATCTCAAATGATTTATCTGCTGATAAACAATACGGATTTAATCTTGAAGACTTTTTAGTAGTGCGCGATACTGTAAAGCGCGGGGATAGTTTTGGAGAATTGATGATTCAAAATAAAGTGGATTATCCCAAAATCGCTAAAGTATCTGAAGAATATAGAGATACTTTTGATGTTCGAAAAATTAGAGTAGGCAAACCTTATCTCATTCTCAAGTCCAAAGACACTACTGAAGCAGCTCAGGTTTTTATTTACCAGAATGACCTCATAAACTACACCGTGGTTGACTTTCGCGACTCCGTGCTCGCGTACAAAGATCGTAAGCAAGTAAAATATGTACAGAAAGAAGCAGCCGGAATTATTAAGACTTCACTTTCTGAAGCAATATTGGATCAGGGAATAGATTACAATGTTACTAATGACCTCTCTGAAATTTATGCCTGGACCATAGATTTCTTTCGATTACAAAAGGGAGATAAATTTAAGGTTATCTATAAGGAAAAGTATATCAACGATACTATTTATGCAGGAGCTGAAGCTATTGAATCTGCCTACTTTGAACATAACGGTACACCATTATATGCTTTCGCTTATGAGTCTGATTCCCTTAAAAATATAATTGATTACTTTGACGACGAGGCAAATAATCTTAGAAGAACTTTTTTAAGAGCACCGGTAAAATTTAGCAGAATTTCATCTCGTTATAATTTAAAGAGAAAGATTCGTTACTATGGATATAAGGTAAGACCACACCGGGGAACTGATTATGCGGCGCCAGTTGGTACTCCTATAATGGCAACAGCCGATGGTACGATTACTGAATCTACAAGAAAGGGAGGTAATGGAAAATATGTAAAAATTAGGCATAATGGTACTTATAGTACTCAATACCTCCATATGAGGAAACAAAAAGTAAAGAGAGGAGAATTTGTCAGACAGGGAGATGTTATCGGATGGGTAGGAATGACAGGAAATACCGGAGGTCCTCACGTGTGTTATCGTTTTTGGAAAAATGGCCGTCAGGTTGACCCGTTTCGAGAAAAACTTCCGGCGGCAGAACCTCTTCCTGAAGATGTAAGACTAGATTATTTCAAATTTATTAGTCCGCAAAAAGCGCAATTAGACTGTATTGAATTTCCGGAAAAACCAGATGAAGAATTGCTAACACTTAACTAACTCAATGCCATTACAGAACACTAACCCGACAACCACTGCAGCCTGGAAACTGCTTGAAGAGAATTTTAAAGAAACAAAAAGCTTACAACTCAAGGACCTCTTTGCAGCCGACAAGGAACGCACAACAAAATTCACATTAAAATTTCAGGACTTTATTGTTGATTATTCCAAGAACAGGATAACAGATAAAACCTTAGCGCTTTTATTACAACTTGCAGAAGAAGTGAACTTAAAGGATGCCATTAAAAAGATATTCAATGGCGATCTTATTAACCAAACTGAAGGCAGATCGGTACTTCATATAGCCCTTAGAGCAAAAAAAACAGATACGATCATGGTATCTGGGGTTAATATTATCCCCGAAGTTTATCAAGTAAAAAACCAGCTTCGTCAATTCTCTGAAGATATAATTAACGGACAGAGGAAGGGGTATACGGGTAAAGTATTTACCGATGTTGTAAACATTGGTATTGGAGGTTCGGATTTGGGACCCTTAATGGTAACAGAGGCTTTAAAATATTATAAAAATCACTTACGGACCCATTTTGTTAGTAATGTAGATGGAGATCATGTCTATGAGGTATTAAAGGAACTAGACCCTGAGACTACATTATTCATAATTGTTTCCAAAACTTTTACTACTCAGGAAACACTCAGTAATGCTAATACAATTAGAAAGTGGTTCTTAAAATCTGCAACAGAAAGAGATGTGGCAAAACATTTTGCAGCCGTTTCTACAAATACGAAAAAGATTAATGAATTTGGAATAACTGAAGAAAATGTATTTCCCATGTGGGATTGGGTGGGGGGAAGATTTTCGCTTTGGAGTGCCGTTGGCTTGTCTATTTCATTGGCAATAGGGTATGAAAATTTCCAAGAGCTTTTATCAGGTGCAAACGAAATGGACACCCATTTTAAGACCGCGAATTTTGATGAAAATATTCCTGTTATACTAGCCCTTTTAAGCATTTGGTATAATAATTTCTACCAAGCAGAAACAGAGGCCATTATTCCATATACCCAATATCTAAATAGATTTTCTGCTTATCTGCAGCAAGGTATGATGGAGAGTAATGGCAAGAGTGTGGACCGCGACGGGAATGTTACTAATTACCAGACAGGTACTATTATTTGGGGAGAACCGGGAACAAATGCGCAGCATGCATTCTTTCAATTAATACACCAGGGCACAAAATTAATCCCTGCAGATTTCATTGGTTTTAAGGATTCACTACATGGAGATTCGGATCATCACAATAAATTGATGGCCAATTTTTTTGCACAGACCGAGGCACTAATGAATGGCAAAACTGCTGATGAGGTTAGACAGGAATTAGTAGCTAAAGAAATGCCGGTAAATGAAATCGAAGCACTTGTTCCTTTCAAAACTTTTGAAGGAAATAAACCTACAAATACTTTATTAATAGATAAACTTACCCCCAAAACATTAGGAATGTTAATCGCCATGTATGAGCACAAAATATTCGTACAGGGGATTATTTGGAACATATACAGTTTTGATCAATGGGGTGTGGAACTTGGGAAACAACTTGCTTCCACAATATTGAAAGACATCAATGATTCAGATATTGCCAAACATGATAGTTCTACATTGAATCTTTTGCAGTTTTTTAAGAATTAAATGGGCTACTTCGCAATTCGAAAACTCTCTTAAAAATAACGCTGTTTTTTATCAATTTTTTGCCAAACTAATGTTAAGTTTGTTATTGGTTTTTTAACATTACCTTAATGCATATGTGCCTTAGATACAGGACATTTGCAGGATTAATCAAAAATAAATTAACACTTAGTAAAATGAAAAAAATCTACTTTGGCTTAATTGCTTTTTTAGTGTCAGCTATGGCATTTTCACAAGGCGTTACAACCTCTTCTATTGGGGGTAAAGTAACAGATAATACTGGTGAACCCTTACCAGGGGCAACAATAGTCGCCGTATATGTTCCTACAGGGGCTAAATATGGTGCTGCAACTGATTTTGATGGTTTTTACAGGATATCAAATATGAGATCTGGCGGCCCTTATAGAATTACAATTTCCTATGTTGGTTTTACCGATTTTGTCAGCGAAAATGTAAACCTAACTTTAGGCCAATCCAGCAGAATAAGTACCCAACTATCGGAGTCGGCCACGGCCTTAGATGAAGTTGTCGTTACCGGTGTGAGCGATGGCGTTTTCAGTTCATCAAAGACAGGTACAGAAACTAATGTATCGCAGAGAGATATTCAGACTTTGCCGTCGGCATCCAGATCCCTTGCAGATTTTGTAAGGATTACGCCTCAGGCTCAGTTAACAGAAGGCAATGATGGTTTTTCTATTTCTTTGGCCGGACAAAATAACAGGTATAATGCCATTTATATTGATGGAGCTGTTAATAATGATGTATTTGGACTTGCCGGCTCAGGCACTAATGGTGGCCAAACCGGGGTTAATCCCTTCTCTGTAGATGCCATTGAGACTTTTCAGGTAAATATTGCGCCTTTTGATGTACGGCAATCTGGCTTCTCTGGTGGATCTATTAACGCTATTACCAGGTCTGGTTCTAATGAATTTAGTGGTTCGGCCTACGGCTTTATAAGAAATCAGGATCTCGTAGGTAAAACACCACCCGATTTGGTTGGTGATGGTGAGCAAAGAGAAAAAGTATCCGATTTTAGTGCCTATACTTATGGATTAAGAATAGGTGGTCCAATAATAAAGGACAAACTATTCTTTTTTGTAAACTACGAAAGACAAGATGAAGAAACGCCACAGCCTTTTAATTTTAGTAATTATACAGGCAACTCAACACTTGCAGATATTGACGGCCTTTCTAATTTCCTGCAATCTACTTATGGTTATGACCCGGGGATCTTTGATGATAATACAAGAACGCTAGTAAGTAATAAACTGGTGGCAAAAATAGATTGGAATATAAATCAGGACCACAAAATCACTTTAAGACATAGTTATGTTGGGGCTGATAATCTTGAAGCTCGAAGCTCCGGTAATAGAAATATTGGATTTATCAATGGGTCAGAAACATTTATCACTACAACCAATTCAACTGCCCTGGAATGGAGTTCAAGGTACGGAGATAAGTTTGCCAATAACCTCGTTTTAGGTTATACCCGTGTCAGAGACGACAGAGACCCTGCAGGAGCCCCTTTCCCAACTGTAGACATACAGGATGGTGGAGGTACTATTTCTTTTGGGGCTGAACCTTTTTCAACAGCCAACTTACTGGATCAGGATGTTTTTACAATTACCAATAATTTTGATGTTTATGCCGGCAGGCATACATTTACTTTTGGTGCTAACCTTGAATTTGCAAAAGTCAAAAATTTATTTTTTGCCTTTAACTATGGGGATTACACTTTTGAAGACCAATTTGATGATGCTGGTACTTTACTTTCCAGTGGTCTGAATCAGTTTTTAACTATCCAGAATAGTGATGTCTACCAACATGGATATTCTTTGGTAGGAGATGGTACTGTTGGGGATCAATCGGACGGTGCTTCCGAATTCGACACCTTTCAACTGGGTCTTTATGTACAAGACGAAATACAGGTTTCAGACAACTTTAAAACAATTCTAGGTTTCCGTGTTGATGTACCTTATTGGTCTGATGGTACTGTTAATGAAGATTTTAATACAAGAACCGTTGGTTTATTGGAATCAGCCGGTAAAAATTTACAAGGTGCCAGAGTTGGTCAGGGGATAAACCCAACGGCTATGATTGCTCCTCGCGTTGGTTTTAACTGGGATGTTGAAGGTAACAATACCACGCAAATACGTGGTGGATTAGGCGTATTTACATCCAGACTTCCCTTAGTATGGCCCGGAGGGACCTATAACAATAATGGTGTGACAGGAGGTTTTATGTTTGAGTTTGATCAGCCTTTTGAACCAGACGTAAACAACCAGTTTGAAGATCCTCTTCCGGGAACTGGAGGTGTAGGAGGAAATGTAGATTTAATTTCAAAAGATTTTAAATTACCACAGGTGGTTAAATACAATATTGCGGTAGATCAGAAATTGCCCATATGGGGATTGATAGCTACAGCAGACTTTTTATATACAGATGTTATTACAGACATCTATTATGAGAATTTAAATCTTAAAGGCCCTGTTGGAAACTATTCTGGAGCAGATAACCGACCTTTTTACGATAGACGGGATTTAATTGATGGCACATACGGGGGAATTTATTTGGCCTCAAATACAGGCGGTGGAGATGCTACCAACTTTACGTTCTCGTTGAGAAAACCGTTTGAGAATGGTTTTGCCGGACAGGTATCTTATTCATGGGGTGATTCTTTCAAGGTTTTTGATGGCACTTCTTCACAGAATAGCTCTCAATGGAGAAACATACAATCTGTTAATGGTAAAAATTCTAATTTACCGGTTAGTCGTTCAGATTTTGCACTGGGAAACAGAGTAACTGCGAATGTTAGTTATGAGGTGAGATGGAATGAAAATGTTAAAACAACTTTTGGGGTTTTTTATGATGGGTCACAATCTCAGCCTTATAGTTTTACCTATAGAGAAGGACGCGACTTATTAAATGATGATTCCCGGGATAATGCACTGATTTATATTCCGGCATCTCAGGACGAAATAGTTTTTTCAGGTGATCCTGCTGAACAGGCTGCTAAATGGCAACAACTAGATACTTTTATAAACAGTGTAGATTATTTAAGAAATAGAAGGGGGGAATATGCCGAGAGAAATGGCTCTCGAGGCCCTTGGAGCAATATTGTTGATTTGAAATTTCTGCAGGATTTTTCATTTGATGTAGGTGGTAAAAAGAATACCATTCAAATTTCTGCAGACATTTTTAATTTCACTAATCTTTTGAATAAGGATTGGGGGAAGAGAAAATTTACACAAAGTAACGTTAGTCCACTTACTACAGTATCTACAGATGATACGCCAACATTCGATATTAATTCTGGTATTATTAATGATGATGGATCACCGAACATTGTTGAATTAGACGATTCAGGATTGCAGTCTTCCAGATGGCAAATGCAACTGGGATTGCGTTATATATTTAATTGAGTTTATCCAAAATTGAGTAGAAAAGCCCCAACAAAAATGTTGGGGCTTTTTAATTATATAAATTCCGTATTTTTAGAAAAAATAACTTAGTATGGAAATTTTACAAACGGCTCATTCTTACCTGGCTTATGTGGTTCTGGCAATTCTCTTTATTGCAGTAGCTAATGCAATTACTGGTTTAATGGGCAACAGAATGTTTACATTGGAAAAGGATTTTAGGATAAGTCTTTTTGCCCTTATACTTGCGCATATACAATTAGTTTTGGGTCTTATCCTGTTTTTTGTTTCATCTAATGGGCTTGCTGCAATTAAAGAACTTGGCATGGGCGGTTTAAATTCGGCCGCAAGACTTTTAGCGGTGGAACACCCTTTTATCAATATTATAGCGATAGTATTAATCACTATTGGCTGGTCTCGCCATAAAAAGTTTATGGAGGCTAAAAAGAAATTTAAAGCAATAGCCATTTTTTATGGTCTTGGTCTTGTGCTAATATTAAGCAGAATTCCGTGGGGGCAGTGGTTTAATTAAACTATATAAATTATGAAGCTAATCAATACTCTGATATTCCTGTTCGTTAGCATAGTAGTTCTGGCGCAGGAGCAATCTTTATTTAACGGGAAAGATCTTTCCGGTTGGACCATTTACGGCACAGAAAAATGGTATGTGGAAGATGGTTTATTGGTTTCTGAAAGTGGTCCTGACGCTCAATATGGTTATCTGGCAACAGATGAACATTATAAAGACTTTGTACTTACACTTGAATTTTTTCAGGAAGCTGATGGTAACAGTGGAGTGTTTATAAGGTCTACGGTTGATGGAACTAAAGTTAGTGGTTGGCAGGTTGAAGTAGCACCAAAAGGGAAACATACCGGAGGGGTTTACGAATCCTATGGAAGAGGTTGGTTAATAAAACCTAGTCCTGAAAAGGAGAAGGTGCTTAAAGAAGGGGATTGGAACAAAATGAAAATTCAATTATCCGGAGATAAACTTACCTCATGGCTAAATGGAGTGGAAATGGTTACCATTGAAGACGATAAAATAGGTGAGGGTGATGGCTCAATAGCACTACAGATTCATGCTGGCGGGGGAATAAAGGTGAAATGGAGAAATATTAAAATAACCACTCCAGAGTAAGTCCTAATCCACTTTTTTAATCAGAAACGCATAAACCGGAAAATGATCACTATACCCGCCGATATATCTTCCGGCCACATGGGTGCGAAACGGATAGCCCTTGTAGTTACCTGTTTTATTTATAAGGAATGAAGGATGAAATACACCAGCTTTCCAAAATGTATATGAATTCCTATTTTCATTAATAAGATTTTTTGAGAGTAGAATTTGGTCGAACAAACTCCATTGATCCCTATATGCGAGAGAACCGTCACCTTTATTATATAAGGACTCCATTGGATTAAAGAAAGCAGGACTTTTTGCATTCTCCATATCAGACGATGTCAGCGTATTATTTATACTGCTATCAGTAGGATTATCATTAAGATCCCCCATACTTATTATTTTTGCATCAATGTTAAGTCTTAGCAAAGAATCTATAATTCTTCTGTTGAGTCTGGCAGCAGCTTTTCTGTAAGGCTTGCTTCTTGCTACTCCACCGCTACGGGAAGGCCAATGATTAACAATGATATATAATTCTTCGCCTTCCAATAATCCACTTACTACAAGCTGATCTCTGGTGTAGTCCCGTTGATCAGAATCATTAAATATCAAAAGCCTGTGACTTTTAAATGACATTGGAATAAATCGGCTGCCTTTATATATTAGTGCCACGTCAATACCTCTTTCATCCGGGGAATCAAAATGAATAATATTGAAACCGTAAGGCCTGAGAAATGGATGCTTTACCAGGTCCTTTAGCACTTTCAAATTCTCCACCTCACAAAGTCCTACTAAATCAGGGCAAGTCTGTGTCGTTGAATGTCCAATCTTTGAAATTACTTCAGCTATATGGGTTATTTTTAGATTATAACGATCTAAGGTCCAGTTATAATTTCCTTCCGGAGTCATTTCATCATCAAAGTACAGTGAATCGTTGACCGTATCAAAAAGGTTTTCAACATTGTAGAAAGCAATGGTACATATACTATACCGGCCCTCTTTTTGTGATTGAGCAATATTTGATACCAGTAAAAAATACAAAAATATATGCTTTGAATTCATAATGTTTTATGGTCTTTACCTATTACATGATTTTCTTAATACCAAGTTATACCTGAGTGCCGCAAGCAAAATGCAGCGAGTAAGAATACTTTAGGTCTGAACCTTATGGCAATTTGAATGCGATTTATCCACTGTATTTTTATAGTCTTATTATTTTCTCAAATACTTAATGGCCAACAAATAAGTATAAACGGCAGTATATGGGACGCACAAAGCCACATGGAAATTTCTTATGCAACTATTGAAATTGAGGGTACATCATTAAAAGTAAATACTGATAAGAAAGGAAGGTTTGAAATAATCACAATTTTAAAAGGAGAATTCATACTATCTATTAAGGCCAAGGGGTATGGAGTAAAAAGGCTTCCTTTAGATATCTCTATAAACGAATTGAAGTTAGGACGAATATTAATAGAAAAAGATGTTTCTATTGATCAAAATGATGTTTTAATAACACTGAATGATACCCAAATTATTGATGAGGAATTAGATGGAGGAAGTTTGGGGATGTTAACGGCTACGCGCGATGTCTTTTTAAACCGTGCAGCCTTTGATTTTGGGCAGGTATTTTTCAAAGTGAGGGGCTACGACTCCCGGAATGGTAATGTATTAATCAATGGAGTACTAATGAATAAACTGCGTGATGGGAGGCCGCAATGGAACAATTGGGGTGGACTTAATGATGTACTACGGAACCAGGATTTTTATTTAGGATTACGGGCTTCTCCATATCGGTTTGGAGGACTTCTTGGGGTAACTAATATAGACACAAGACCATCAGGACTTCGCCCGGGATTCAGATTCTCTGGTTCTTTTTCTAACCGTACTTATTCGGGTCGTATTATGGCAAGTTATACCTCCAAAAGGAATAAAGGCAATTTTATCTATTCTCTTGCGGCCTCCCGAAGATGGGCCAAGGAAGGTTTTATAAACGGAACATTATATGATGCCTTTTCTATATATGCTGCACTAGAGTATCAATTCAATACTAATAATAATTTACTTTTTACGGGAATTCTTTCTTCCAATCGCCGCGGGAGTTCCTCAGCTATAACTGAGGAAGTATATCAATTAGCCGGTAATAGGTACAATCCTCATTGGGGATTTCAAAACGGATACTATCGCAATTCCAGAGAACGGAAAATCATGGAGCCCATAATTATGCTAAACTATTACGGCAAATATGGAAAACTTGGTATTAATGTTGGAATGTCGTACCAATTTGGCAACTTTTCAAAAAGCAGGATAGGATATTTTAATGCTCCTAATCCGGAACCCACCTATTATAGATATTTACCCAGTTTTTATATTAACAGTCCAATTGGCGCCAATTTTTTAAATGCAGATCTGGCTAAAAAAGCTTTTTTGTTAAAACCCCAATTAGACTGGGAAAACCTTTATAGAGCAAATTCAATAAACTCAGCTAATGGGATGGCCGCATATGTTTTATACGACGATACCATTAAAGACAAACAATTAACGCTAAATACTAACTTTAATATTAAACCTAATGAGGTGATTTCTATAGACATGAATTTGTCTTTTAGGAATACTATTTCCAATAATTTTGCTAAAATTAATGACCTGTTAGGAGCAGATTATCATGCAGATATAGATCCTTTTTCAAATACCCGAAATGATGTAAATGGTCAATTGGAAAAGGCTAAGGGAGATATTTTTAACTATAACTATACTTTAAATTATCAAGAATTCGATGCTTTTGCGCAGATGAGTATCGTTAAAAGTAAATGGAATTCCTTTATAGCTGCCAACTATACCTATTCGACATATCAGAGGACCGGAAATTTTTTAAATGAACGCTTCCCCGAAAATTCTATGGGCAAAAGTAACCCTGTACAATTCAGTAATTATGCGATTAAAGGCGGATTTACGTATAAATTAAATGGGAGACAATGGATTAGCACTAATGGAATGCTCTTAAATAGAGCCCCGCTGGCGGTAAATACCTTTATAAACCCAAGGGAGAACAATGCAATTGTTCCCAATTTAAATAATGAAAAAATCACGAGTGTTGATATTAACTACTTTACCAGGTTTCCAAACATAATAGGAAGATTAACTTGTTTTTATACCCGTTTTCAAAAGCTTACTGATATTAATTTTTTCTTTGTTGATGCCGGAGTAGGCTCAGATTTTGTCCAAGAAGTAATTACTGATCTTGACAAGCTTAATATGGGAATTGAGATGGGTTTATCCTATCAGCTTTCATCATCTGTAAATTTATCAGCTGCCTTTGCTTTAGGTAAATTTATTTTTGCAAGTGATCCCAATCTGGCAATAAATTTTGATACTGCTGGAGATGAAGATGATTTGATCACCATTGAAGGAACAAAAGACTTAGGAATAGCAGAAATTAAAAACTACAAACTGCCTACAGGACCTCAGACAGCACTTTCATTAGGAGTAGATTACAGGGATCCGAAGTATTGGTGGATAAGTACAAAAATTAACTATCTCTCGGATAATTATACTAGTATTTCAACTATAAGAAGAACCCAGAGTTTTTATTTGAATCCCGATACGGCTCAACCATTTGATAATGCCACTCCGGCTAATGTAGCTAGAATCTTAAAGCAAAATCCCATGGATGATATTTATCTCCTAAATCTGGTTGGAGGTAAATCCTGGCTACTAAATGGTAAATACCTAAGCGTATTTGTAAGTATAAATAATGTATTTGACACTGATTTTAGAACCGGAGGTTATGAACAAAACAGGAATGGAAACTACGGTCAATTCGTTAAGGACAATTTAAGCGGCTCACCGTCATTTGGGCCGAAATACTGGTTTGGTTACGGAAGAACTTATTTTTTGAACCTTGCCCTAAGCTTCTAAAATTAAGCAGAGTCAACTAATATGATATGAATAGCTATTAAAATGAAAAGTATAAAGAAATTGAAACCAGCTTTTTTACTTAAATATTATTGTTTGCTTTTCATTTTCGGCTGTGTAAAAGATCCAAATTTTAAGAGCCCGGAAACTTCCTGTAATGATCAATTAATTGCTAATCGTACTTTTGTTGAGGTCAAAAATTTATTCGAAGGAGAAGTTATACAAATACATCAAGATTTAGTAATTGAAGGTTATATTGTATCTTCAGATCAGGCTGGAAATTTTTTTAGCACACTTCATATACAGGATAACTCCATAAACCCTACAGCTGGCTTTCAAATAGAAATAGACCTTAGGGATTCATACCTATTTTATGAATTAGGAAGTAAAGTATACGTTAAACTAAAAGGGTTATATTTTGGGAAGAGTAAAGGTGTTTACAAGCTAGGGGGCGTATTCACATCTTTTGGAAATTTAAGTGTAGGAAGGCTACCGGCCCTTGCTGTTGGAGATCATATTTTTCTTTCATGTGATCCTATTAGTAATTTGGTTCCTGAAATCACCTCTATACCAAATCTTAACGAAGATTTAGTAAACACGTTAATACAACTGGAAAGTCTCGAGGTTTTAGAAGAGGAAAAAAATTTAACTTTTGCTCTTCCGCAGGAGGAAACCATAAGGAATCTTTCTGATTGTAATGGTGGTTTGATTGAATTATTAAATAGTGGATATTCTGATTTTCGGGATACAATATTACCATCGGGGAATGGATCTGTAACTGCTGTTCTTTATAGAGAAAATAATGATTATCAATTAATCATTCGCACATTAAATGATATGGAGATGCCAAATGAGCGTTGTGCAGATTCAGAAGTTCTTTTGACATCTGACCAAATATTTATATCTGAGATAGCTGATCCCAATAATAATTCTGAAGCCAGATTTATTGAACTTTACAACGCAGGTAACCAGCAGATTCAATTAGATGGTTGGTTTTTGTTAAGGTACACTAACGCAAATGTTACTTCAGGATCAGAAATTGATCTTTCAGGGATAATAATTGATTCAAATAGCACTCTGGTTTTCTCACCAAATGCCACAGAATTTCAGGCAGTATACGGCTACCCTCCCGATATTGAATTGGGTAGCAATAGCCCTGCAGATTCTAATGGCGACGACAATTTAGTGCTGATAGATCCCTTTGGAACTGTAATTGATATCTTTGGACTCATAGGAGAAGATGGTTCCGGTACAGATCATGAATTTGAGGATGGAAAAGCCGAAAGGAAGATAAATATTGTGACCGGAAATTCTGTCTTTACATTTAGTGAATGGACCATTTATAATGATACAGGAGGTTTTGAAACTATAAATTTACCACAGAATGCTCCCGAAGATTTTTCACCGGGAATTCGATAATTTATTTATATCTGTAACCATTTGTATGATCTATTAGTGGTAGTTTTTTTATACATTTAATTTTTATGGAAGACACGGTAACAACTTTTTTCAACGAAATAAGAAAAGGAAATATTGAAACAGTTAAAGAATTGGTTACAGAATTCCCCGAGCTGGTAAATTCTGTTGACCAGAGAGGTTCTACCCCTTTAATTCTTGCGACTTATTATGATCATAGAGAAGTGGCGAGATTCCTTTTGGACCGGGGGGCTAAAATTGATGCTAAAGATGCTTCCGGGAATACTGCATTAATGGGAACTAGTTTTAAGGGCTTAGTTGAAATAGCTAAGGATTTAATAAAAAGAGGAGCGAACGTAAATGAGAGAAATACCATGGGTGCTACCTGCCTTATTTATACCGCTACTTTTAACAAGGAGGAATTAGCAAAGCTGTTATTGGAATCTGGTGCGGATACAACGGTTAAAGATGCAAAGGGAAATACGGCTTTGGACCATGCCAAAATGCAGGGTTTTTCGGATTTAATTGCTCTTTTAGAAAATAACGGATAATTATGCAAAGTGAACTAAGAGTAGCGCTGATACAAACCCCATTGATATGGGAGAATCCCTTGGATAATAGAAATATTTTTTCGCAAAAGATAAGGGAGATTCCAAACGATACGGATATGATTATCTTGCCCGAAATGTTCACAACCGGATTTACCATGAACCCGGACAGAGTAAATGCTAAAGAGGGAGAAAATACCGTGAAATGGATGAAGCAAATAGCCAGAGATAAAAATATGGCCTTAGTTGGAAGTATTTCATATAATGAAAAAAATAAATTTACTAACCGACTTTTTTTTATATATCCTGATGGTACTTCCAAGAGCTATGATAAGAAGCATACTTTTACATTTGCCGGAGAGGATAAAGTATATGATTCCGGTAAAGAGAGATTAGTGTTTTCTTATAAAGGATTCCGAATTTACCCTTTAATATGCTATGACCTTCGATTCCCAGTATGGGCTAGATATAAAGGAGATTATGATCTTTTGCTTTTTGTAGCCAATTGGCCTGAACCCAGAATTGATGCCTGGGATACTTTGTTAAAAGCAAGGGCCATAGAAAACATGAGCTATTGTATAGGGGTAAATAGATTGGGTGAGGATAATAATGCAATTAGGTACCCTGGCCATTCAGCTATATATGACCCTATGGGAAGTCAGATTGTTTTCTCCAAACAAGATGAGGTACTCTACGCTACTTTAGACCTGAAACACTTAAAAAATTTAAGGGCACGATTTAAATTTTTAGAAGATAGAGATCATTTTAGTCTAAAATAGTAAATGTCTCAATTTTTTCCCAATTGGCCCGCATTTCAATAACACTCGGGTAGTAGATAACCCTTTCTGGTTGAATCTTCTTTAGATAATTACCTGTATCCCATATGCCGTTTGAATTGCTATCAAAAATAATCCTAATAAGATAATTTCCGGGCTTAAGTGTATTAAAATCTAAGGCTGTTGCTTCGGATACATATATTTCCCTGTATAATTTCTCTTTTTCATCAGTTAATTGTACAATAATAGGATAGGTTATTTCACCTGCTAAATTCAAGCGCAAACTGCCAAAGTCAGCATACCCTCCGGTAGATAATCTATAGTTAATTGTATCATTAGTTGCCCCAAAGAAGTCTGTAATAAAATAAGGAAGCAAATTTAGATAATATTTCTCATCAGCCTCTTTTTCGAAGTCCAGAGACATCCGGTTTTTTGTAGTGTCTAATTTAGCTTTGAAATTAACTGCTATAGTATCCTTGTTGAAGATAGCTATCCTGGTTGTGTCCATAGCAACAATCGGAATATTGGATGTTATGTAGAATTCATCAGCGAAGTTTATAGTGTTTCGATGACTGGGAGTAAGCATTACAGAATCAGCAACCAATTTTCTTGTTTTTACCGTAAACGTATCAATTTTCTTCAAGTTCTCATTAGTCACTTTAAAAATGATAGAATCTATTTCAAAAGGGGTGAACCAATAGTTAAGGGTATCTTTTTCAGGATCCTTGACAACAAGTGTACTTATAGAATCGGGAATTTCTGTTAAAGCTTCAATATCTAATTTTTCATTTCCGCCAGAATAACCAAATATAATTTTGTTAGCCGCGGCATAATTTGGCGTCTTCAAACTATAATTAGGGATCTCTTTAAAAAGATTAAGAAGAAAAACAGTATCGGTTGGGAGAGAGACGGTGTCGTCAATAAAGCCTATTTTATCTGTATTCTGATCGAATACATTGTTTTTAGATTCATCCTTGAGAGCAAAAATTGCATATTTTCCCGCTTTGAGGTATTTAAGTTGGAAGATAATGGTGCTGTCAAGCGTATTTGTAATATAATTGGGAGGTTTATTATAGACTGTAGAATCATTATAGGCAGTGTCTATTTCGTATAACATAACACTAATAAACTCGTCTGCTTTATTATTAAAGGCATCTTTAACAACCCCGGATACGGTTAATGAATCAATATATGTACCGGTAGAAAAAACATAAGTTAAGAAGCTGTTCGGATTGCCCTCATTGTTATCTACTATACCCTGTCCGAAGTTTAATGTATAGGTTGTATTTTCTAACAAAGTATCTTTTAAAGTGATTTCTACATATTTCCTGGCCCCTCCCTGAGGTGTAACTTCAGGATTATATTTTAAAGGCGGTGATACAATAAGCTGATTTTGAATATCTTCCAATTTGATATATTCATCAAAATAAAGCCTGATTTTTTTGGCCTTGAATTCAGTTGTCAGATTTTCAGGTTCTGCCTTTAATAAAACCGGAGGGGTATTGTCTTTGGGCCCGCCAGTAGGAGATCCCCTCCTGGCACATTGTAAAGCGGCCAGAACAACTGCAATTAGAAAAAAGAAGGATAAAATACGCTGTATTCGAGGCATTTGATTTTTCTATAAAGCAAAGAAACAACTAATTTAAAGAATTGTGAAATTATGGAACAACCGCCATCGCAGCAACTGAAACAGTAACATCTTTTGCCTTTTTTATTGCCCGTGTACAGGCTTCTATGGTGGCACCGGTAGTAATCACATCATCAATCAACAGTACATTTTTGTTACATAAAAAAGCGGGATTATTTACTCTGTAAAGATCTGGCATACCTCTCCAGCGATAAAATCTGTTTTTTTTGGTTTGGGTACGGGTATTGGCTGTTTTTACAAGAATATCATCCATATAACTAGCATTAAGATGGTTCGCAATTCTTTTAGCAAATCCAGATACTTGATTATATCCTCGTTTATTAAGCTTTTTTTTATGTAATGGAACAGGTATTACAATATCAATATGGTCTAGAGCGTTACTTTCTCTCAGAACCTGGCCATACCAGTCCCCTAAAAATTGTCCTATTTGAGGTTGATTTTTATACTTTAAAAAGTGGATTAAATTTTTAACAATCCCTTGATCTGAATAAAAAAGGAACGCAGAGGCCTTTTTTATGTCAATTCGGCCATAAAATATAGTATCCACTGCATTTTGCTCAATAAAATTGTATTCGGTAAGTGGTATTTGGTTTCGACAAAGGGTACACAACAGCTGCTCTCCTCGATATAATTGATCATTACATCCAAAACACAACCTCGGTAGAAGTACCGTGTTGATATCATTTATTATATTTGATAGCTTGGAAAAGTACAAATCTTAAATAAACCTAATCTTATTTACTTAGCCTATCTGAATGGATATTCAAGATAATAAATTTAACTATAAAATAATACTTGCTGCATTAGTTGCCGTAATTATCGGCATATTAATAGCTTTCTACTATAGTTATGCCCAATCCAGAACGCAAATAAACTATTTGGAAGATGAAAAAGGCCTGCTTGTAAAGGATTTAACCCTTATGAAGACTGAAGTAGACCGGCTTTCTGCACTTAATGAAGTAAATGAAATAGAATTACAAGATTCCAGATATCGTGTTCAGCAGTTATTGGATTCTGTAGGCAGACTCAACTTTACCGTAGCCAAATTAAAGGAGTACAAGAAAGAACTTCGTGAGTTAGAAGTAAAACACGATAGCCTTAAACTTAAAAACAATTTCCTTAAATATAATAATATGCTTCTCTCCGATAAATATGAGGAGACTCGCAAAATGATTGAAGAATTACGAGGTAAAAGTAGTTCTCTTGCAGAAGCGGAAGCATTACTGCGTGAGAAGAATAAGGAGCTCAATAAGGAATTGCGAATAAAGAGTTATTTGAAATTGCAAAATTCTGAAGGAAGTGGTTTTAGGCTGCGAAGCGGTAAACCTATAAAAACGACCAAGGCATCGACTATTGAAAAGCTAAGGGGATGTGTTACCATAATAGGAAACCCAAATGACAGAAATGAAGAAAAGATTATTTACTTTCAGTTTCTTGGCCCTAACATGGGGGTTATTGAAGACAACGCTAATGTCATTTCTGTAAGCGGAAATATCTATAGTAAGAGAGTAGAGCTAATATCCGCGGGAGAGGAGATCAGTGTATGTGATTTTATAACCATTCCAGAAGGTTCGTTGGAACCTGGCACTTACACGCTTAATGTTTTTGAAGATGAAAAACTACTAGCATCTTCAGAATTTCAATTGAAATAAACACTACATTTTTCAATGTTATTCCATTTTATTTAATAGTCTTAAAAATTAAATGCTTTAATATTCTATTTTTGCCGAATGGCAAATCAAGAAGACATCTTTAGAAAGGTAATTTCACATGCTAAGGAATATGGCTATGTGGTGCAATCAAGTGAAATATATGATGGCTTGAGTGCGGTTTACGACTATACCCAGAACGGGGCAGAACTTAAAAAAAATATTAAAGAATACTGGTGGAAGGCCATGGTGCAGATGCATGAAAATATTGTAGGCATTGATGCCGCAATATTTATGCACCCTACAACCTGGAAAGCATCGGGCCATGTTGATGCTTTTAATGATCCGCTTATTGATAATAAAGACTCCAAAAAGAGATATCGGGCAGATGTATTAGTTGAGGACCATGTCGCCAAGATAGAAGCAAAAATTGATAAGGAAGTTCAAAAAGCTTCAAAACGATTTGGTGAGTCCTTCGACAAAACTCAATTTCTTACAACTAATCCTCGTGTTTTGGGCTATCAGGAGAAAGCACAAAGTATACTTAAACGCTTAGGCAGATCATTGGAAGCCGAAGATTTAGAGGATGTTAAAAATCTAATCGAAGAGTTGGAAATAGCTTGCCCCGTTTCAGGGTCTAAAAACTGGACCGATGTTAAACAATTTAATTTAATGTTCGGGACAAAACTGGGAGCTTCTGCCGAAAATGCCACCGATCTTTATTTAAGACCTGAAACAGCCCAGGGGATTTTCGTAAATTTTCTTAATGTTCAAAAATCCGGACGTCTGAAAATACCATTTGGGATTGCACAAATTGGAAAGGCATTCAGGAATGAAATTGTTGCAAGGCAGTTTATATTCAGAATGCGGGAATTTGAACAAATGGAGATGCAATTCTTTATTAAACCAGGAACACAGATAGAATGGTATGAAAAGTGGAAAGAGTTACGCATGAAATGGCATTTATCACTGGGAATGGGCGAGGAGAATTACCGTTTTCATGATCATGAAAAACTGGCCCATTATGCAGATGCAGCCACAGACATCGAGTTTAAATTTCCATTTGGATTTAAAGAACTCGAGGGGATTCATTCCAGAACCGATTTTGATCTGGGGAGCCATGAAAAATATTCAGGAAAAAAATTGCAGTATTTTGACCCTGAACTCAACCAGAATTATGTGCCTTACGTTGTGGAAACTTCTATTGGAGTTGATAGAATGTTCCTGGCTGTTTTTTCAAATTCGCTGAAGGAAGAGGAATTGGAAAATGGAACAACCCGGATAGTTTTAAAATTACCCGCTGTTCTTGCACCAACAAAGGCAGCTGTTCTACCACTTGTAAAAAAGGATGGATTACCAGAAATAGCGCATAAAATTATTGATGATCTTAAATGGGATTTCAATGTGGTCTATGATGAAAAAGATGCTGTAGGGCGAAGGTATCGAAGGCAAGATGCTGCTGGCACGCCTTTTTGCATTACCGTGGATCATCAAACTCTGGAAGACGAAACAGTCACTATTCGGTATAGAGATACTATGGAACAAAAGAGAATAGCAATAGGCGCCGTTAATGAGACTATCGCCGATGAGGTTGGAATAAGGAAATGGTTGAAGAAAACGGAATAAAGTATTATTCGAACGTATAATTCATAGTTGATAATTAATTCCCAGACTTACATAATAATTTCTATCATTCCCCGGGTAATAATAGCGAGGTTCGGCTCCGCCAAATCCTACGGCATTTATTAATACAGATTGG